>NZ_JAEDXV010000056.1:0-6229 GCF_036877645.1 Terriglobus sp. ADX1
GCGTTGCGACCGTCACCGTGCCGGACACAGCATGGCAACGCCAACTTGAAATGATCCACGGACAGCTGCGCGGCGACCTGGCCAACATCAGCCGCATCCCCGTGACCGATATACTTTTTGTGTTGCCTGAAAACGCCGCCGCACCACCGCGCCCGGCAGTACCAAGGCCCGCCAGAAAGAAACGATGACCGAGACATTCGATCCGAACGAAGCGCCCGTAGCCGTGCCGCATCCTGAAACCGCAACCGTCACGCTGGACGACGTGCGCCACGTGGCTGCACTGGCCAACCTGCAACTGACCGCAGAAGAAGAGCCACGCATGCAGCGCGACCTGAATGCCATTCTGGAGCATGTAGCCCAGTTGCAGAAGCTGAACACCGAAGGCGTAGAGCCCATGGCGCAGGTAGGACAACTGCTGCAAAAGGCTCCTGCGCTGGGCGGCAGCTCGCTGCGCCAGGATGCGGTAAAGCCCTCTGTGGATCGCACCGTGGTGATGGAAGAAGCACCGGACACCGATGGCCGCTTCTTCAAGGTGCCCAAGGTTATTGAGCGGTAGAGCGGCTGCCAGCTATTAGCTCTTAGCTTTTAGCTGCTTCCCTGTTACTGCCTGCCGTATCCAAAAATTACGTTCCGGTTGCCGACACGTTTGATACTCGCGACCAACAAAGCTAAGAGCTAACAGCTAGAGGCTAAGAGCTATTCCATGAAGACCATCCCAGAGATTCGCGCCGCCATTCTCAACGGCGACACCACGGCCTCCGCCATTGCAGCGGACTACCTCTCGCGCATTCGTACCCGCGATCAGATTGCCGGGCAGGAGATCAACAGCTTTCTTTCGCTGGCAGAAGAGCGTGCGTTGCGCCAGGCCGAACACATTGACGAACTGATGAAGACCGGCGCGGAACTGCCGCCGCTCGCTGGTATCCCCGTGGGTATTAAAGACGTCCTCACCATGGTCGGCGCACCGGCGACTGCGAGCTCGGCCATCCTGAAGGGCTATCACCCTCCGTACGACGCTACCGCCGTTGCCAAACTCGACGCCGCAGGCGCACTGCTGCTGGGCAAGCTGAATTGCGACGAGTTCGCTATGGGTGGCAGCAACGAAAACAGTGCCTACGGTGTTGTGCGCAATCCACGCGCGCTCGATCGTGTACCCGGCGGATCATCGGGCGGCTCCGCGGCAGCAGTTGCTGCAGACTTTTGCTCCGTCTCGCTCGGTACGGACACAGGCGGTTCCGTACGTCAGCCCGCAGCTTTCTGCGGAGTCGTTGGCTTGCTGCCGACTTATGGACGCATCTCGCGTTACGGCTTGATCGCCTTCGCAAGTTCGCTGGATCGCGTTGGCCCCATGGCGCATTCGGTGCAGGACATTGCGACTGTGCTTGGTGTTCTTGCAGGCCCAGACAGCATGGATGCCACCAGCTCGCAGGAGCCGCTGAGCGACTACGTTGCGGAATCGAAGAAGCCTATTGCAGGCATGACGATTGGTGTTCCGAAAGAATACTTCGCAGAAGGTCTCGATGCAGAGATTCGCGCAGCAGTCGAAAAGGTCATTGAAGACCTGAAGGCGCAGGGCTGCACCATTAAACAGATCAGCCTGCCACATACGGAATACGCCGTGCCCACTTATTACGTGCTGGCAACAGCAGAAGCCAGCAGTAACCTGTCGCGCTTTGACGGTGTGCGTTATGGACATCGTACGGAGAACGCGAAGAACCTCTCTTCGCTGTACCGTGAGAGCCGCGAAGAAGGCTTTGGTGCAGAAGCGAAGCGCCGCATTCTGCTCGGCACGTATTCGCTATCTGCGGGTTATTACGATGCGTACTACCGCAAGGCTCAGCAGGTGCGCACACTCATCGCACAGGACTTCGTGAAGGCCTTCGCCGATGTGGATGCCATCGTTGCTCCCATGACGCCTACACCCGCGTGGAAGCTGGGCGAAAAAGCCGATGATCCCATCAGCATGTATCTCGCAGACATCTACACGGTGGCTGCATCATTGGCAGGCATCTGCGGTATCAGTGTTCCCTGCGGCGAGACAAAGGATGGGTTGCCCATCGGCGTGCAATTACTTGCAGGACACTTCCAGGAAGGAAAACTCCTGCGGGTTGCCCAGGCCGTAGAAGATACGCAGAAGAATCGCGCATAAAAGCACTTACAACCTCATCAACATCCTGCGCTCGCGATTTCCACATCGCGAGCGCAACACTTTTGCAGCACTTGTGTTCCTACCAATGTGCGCAGAGAACACGCGAACCAAGCGTGACGATGACGCGAGAGAGGTGACGTGATGAGCTTGAAGACGACGATTGCAAAAATGATTACGGGCGCAGCCCTTGCGGGTGCGCTGTTGTTCGCAGCACCGCATAAGGCAGAGGCACAGCGCGTCGGTTTCGGCGTCACCATTGGCACGGGTCCGGTGTATAGCGGTTATTACAGCGGATACTACGGCCCACGCTACGTGCGTCCCTATCCTTACTACGGCCCCGCATATTATGGCCCCGGCTATTACGCTCCTGGCTATTACCGCGGCTATTATGGCCCACGCCCGTACTACGGTCGTCCCTATGCGCGCCCCTACGGTGGCGGATACTACCGTGGCGGCTATCGCCGGTAGTTGCGATTGTTAACTATCTCGATTGAGAGCAATGTTCAGGCCGGTGCGGAAACGCACCGGCCTTGTTTATGTACAGCAAGACAACAACTTAGAAGAAGATCTTTCCTGACAGCTGATATTGCCGCGGAAAATTCTGCTGCGTGTTGCCAATCGTTCCATAACCACTCCATGCACCCGGAGCATTCGGATCAGCCACTGCAGCGTTACGTGTAGGTGCTGCAGTAGGACTGCTGGTGCTTGGTCCGGGGAAGATGGGGGTATTCATCGCATTGAATGCTTCCGCCTTCAACTGGAACTTCACACTCTCATGAATGGTCCACTTCTTCTCAAGACCCAAAGCAACCTGTGGAGCGTACGGCGCACGAACTGCCGTAGTGTACGGCGGTAGTGTAACCGTGCTGAACGCCGGGAAGTTACTAAAGCATCCAGGGTTGCTGTTGTTCAGGTAACTCTTATAACTGCGCTGCGCGGGAACGATGTTGAAGTTTCCGCAGTTGTAGTTGTATCCATTGGGAAAGGCGATGGGTGTACCGCCTTGGTGCTGCATGGTCCAGTCCAATTGCCAGCCGCCGATTACACCATCCACGTAGGCATTCGCGTTGCTGAAGTACGCTGCACCATGACCAAATGGCAGGTTATACAGACCACTGAGCGCGAAGGTCCAGGGACGATCGCCCGAATCGATTCCATAGTACGGCCTGGGATCGACCAGACCTGCACCAGTATTATTGAGACGGCTTACAGCATCCATCAATTTGGACCAGGTGAACGAGCTCAGCATGCTAATGCCACCAAACGCAGAATGCGATGTGCTGAAACGCTTCTCCGCCTTTGCCTGCAACGAGTGGTAGTTGCTGAAACCACCGGCATCGGTATTGACGTTGACGCTTCCGTAAAACTGCGGATACGGCACCATCAGATACTTCGCTGCGATCGTTGAGTTTGCACCCAGTGACGTAGTGGTGGGCAACACACCGTAGAAGGGGTTGGAAACGAGCTGGTTGAGATAGGCGTTGTTGGCAAAGCCCTTGGAATAGTCCGAAGGATTAAGTCCATTCAGATTTCTGCCGCCCACACGCAGGTGATATGCGTGCGTACCCACGTAGGAGAGATTGATCTTCACGCCACCACCGATGACCTGCTCGATACCAAGGGTCCATTGCTGCACGATGGGAACCTTGTGTTCACGTTGATCGATGCTGATGGTGTTACCAACAAGAGCCAGACCGCCAAGGCTGGTACCTGCAGGAGCCTGTGCACCACTCGGGTAAGGATTGCCGTTCTTAAACGTATAGAGAGGATGCAGATTGTTGTCTGCAGACGCGTTGTATGACGTGGTCTGGTTAAAGGGAGAGGAAGCGCCCAGTTCGATGCCAAATGCCTTCGAGAGCGCGTAGCCTCCGTGAATAACCATCCTGCGATTTGGGCTGTAGGAGAAGCCGAACTTCGGCTGCCAGAACTGCGTGTTATTCACATATGACGACAGAGAGCTGCTGGAGAACTGCGCCGTTCCGTACATCACAGGGACCGGCGATGCTCCATTGGGCAGAACCGAAGGCAGACTCACCGAACTATTGATCGGATTTGCGCAGGTGAAGCAGACACCGGCAAGCAAACGATCGTGGCGATCGCGCGGGCTGGTTTCATTGTCCCAACGGATGCCCATGTTGAAGGTGAGGTGATCCGTGGCCTTCCAGTTGTCCTGGAAGTATGCACCGTAATACTTGTAGCTCTCATACAACTGTTGGTTCCACTGCACGCTGCCGCTGGCCGGAATACCAAGAAGCGCAGCCGCAACGGACGAGCCATCGTTGTTTGCCTTTTGATAGTTCTGCTGCGTAAATCCAGTATTGAAGGCAAAGGTTCCATTCGGCTGACCGATGCCTGCAGCAACATCGTGATACCACGAGAACTCGCCACCGTAATGCAACGAATGACGGCCGATGGTGTGTGTGATGGATGGGCCAATATCGTATGTTTCGAAAAGGGTCTGGTTCACCACATTACCAACCGCAGTCGGCAACGTTTCACTGAAGCTAAATGTGGGTGCCAGATTACGACTGGTGGTGGGAATGGCAGGCATCGACAACCCTAGATCGCCCGGCGTAAGCGTAGCGCTTCCAGCAGCCACTGCACCGGAGGGCGAGGGATTCCAATAACGATTCCAGGACACACGTGCGTCTGCCACCATGTTGTTTGAGATGGTGTGGGTCAGATCCAGCACAGTTGTCCAGTCTTCACGATGATTGCCGAAATTGCCCGTAGCTGCTGGCCCCGGAAGACCGCTATTGTTGCGATTCTCGTAACCAGACCACTGCGTGAAAATAGCGTAGAGACGCGTGCGATCCGTCAGGTTGTAATCCAGACGGGTGATGGGCATGGTGTATTTATAGGCATCTCTTCCGGTAAAGAGATAGTTGTTTTGATATCCGGGCAGATTCGGTGCTGGATATAACTTGAGAACTGCTACGCCGACAGGGCTGATGCGCGCTGCTGGGATTGTGTTGTTGGTAAATTTGGAACGCGTATAGGTATTGCAAGGATTGCTGTTGTTCGCGCAGACAGCAGTCTCCGGGTCATAGATACCGCCTGTTTTCCCTACGGCATTCAGATAATTTGTAAGATTCACGCTGCCATCGGCTCCTGGCAGCATATCTGCCGTGGGCACCGTGGTCAGAACCGGTGCGGGCAGCACTTCACGCCAACCTTCAAAGCTGAAGAAGAAGTATGCCTTGTCCTTCAAAATGGGGCCACCGACAGTGAAGCCGTATTGATGCTGATTGTGATACGGCTTAGCCCCACCTGACTGGTTCACGGTATATGTGTTGGCATCAAGAACGGAGTTACGCCAGAAGTCATACACGGTGCCATGAAAGCCATTCGTACCTGACTTCAGGATGGTGTTCATCGCGCCGCCACCAACACGCCCATACTGCGCATCGAGGGTGACTGTCATCACCTTGAACTCCTGCACGGCGTCAATGGTGGGCGAGATCGTCCAGGAACCGGAGTTACTACCGTTTTGAATGGAGACAGGCGCTCCATTCAGCAGGAACTGATTCGTCGTTCCAGGTGCGCCGTTGATGGTGTAGGCATTGGTTACGTCCCATCCGCGTGTGCCAGAATTGCCACTGGCGCCAAAGGTCGTGGTGGTAAAGCGAACACCCGGTGTCAGCGCCATCAACTGATACACCTGACGTCCATTCAAAGGAAGGTTCTGTACCTTCTCCGGGTCCATCACCGTACCGCTCGAAGCGTCCTGCGTCTCCAACTGAAAATCTTCCGTGGAGACAGAAACCGTGTCGGAAGCTCCGGCGCTCAACTTGGTTGGAAGATCAACACTGCCCGATACAGCGAGAACAACATTGTTATAAATCTTGCTCGTAAAGCCTGACGCTTTGATCGTCACCACATACGTGCTGGGCTGCACAAACGGGATAACAAAGTGACCACCCGCATCACTTTTAGCTGTGTAAGTTTGCTGCTGACTCTTAGCTTCAATCTCAGCGTTGGGGATTTTATAGCCCGCCGCATCGGTTATGGTTCCGCTCAAAGTACCGCGATACTCCTGAGCATGCGCGAAGGCCGTGCCCACACAAAGGCACGCGATCG
>NZ_JAEDXV010000057.1:0-6154 GCF_036877645.1 Terriglobus sp. ADX1
AACGAAGTGAAGCCGAAGAACCTGCATTCGCTTCTGCCCACTCCACTTCACTGGAAACAAAAGATGCCCGCCGCACAAAAGCGACGGGCATCTTCACATCCGTAGAAAATCTATTTCCCGAAACCAATCCCCTGGTTCCCCAGGAACAGTGCGCCGTGTACCGCCGCCAGGTGCAGAAACGTAATACTCAGCGCGATGGTCACAATATCCTCTGTAACCGCCACCGGCCAGTCCGCACTCTTCAGCGCGGCTACCGTGCGCGTCCGCACAAACCATCCCAAATACGAGCCAACAACGGCTCCAATCGCGCCGACCACCATCGCCGTCGCCGGTTGCAGCAGCAAAGGCTGCGCCAGCAACAGCGCCGCGAAAGCACCAAAAACGGCCCGCGCAGACAGACCGGGAGCCGCAGTCCTGGCGGGCGCGTCAGGCCGCTTATCTCCCGCAAGCTCCAGCAGGGCAAGCAGCGTGAAGATCACCACTGCAATCACTGACGCCGTGAATGACCGCCATCTGGAAAAGTGCAGCGCACCGCGCCACGCAAACCAGCACAGTACCGCCATGGGCGTAAATGTGCGCAATCCGGTACATCCACCCAACAGTGCCACCAGCAAAAGGTTCATGGCTCTCATAATGCATCATGAAAGTGGAAACCGGACAGGCTTTTCCCGGCACAATTGCATCCAAACCCACGAGCCGCCGCCATCCAGAAAGCGTCGGCAGGAAAGTTGAGACTGGATCAAAATGCGCCTTGGAACTCGCTCCATCGTCACCGTTGCCGCTCTGGCCACGGTTGCAGTCGTAGGCTGCAACGCCCCAAAGGATCAGACCGGCAACCTGAAGACCGCCATCAACCACTATTACGATCAGTGGCCGGAGTGCCTCTGGAAGCAGCCGATCCAGCTCCCGCAGCAGCATGCGCAGGACGACACAGACAAGGTCCGCCCCTTCGACGCACTCGTCGATCAGGGTTTGCTCTCGCGCACGCCGGTCGAAAAGACAAAGCTGCTCGTCATTAAGCAAGCCGCCAACAGCTACGACCTCACCGACAAGGGCCGTTCCAACTGGACCCCCGACGCCAACAACCCCGGCTATGGCAACTTCTGCTACGCGCATCGCCGCGTGAAAGACATCCTCAGCAACACCCCCTCCGGCACGCAGCCCGGAGCCACCACCACGGTGAGTTACACCTACACCCTCGGCGACGTGAAGGACTGGGCGCGGGCCACCGAAACGCAAAACGCCTTCCCCAACCTCGCGACAGCCCTCGCCGCCACCAACCAGGCCACTACAACACTCGTCCTCACCAACGATGGCTGGAAGGTACAGGCCAGCGTAATCCCGAACTCAACTCCGAAGGGCGTCGGCGGCGACGGCGGCGTCGTGCAGTAGTAGCCACCCTTAAAAAGAAAACGCAGCGCCATTCCGACGCTGCGTTTTTCTTTGTCTATCGGATCACCCTACCGCCGGCGTCCCGCCTGTGCCTGTGGCGTGGCCAGCGAATACTCCTTCGGCGGTGTGCCACCCGCAAGGTTCTTCACAAAGTAATCCCACCGCCGACGCATGATGTAGTAGCTCTGATCCGCATAGCCGTGGTGGACATTCGGAATCATCAGCAGATCAAAGTCCTTGTTCGCCTTCATCAACGCATCCACCACAACCAGCGTATTGTTCGGAGGAACGTTGTCATCCATCGTTCCATGCACCAGCATCAGCTTGCCCTTCAGATTGCTCACATGTGCTTCGTTGGCCTGATCGTCATACGCCTTCTTGTTCGCGGCATCATCCAGGCCAATCCACTTCTCCGCCCAGTCATCTTCATAGTTGCGATTGTCGTGGTTGCCGCTCTCGCTCCAACCCACCTTGAAGAAATCCGGATAGCGGAACATCGCATCCGCCGTGGCAAATCCGCCACCGCTATGTCCCCAGATGCCGGCCTTATCAATGTCAATCCATTGGTTCTTCGCAGCCAGCTCCTTCATGCCAGCCACCTGGTCGGGCAACGTGTTGTCGCCCATGTCGCCAAAGTACGCATCATGAAACTTCTTGCTGCGCCACGGCGTTCCCATGCCATCAATCGAGACCACAATGAATCCCAACTCCGCCAGCGCCGGGCTATCCCCACGCGCCGCTGAGAAGCTGCGTGAACCCACCGAACCCGTCTGCGGCCCCGGATAGATGTAGTTCACAATGGGATACTTCTTCGTCGCATCGAAGTTCGACGGCTTAAACATCAACCCATACAGATCCGTCTTGCCATCGCGAGCCTTCACCGTAATGTTGATCGGCGCCTGCCATCCCGTCGCCTTCAGACGAGTGATATCCGCCTTCGCAATTTCAGCGACAATCTTGCCATTCGCATCACGCAACACGGTAGTCTGCGGCACCTGCGGCGTGCTGAACACGTCCACAAAATACTTGCCATCTTCACTGAACGTAGCCGCATGATTCATCGGCTCCGGCGACAGCAGCGTCACACCCTTGCCATCCAGGTTGCCGCGATACACCGCGGAGTAATACGGGTCCCAACCCTTTTCACGCCCCACGCCTTCAAAGAAGATGTCGCCCGTCTTCTCATCCACGCGCAACACCTGCGTCACATTCCAGTCGCCCTTCGTGACCTCGCGCTTCAACTTGCCATTGGCCGCGTCGTAAAGATAAAGCTGGCCCCAGTTGCTGCGTTCGCTGAACCACAAAATCTCGTTGCGCGTAGACAGATACTTCCAGTTCACGCGTCCATTGCCGCTCTCAAAATAAGTGGCGGCTACTTCTTTCATCACATCGTGAACGTCGCCCGTAGCCACATCGGCCATGCGCAGATTTTCCGTGCGGTGATCGCGGCTAGTGGAAAGAAACGCCAGTGTCTTCGCATCGGCGCTCCACTGCACGTCATCCCATCCGCCGCCGCGGCAGCTGATGTCATCGCACAACGACGAACGATGTTGATCCGCAGGCATCTTCAGCCGCGTAACCTTCGCTGCATCCACATCAATCACCACGCGCTCAATCATGGTGACGTCTTTATCGCCCGGCAGCGGATACGGCCACGCATCCAGCGTCGGATGCCCCACCGTCGTACTCACCAGGTACATCATGCCCGTCTTGCGCTGGTCCTGCTGAAACGTCGCAATCTTCTTCGAGTCAGGCGACCACACCAGCACCGCACGATTGCTATGCGTCCAACCGGCGTTATCCGTGGCATAGCCGTAGTTGTAAGCGCCGTCCGTGGTCAGCGGCTTCTCTTCGCCGGTCGATATGTCGCGCACCCACAAATTCCAGTCGCGAATGAACGCAGCCTTCTTGCCATCCGGCGAAACCACCGCTTCATCACGTCCGGGACGCAGCGGCGCTGCTGTCGCAGGATTCGTGCTCATGCCCGCATTGCCACCAGTGCCGGTCGAGCTCACGGCAGGCTGCGCGCCCTGCTGATGCGCAGGCGGCACTGGCTGCTTCGCGCAGCTAAAGGCATCCTGTCCGTCTGTTCTCTGGAGCATCGTCGAGATAGTGCACTTGTACCGCTCACCGCGCACCGTCACCACCAACGAGTTCACGTCTTGTAGATTGAGGTCCGTTAATTCCAGATCCGTAATCGGCAACGACCCTGCCTGCGGATTCGGTATCCCCGCTGCCTGAAGCCCCCTCGCCATCTGCGCGTTATCAAACGCCGGAGCCTTCGTTCCCTTCGCCGCATCCACCAGCATGAATGTCGTATTGCCATTCGCCGTATCGCGATACCAGAATCGGTCGCCGCCTCCCGGTGCTGCAGGATTCTTCAGCCACGTCACCTGCGTCACGGCGTGGTCCACCAGCGATGTGGTCTTGGCGGCAAGGCGGCTTTCCGCGCGAGCATAGTCAGCGGCGGTCAGGGTTTGCTGCGCACAGGCAACAGCGGCAAAGCCGAGCGCCAGCGCGGCGGTGGAACGGAAAAAAGTGTGGTTCATGCAACGGAGTCTATCAGCGCAACCGATCGAAAAACACAGCAAACTCGCGCCGGGCCATCCACCAGATCGAAGGCCTTTCCTTGACGAAGTTCAAGGCGAGATGCTTCTTCCCCAGCGAAGCTCAACTGCCAAGAGTTATCCTTCCGCGAAGCTCATACGCGCAAAGCGCGTCACCCAGCAAAGCTCATACGCGCAAAGCGCGTCATCCAGCGAAGCTCATACGACCGTAAGGTCATCATCCTGAGCGAAACGAAGTGAAGCCGAAGGACCTGCATTCCTGTCCCGCACTACAACGCAAAAGGAAGCACACGCCTTGAAGCAGCCATCGCAATAAGCGCCAAAGGCGCGCCGCTATCTTAGCCTAGGCCGAAGGCCTAGGTAGGCTTGCCGCGAGGAAAAACGAGGGCCAAAGGCCCGCTCTATCCAGTCCGCGCAAAACATGCGAAGCGGCGATACGAAGCACTTAGCTCTTAGGCGAGCGCAGCTTCCACAACACCTGCCGCAGCACGCCAATCCACGCATCCACATCGCCACGATCCAGCGTCATTCTCCGCACCATGCGACGGTGCGTCACCTCGCGCATGTTCGCCGGATAACGATGCGCATAGCCGCTCTCTTCCAACACTTCGCCCAGCACCGCTTCCATCCGCGCAATTTCCTCTGCGTTCGCAGGCATCGCCTCTGGCGGCAAAGGTCTCTGCGGCGTCGCGCTCTCGCGAATCAATTCATACAGGCAAACAGCAGCCGCTTGCCCCAGGTTCATGGAGACGCCGCTCTGATGCATCGGAACAGTCAGCAACCGGTGGCAATGGCTCATCTCATCGGCAGACAGGCCCGTCTTCTCCGAACCAAACAGCACAGCCACACGGCCACCCGTAGTCACTGCGTCGCGAACATGCGTCTGTGCATCCCGCAACATATCCACCGGATGCAGCAGCCTGCGCTCGCCCAGTGCTGTGGTGCCATAAACCAGCGTGCAGTCCGCCACCGCCTCGGCAACACTGCCAAACTGCAGCGCCGTATTCAGCACAGGGGCAGCGTCAATCGCAGATCGCGCATCCTGAAAAGGAAGGTCATAATCGTTCACCACGCGCAGATCGGCAAATCCAAAGTTGCTCATCGCACGCGCAACCGCGCCAATGTTCAGCGGATTCCGCGCTCGCACCAGCACCACGGCAATCCGATTTTGCAAATTCTCTTCCATCATTCTTCCGTTAATCGATTCTACGGACAGCAGCAGATGTGCAACAAAGTGCTGCTAATCTGTTGCGCGTCGGAAACAACCGCAGCGGCAGGCGCATCTGTTCAATAGCAGTTCGGAAAGGAATAGGGGCGATCACCATGAAGTTGATATGCATCCATAAAGATCTGGCGCAGCTGACATTCCTGGGCATCTCCAACTGTTACCTCGTCCGCGAGCGCGACGGTTTCACCCTCGTGGACTGCACCATCAGCGGTCAGGCGGAAAATATTATCCAGGCCGCACGCGAGCTCGGTGGCAGCATCCGTCGCATCCTCCTCACGCACGCGCATGTGGATCACATCGGTTCGTTAGATCAATTGCATGCGCTGCTCGGCACGGTAGACGTGGCTATCTCGCAGCGTGAAGCACCCTTCCTGCACCGCGATCTTTCATTGCATCCCAACGAACCGCAGCAGAAGGTGAAGGGCGGCTTCCCCGGCGCAAAAACACATCCCACGCACACGCTCACAGAAGGCGAACTCTTCGGTTCGCTCCGCTGCATCGCCACGCCCGGTCACACGCCGGGCCACTTCAGCTTTCTCGATGAACGCGACGGCACACTCTTCGCAGGTGACGCTCTCACCAGCATCGGCGGCCTGCACCGCGTCACCGCGCCAGCGTGGTACTTCCCATTCCCAAAGATGGCCACATGGGACTTCGCCCTCGCAGACGCATCAGCACGGCATCTGCTCGGTTACAAGCCCAAATCCATCGCCACCGGCCACGGCCGTTTCATTACGAACGGCACGGAAGAACTAAGCCGCATACTCGGCTAACTCACATCACGGTCGTTCCAGCGAAGCTCTGGGTTATCGCGCAACGCGCGATCCGTCGCACGGAGTGCGAACCAGCGAAGCTCGTACGAATGAAATTCGTCATCCTGAGCGAAACGAAGTGAAGCCGAAGGACCTGCATTCCCCTCAACCCACTACAACGCCGCAGGAAACCAAAACCGCATCAACAGCCAAAC
>NZ_JAEDXV010000058.1:0-5336 GCF_036877645.1 Terriglobus sp. ADX1
CGTCCGGTCATCAACAAAACCGGGCTGGACGGCAAGTATGACTTCCACCTCAAGTTCACTCCTGCGGACGCACCCGCCAGCGCCGATACCAGCGCAAATGCAGACGCCGCACCCAACTTGTTCACCGCCATGACGGAACAGGCTGGTCTTCATGCGGACTCATCCAAAGGACCGACCGAGGTGATTGTGGTGGAACACGTAGAGCTTCCGTCAGATAACTAGGCGCGCAAGTACACTGGCTCTATGACCATCGCCGCCCGCATCCTTCGTCTTCTTGCTCTCTCCCTCTGGCTTGGCGGCATCGTCTTCTTCGGAGCAGTCGTAGCCCCCGGCGCGGCACAGATCTTCGGCACCACGGAAAAGTTTGCCGACTTCATCGGCCACTCCATCCTCATGCTGCACATGATCGGCATTTACTGCGGCATCGCCATGCTCGTCGCGTTGCGATTCCTCAACAACCGCGCGTTTAAGCCACTGTGGCAGGGCATCCTCATCCTGCTCATGCTGGTACTTACATTCGTATCGAATCGTGCCATCGTTCTGCCCATGGAGCATGACCGCGCGCTCGCAGGTGGCAACATCAGCGTTCTCCTGCCGGACTCGCCCTTGCGTAAAGACTTCGACGCACGCCATCAATGGTCCACACGCGTCGAGGGCACCGTTCTCCTGCTCGGCATCGGGCTCGTTGCGCTCATCGGCTGCGAAGCAGGTCTTCGCGAACGCATCACCACCGCGCCACCCAAGCGTGTATTCGATCTGGATGACGAAGAATAAAACGTCGCAATCGACTCAAAACAAAACCGCGGAGTTCGCAGTCAATAAGCGAACTCCGCGGTTTACTTTGTGCGCTTTAGTGCGCCTGCGATTTCGAAAAGACCTGGATGACCAAAACGCCGGCGCAGATCAACACAATGCCAAGCACAGCGGGCACATCAAGCCGTTCACGATACACCAGCCATCCCAGCAGTGAAATCAGCGTGATGCCAACGCCAGACCAGATGGCATACACCACGCCCACAGGCATGGTACGGAGTGCAATGGTCATGGAATAAAAAGCAATGGCATAGCCAATCACAACAATCACGGAAGGCCACAACCTGGTGAAACCATGTGATGCCTTCAACGCAGTAGTCGCGGAAGTCTCCGCGCCGATCGCAACCGCAAGAGCAAGCAGACTGGCAGTACGTGGAACCATACCGCCAGTCTAGCCGCTAATACGTCGCACTACTCCACCGGCATACGCGCACGATATCCATCACGCGCCATCACCGCATACTTCAGCTTCTTGTTCTTCTCATCCACCATCGTCAGCGGCTGGCCTTCACGATCCACAAGCTCAACCTTGATCTTGCGATACGTCCCGTCTTGGGCCGTGTTCGTGGGGTGATACGTCAACACATACTGGTTTCGGATTGAGTTGTTGATCGACGCAAACACCTCAGGAAACGCGCCCTGGAAAATTGGGAAGTAGCTTTGGCCGCCCGTCATCGCAGAGATCGTCTTCATCTGGTTATCAGCCTGCAGATAATCCATGCGCGTGATCGCCCCCATGCCACCGCGAGAGTCGGACAGTTCACGCGCCAATCCACCCGTGCTTACGGTGTAAATCGTAATGTCCTTGGAGTCGCGCACCTTCTTGTAAATCTGATCCAAGTTCAACTTTGAAAACGTATCGCGACCGCTCGAAACCAGGATGATGTACTTGCGCCCTTCAATGCGGCTCAGCCGGTCCAGCGTTTCGGAAAGTGCGTCGAACTCGTTCGTGTCGCTGAAGCCCGGAATCGTCAACGATTGCAGCGCCTCAGCCGTAAGTTGCTTGTCCTGCGTAAAGTCCGTCAGGATATGCGTCTTCAAGTCATACGTCACCACGGCAACGTAGTCTTCCGGCTTCAACTGCTTGAAGAACACATACGAAGCCTGCTGCATATCGCGGATGAACGCCCAGCTATTCGCCGCGAACTCCAGCAGCATCACTGCCGTAATGGGCTTCTGCTGCATACGCAGATCGGTCAGTTTCTGCGGCACACCATCTTCCGTCACACGGAAGTTTTCCGGCTTCAGCCCCGGCACAAACTGGCCCGTCTTCTGCAACTGCACACTCACATCCACCGTAACCACCGGCACATCCACACGGATGGAGTAGTTCTCCAGGCCCTTGGGATTCTTTACCTTCTCCTCGTCCGGAGCAGGCGGTGGCGGCTCATCTTCCTGTGCGTTGGCGCGCTTTTTCTTCAGAATGACGGGTGTGTCCTGCTGCTGCGGCCCTGCATCGTCCGTCTGTGCGGGCGTAGTGGGCTTAGTCTGCGTCTGCTGTGCCATCGCGGCTACTGGCAGCAGCATTGTCGCGGCAACCATGGCGGCCAGTGTGTGCTTCGTTCTGCTCAAGACTTCGTCTCCCGAATCCGTAAGGCGGTATCCCCTAGCCTAAACCCGCCGTGCCACGTCCATCACGTGTATGGCTGCAAGGCGAAACTTGGCACGGGCTACGCTTGGCCCTACTCTGGTAGACGTGATTCTTCCCCGAAAGGCTACGCTGGCAACGGCTGCACTGGCCGCCGTTTTGCCGGTGGCAACCGCTGCGGCACAAAACGCCGCACAGCCGCCCCTGCACGCCGATACCTTCCCGCTTTCCGAGGTGCATCGTGGCCTCCACGGCACCGCGTGGACTGTCTTTGAAGGCACCGACCCCGAACCCATGGACGTCGAAATCCTGGGTCGTCTGAAAGACGCCATCGGTCCCGGCCAGGACATGATCCTTGCACGCCTCCACGGCGCCAAGCCGGAATTTACCGGCGTGGTCGCGGGTATGAGCGGATCCCCTGTTTACATCGACGGCAAACTCCTCGGTGCGCTCGCCTACCGCATCGGCCAGTTCAGCAAGGAGCCCATCTGCGGCATCACCCCCATCGGCAGCATGTTGCAGGTGCGCGATCTGCCCACACTCGCCCCGCCGCCGATTGCCACACCGCTCAGCAAAGCCTCCGTCAGCGAAACCAGCCCCGAGATTCACGCCATCGACACCCCGCTGGTCTTCAGCGGATTCTCGCAGGACACCATCGCAAAATACGCCGATAACTTCCGCACCCTGGGCCTGGAACCCGTCAGCGGCATCGGCTCTGCATCGCCGGACACGCCACAGCCGCAGCCCATCATCCCCGGCTCCGCGGTCTCCGCCATTCTGGCGCGCGGCGACCTCAACGTAGCCGCCACCTGCACCGTCACCTACGTCGACGCGAAACAGCTCCTCGCCTGCGGCCATCCCATGACGCAGTACGGCGACATCTCCATCCCCATGACGAAGTCAGAGGTGATCGCCACCCTCGCTTCGCCCATGAACGCGTTCAAGATCGTCAACTCCACGGAGACTGTCGGCTCCTTCACACAGGATCGTGCGAATGCAGTCGCTGGCACGTTCGGACGAACCGCTCGCATGATTCCCGTCGCGGTCGACATTACACCGGAGCCCGGCAGCGGCCTTCCCGCTCAATCACTGCACTTTGAAGTGCTGGACAACCGCCAGCTCACACCGCAGATCATGTTGGCTGCCGTCTATCAATCGCTGAATCAGAACAACACCGCCGCCAACCAGATGAGCCTTCGCCTCACCGGCGACATCGCACTCGAAGACGCAGAAGGCCGCCCCGGCACGGTGCATCTAGCCAGCACTTTCGCAGCTTCGGATAACCAACCCGCGGCACAACTCGCCACACTCTCCTTCGCGCAAAAATTCCTCGCCGTCTTTGGCAACGACCTCGCGCAACCCAAAATCACCGGCATCCATCTCCACGCCGTCGCCGTGCCGCGTCGCGAATCAGCCGAACTCGAAACAGCCCGCCTCAGCACCAACGAAGCGCAGCCGGGCGACACCATCCAGGTGGAAGCCACCATACGACCCTTCCAGCGCGAATCCCGCGTCGTGCGCATCCCCATCACGTTGCCGACGACACTCACGCCCGGCCCGCTACGCATCTTCGTCAGCGACGGCCCATCGCTCGACCGTCTTCTCACACCGCCACCCGCTGCAGGCAGCGTGAACCTTGGTGTGCAGGACACCGTCGCGCAACTCAATCGCACACACAGCAACGACCGCCTCTACGTCACACTCCTTGACCACCAGACACAGGCTGTCACCGCTGCCGCCGCGTTGCCATCGTTACCTCCTTCCATCGCCAACGTGCTGCAGCCCATGCGCGGTACCCGCCAGATCACCTTCACGTCTGAGACCGCCGCCGAGGCTGGCTCCGCACCTGCGGAAGCACAACTCTCCGGCGCAGAAGTTCTCACTATCCGCATTCGTTAGAGGCACGCCATCCGACACGCCGCCGCCATCCTCGTTGCCGCATCCGCACTCACCGCATCCGTGCTCAATGCACACGCACAAGGCACCCGCCAGTGGACCGAAAGCCGCTACGACGAGTTCGAGCGCGGCACACCCACCAACGTAGCCATGCGCAACGACGGTCGCCTGGAACCCGCTCCCGCGCTCCGCAACATTGCCGCCACATCCAGCACCTTCCTCTGGTCACTCACTGCGGGTGGCTCCGATCTCTACGCAGGTACCGGTGCACCCTCCGGTGGCTCGCAACTCCTCAGGATCGACGCGAAAGGCGCCGTCACCACAGCGGCATCCTTCAAAGAGCTGAACGTCCAGGCCACGCTCGCACTCGCAGACGGCACCATCCTCGTCGCCACATCGCCCGACGGCAAGGTCTATCGCGTCACCCCCGGCAACACCACACCGCAAATCGTCTTCGACCCCACGCAGACCACAGAGAAGCCGAAATATCTCTGGGCATTAGCAATCGCAAAGAACGGCGATCTACTCATCGCCGCCGGTGCTCCCGCCACCATCTTTCGCGTCCCATTGCAATCACCCAATGCCAAGCCGCAACTCGTCTTCCGCAGCGGCGACCAACACATCCGCTCACTCGCAGTAGCAACGGACGGCACCATCTACGCGGGTTCTGACGGCGCAGGCCTCATCTATCGCATCGCGCCAGACGGCAAACCCTTCGCGCTCTACGCGGCACCCAAACACGAAATCACCGCACTCGTCCTCGACACCGCCGGCAATCTCTACGCCGCAGCCGTAGGCGACCGCAAACCGCCCGCGCTGCCGCCGCTCCCCGCATCCGGCCAACCTGCCGTGGCCATTACGATTCTTCAGCCCGGCTCGGCGATCTCCGCCGCAAACAACTCCATCGTTCCCGACGGCTCCGAAATCTACCGCATCGCCCCCGACGGCACACCTCTGCGCCTCGTCGCCCTCCAGCAGGACGTCGTCTACGCCCTCACCGTTCGCAACAACGCACTCTTCGCCGCCACCGGCAATCGCG
>NZ_JAEDXV010000059.1:0-3100 GCF_036877645.1 Terriglobus sp. ADX1
CGCCCGCTGAATTCGATGCAGTGGCAACGAAGCTGGCGGGGTTCACGGGACTTTCTGTTGCGTATTGCAAGCAGGTAAAGCTGCGCATTGATCCTTCGCGCTTCCGTAAAGAGTTGCTACGCGATAAGGGCCTGACGCTGGGTCGTTACGATGCTCGCTTTGAAGGTACGGACACGGATGATGCGGGTGAGACGCCGGGTTATGATCCGTCGGACACAGGCATCTCTGGTGCTTACGTGGGCGCGTTCCACGAGTACATGCAGAAGGAGTTGAAGTACAACCCTGACACCACGTACGACCTGCGCGCGCCGGGTGGCAACTGGGATTGGCATCACCGTCCGTCGGGCATGCGTGGCGGCGGTGGCGCTGGACAGGCTCCTGCAGAGCCGGACACCGTGATCGACCTTTCCGATGCGATGCGTAAGAACCCGAGTCTGCGTGTGTTCTCTGCGAATGGATGGTATGACCTGGCGACTCCGTTCTTTGGCACGGAGCATGACCTGGCTCAGATGATGCTGCCTCCGTCGCGGACTGGCAACGTGAAGTACGGCTACTACCCTGCCGGCCACATGGTTTACCTGAACGTGGACGCGTTGAAGTCAATGCACGACGACCTGGAGAAGTGGTACTCCGAGAAGTAAGCGTTGTATAGAAAATGAAATGCCCCGGATCTGATCTCTCAGCTCCGGGGCATTTTCTTGTTCCTGTTTGTGGGTTACTTGCCGGTGAGGTTACCGGGCGAGGTCATGCACTGGAAGCCGACGCGGTTGTGGGCTCCGTCGCAGAAGGGGCGCTTTTCGCTGGCGCCGCAACGGCAGAGGGAGACGGCAGGCTTGCCGGTGAGATCCCATTCAGCGCCGTCGGCGTCGATGAGGCGGATGTGGCCTTCCACGCGGAGCGGGCCGTTGGGGCGGACGGTGATGGTAACTGGGGCCTGTTCGGACATGGGTGGTTCTCCTTAATGCTTGTCTGCGAATACGGGATTTCGATGGCCCCGCGGATGCAGATGCCTTGGGCAGCATAGCAGAGGTGTCGGGAGAACGCCTGGCGTGCGGCCCAGGTTCGCTTCCGCAAACCTGGGACACCCTATCTTACGTACATCGATTCAGACGCCCGCGGGAACATGACAGAGCCTAGGCCAGACGGAGCATCTCGACACTCCGATCGAAGCCTCACCCGGAGCGTGTCCGCAAGCTCCCTTACTATGCGCGCCTTCTCTGCGAGATTTGGAGTGAGCGCCTTGTCTCGTGAGAGCAGGTCACTTTCCAGTAAGAGGCTGGTGAGAGTGGACTGAAGCTCTTCCGTGACAGCTGCCGCGGCCTGTTTACGGCCTTCGGTTTCTGCCTGCCGGCGACCTTCGAGGACACTTTGCAGCAGCCGGACGACACCCATGGCGCCAAGGCTGTTGAGAGGGATTTCCAGTGGCACGGCTCCATCCGCGTTCTGCCACACGATGTCAGAGGTGGTCACTTCCGCGTCAGACAACGCGGAATCCAGCAACAACGCGGTGACTGGACCGCGCCGCAGACGCGCCAATGCGGCACGCCGACTCCTGGCGATTTCAACGATTGCATCCGCTTCACGAGAGATAGCGCGAGCCAGGTTCTCGGCGCCCTCCATGGCGGTAACGATGAGTACTGTCTTCTCCATATTTCCGCCTCACATCTCGACGGTTTTACGAAAATCGGGAAGAGAGAAAAAGCAGAACAACCTAAACAGCCACGAACCGTACGACAAAAAACAAGATTGGTTGGCGGCATCTGCAACGGTGCACGCCGGAGTAAGCTCTCCGGTCGATGCCCGACTAGATATCTGAGATGCCGTATTCCTTGAGTTTGCGATATAGCGTTGTTTTGCCAATACCGAGTAATTTTGCTGCCATCAGTTTGTCGCCGTGGAGCTGGCGAATGGTGTGGAGGATTGCCTCCCGCTCGAGCTCCGCAATGGAGACGATGGGATTCGAGGGACGGTCCGCAGCCGGAACCGAAGGTTGTGACAGGCGTTCGTCCACACGAGTGAGCGCCGCAGTGGTGTCGGGGAACGGCCGCTGGTGCATCTGTGTGGGTAGATCGCCCATGTAAAGAACTGGTCCACTGGAAAGAGCGCAGGCACGTTCAATGGCACTTTCCAACTCGCGGACGTTGCCGGGCCAGTCATAGGAAGAAAGAATTTCCATGGCTTCCGGCGAGAAACGGTACGTGGTGGCGCGTTCCCGACGCATGCGTCCCAGAAAATATTCCAGCAGAAGTGAAATATCTTCGCGGCGTTCCCGCAGAGGCGGAATGCGCAGGCTGACGACGTTGAGCCGGTAATACAAATCTTTCCGGAACTGCCCCTGCGCCACGAGAGATGCCAGATCGCGGCTGGAACCGGCAAGCACTCGCATGGTAAGCGGCATGGGCTGTGCGCCACCAGGAGGGGTGATCTGCCGATCCTGCAAGACACGCATCAGGCGCGATTGCAGCTCCAATGGCATTTCGCTGATGCCATCAAGAAATACCGTGCCGCCTTCCGGCGCAGCGAGCAAGGGTTCCTGCGAACGATCAAAGCCGGTATAGGCGCCACGAGTAAAGCCGAAGAGCTCACTTTCCAGAACCGCTGGCGCTAACTGACCGCACTCAAGGACGTGGAACCCGCGGGTGGCCAGGGGGCCGCTGGCATGAATGGCGCGCGCGACCGTTTCTTTCCCAGAACCGCTCTCCCCCAGGATGAGCACCGGATGGTTGGCATTGGCAACCTTGGAGATGATGCGGTAGAGCTTCTCCATCTCTGGCGAGCGGCCCACGAGATTACCAAATCCGGCCTGCGCGCGGACACTACCCTGAACGCGTTGCCCTTCCATTTCAAAAGCTCGACGCTGTCCAGCACGTTCCAGAACGCTGGTGAGCTCGTCCATGGCGAACGGCTTGGTGAGATAGTCCGTAGCGCCCATGCGCATGGCTTCTACTGCTGACGACACTGTGGCAAAGGCCGTCATGATGACAACGGCGGTGCGGGGACGCGCGCGACGTACTTCCTCCAGCAGAGACAAGCCTCCGCCGGGCATGCGCAAATCCATGAGCACCACATCTATCGGGTAAAGAGTGATAACTTCACGCGC
>NZ_JAEDXV010000005.1:0-180416 GCF_036877645.1 Terriglobus sp. ADX1
CTGCTGTGACGTGTTGGCAGCATGAACTGCGAATCCCATGCCCGATGCCACTTCACAACAGGCTTTGAGCACAGGAAGGTCGTCATCGACGACGAGAAGTTCAAGTTTGGGCTCGGACGGGGAGAACTGCGGAATTTCCGATCCTTCCGGGACGGAAGTGAGCGGCGAAGAAGCTGTCCAACGACCGACATTACTAATATCGGAAATATCCGAGACAGGGCCCGACGGGGTCAACAACCTTTCTTTGGAAAGACCGGGGCGCTGGAAATTATTCAGGGGCTTCAATGGTTCGGGCATCGTTCTTGGGGTTACTCAACTAACGTACTATTTGCGACCTAAGTAATGCTCGCAAAGTAACCGAAAGCTGCACGAAGGAGACGTAGTAATTCTGGTTCGCTACGGGAAAATATTCCCATTTTGGGACAAACGGCCAAGGAAATGCGCTGGATAACGCCAATCGGCGATACTTAAAGGGATAAGTGAGGGTAAAGAATTGGTTTTTCGTAGTAATGATCGCGGCACCAGCGAACTTCGTCCAACACGGTTAATCCGGGATTTTGTGGCCACTGCTGAGGGTTCGGTTCTGGTGGAGGTTGGGAATACTCGCGTTCTGTGCAATGCCACTGTGGAACCCACTGTGCCGGGATGGCTTCGGAACAGTGGTAAGGGATGGGTTACCGCCGAGTACAGCATGTTACCGCGGGCAACGCTCACCCGCACGCCCCGAGAGAGCGAGCGCGGCAAGATTGGCGGCCGAACGCATGAGATTCAGCGGCTGATTGGTCGGTCACTGCGCAGCGTGGTGGACCTGAAGGCGCTGGGCGAGCGGTCCATTGTGCTGGATTGCGATGTAATCCAGGCTGACGGCGGTACACGTACCGCCGCGATTACTGGCGCGTGTGCGGCGCTAGCGCTGGCGCTGAACCGGTTGGTGAAGGCGGGAACGCTGCCGAAGTCGCCGATGCGGGAGCTAGTGGCTGCTACGTCCGTTGGCATTGTGGATGGGCAGGTTCTGCTGGATCTGGCTTACGAGGAAGATTCGCAAGCCGAAGTGGACATGAACGTGGTGATGACGGCTTCCGGCGGATTGGTGGAGACGCAGGCGACGGCGGAGAAGGTGCCGTATTCGCGGGCGCAACTGAGCGAGATGCTCGACCTGGCTGAGAACGGCATCCGACAACTTATCCGGTTGCAGGAAGAGCTGCTGCAGGGCTAAGGTATTCGCGCGTTTATCGGTGCGTGAAGGCGTGCAACCGTATCGCACCTTTCATGCGGTGTTCTTGCGCCGATAGAATAATGAAGCGATTCAAAACAGGGAGGATGACAGTGGCAACGAAGCCAACACCGGGAAAGATCAAGGGACTGAAGGCTGTATCCGATGCGCGTGGCGTGATTGCCGCAGCGGCCATGGACCAGCGCGGATCGCTGCAGAAGTCGATTGGCGCAGCACGCGGTTCGGCAGCATCGGGTGATGATCTGGTCATCTTCAAGGAACTGGTGACGAAGACGCTGACGAAGTATGCGTCGGCAATTCTGCTGGATCCGGAATACGGTCTGCCTGCAGCGCGCCAGCGTAACGATGCTGGACTACTGCTGGCCTATGAGAAGACCGGCTATGACGCCGCTACGCCGGGACGCCTGCCGGATCTGCTGGACCTGTGGAGCGTTCGTCGCCTGAAGGAAGCGGGCGCGGACTGCGTGAAGATTCTGCTGTACTACACGCCGTACGAAGACGCCTACGTCAACAACCTGAAGCAGGCATGGATTGAGCGCATTGGCGATGAGTGCCGTTACCACGACATTCCCTTCTTTCTGGAGCCGGTGGGTTACGACGAAGCCGGCAAGGGCGAGAAGACGCTGGAGTATGCGCGCAAGAAGCCCTCTGTGGTAACGAAGACGATGGAAGAGTTCACCAAGGACCGTTACGGCGTGGACGTGCTGAAGGTTGAAGTGCCCGTTGAGATGACCTTTGTGGAAGGCACAAAGGCGTTCAAGGGTGAATCCGCTTACACGCGTGCGCAGGCGCTGCAGTATTTCCGCGATGCCGAGACGGTGACGGATAAACCGTTCATCTATCTGTCAGCCGGTGTGACCAATCCGATCTTCATTGAGACGCTGGCGCTGGCAGGTGAAAGCGGCACGAAGTTCAATGGCGTTCTGTGCGGTCGTGCAACGTGGTACGACGGCATCAAGATCTACGCGCAGCAGGGTGTAGAGGCCTTTGAAGCATGGCTGAACACCACGGGCGTGGAGAACATTCAGAATGTGAATGAGGCTCTGAAGGCGGCTTCGCCTTGGTACCTAAAGTACGGTGCTTCGTCGTTGGCTGAAGTGTAAATTCCCAAAGAAGGATTCGGAAGGTCATCGCATATGCGATGACCTTTTCCTTTTTTGCGCGGCAAGGTTAGACTCTGCGCTATGCTCCGATTTCAATTTGCTGTTCCTGCGGTCATGCTACTGGCTGCTGCTTCCCTTTCTGCCCAATACACCGTGAAGCGCATGGTATTTCAGGGTGGCGCTCCCTACTCGCAAAAACAACTTGAGGCTGCTAGTGGTCTGACACCTGGACAGAAGATTGGCCAGAAGGAGATGAGCGATGCCGCGCAACACATTATAGACAGCGGCGCGTTTGGCGACATTGAAATGTCTCTAAATGGAGCGGCCAGCGGCATTGATGTGATCTTCAAACTGAAGCCTGCTGATCCTGCGACGATGCTGCCGGTTTCCTTTGAAAACATTGCGTGGTTGACACCGGAAGAACGCGAAGCTGGATTGCAGCAGCACGTGCCTCTTTATTCAGACAAGCTGCCTGCTGCGGGCTACCTGCAACAGCAGGTGCAGGATGCACTTCAGGAAATGCTGAAGGCGAAGGGTGTAAATGCAAAGGTAGAGGGCTTTCAGAAGCCCTCTACGCCGGAGCGTCCAACAGCAGCCGTAGCCTTTCGCGTGAGCGAACCGCGACTGGTTTTGAGCAATGTGAAACTGGCTGGCGTAAGCGCCGAGTTGGCTCCCGGAGAACGGAAGTCGATTGGCCAACTGGTTGGGACGCCCTTCAATGAAGGCATTGATAGCCATCTTTCCGACACGTTGTTGAGTGCTTATCGCAACGCGGGTTATGTGGATGCAAAGTTGGAAAATGTGAGCCGCACAGTTGCGGATGGCGCGACTGGTTCGGCGAACGTTACCGTCGCGGCGCAGGTTGTTCCAGGAGAACCGTACCGTGTGGCTTCCATTACATGGCCGGGGACCGCATTGTTCTCAGCCGACGACTTTGCGAAGGCGAACAAGGTGCAAGCCGGCGATACAGTATCCGTTGCTGCGTTGCGTGAGAGTTATCAGCCCATCCTTGATGCTTACCATCGGCAAGGCTATGTGGACGCGGCAATCGTGCCCGCGTTGAAGGCCGATACAACGAATCATACGGTGGCTTACAACCTGACGATTTCGCCCGGTCAGGTTTATCATGTGGACAGTGTCCACACAACGGGTTTATCGGGGCAGGCACAGAAAGACTTTGACACAAATTGGAAGCTGAAACCAGGAGCTGTATGGGATTCCGTTTATGCTGCAAAATTTCTGCAAAACAATACAGCGCTGCGATCGCTGGCACCGTACACGGCAAAGTTTGATTCCGTAGCGCATCCAGAAACACACACTGTAGATGTAACGATTACGTTCTTTGCAAATAACAAGTAGAGGCCAGAATGGGGAAGGTTCGGATTGCGGGGTTTTCGGTTTCGCTGGATGGATTTGCTGCGGGCATTGAGCAGAGCTTGCAAGATCCGCTGGGTAAGCGCGGGCCGGAGTTGATGCAGTGGTTCTTTCCTACGAAGGCATTTCGTGCCATGCAAGGTATGGCGATCGACGGTGAAGATACGGCAGATGACATCTTTGCTCGTCGTGCGATGGAAGGAAATGGCGCGTGGATTCTGGGCCGCAATATGTTTGGGCCAGTGCGCGGGCCCTGGCCGGATGATAGCTGGAAGGGGTGGTGGGGAGAGGAGCCGCCCTATCACGTACCCACCTTTGTGCTGACGCACCATGCGCGTGATCCGATTGTGATGAAGGGTGGCACTACCTTTTACTTTGTGACGGATGGCGTTGGCTCGGCGCTGGAGAAGGCGCAGCAGGCTGCGGGTGAGAAGCATGTTCGCATTGGCGGCGGAGTGTTGACGGCTCGGCAGTATCTGCAGGCAGGACTTGTGGACAGTGTCCACCTGGCGATGGCTCCCGTGATGCTGGGGCGTGGCGAGAACCTGTTGGCGGGAATTGATCTGCCGTCGCTGGGGTTCAGCGTGAAGGAACATGTGGCGACCAATGCTGCGACGCATGTGGTTCTGGAGAAATAAAACGATTCCTCTGCAAAAGTGAACGGCCCGAAGAGAGTATCTTCGGGCCGTTTCTTTTTATTCCCACTCGATGGTGCCAGGTGGCTTTGAGGTGATGTCGTAGACGACGCGGTTGATGCCGCGGACTTCGTTCACGATGCGGCTGCTGATGGTCTTGAGCACTTCGTAGGGGAGCGGCACCCAGTCGGCGGTCATGCCGTCGTCGCTGTGCACGGCGCGGACGGCGCAGGTGTAGGCGTAGGTGCGCTGGTCGCCCATGACGCCGACCGACTTGACCGGCAGCAAGACTGCGAAGCTTTGCCAGATCTGCTTGTAGAGGCCGGCCTTCTTGATTTCGCTGACGACGATGTCGTCGGCATTCTGCAGGATTTCCACGCGCTCGGGGGTGATTTCGCCAACGATGCGAACGGCGAGGCCGGGGCCCGGGAAGGGCTGGCGCTCAAGCACTTCGTCGGGCATGCCGAGATCTTTGCCGACACGGCGGACTTCGTCTTTGAAGAGGTCGCGCAGAGGCTCAATGAGTTTGAGCTTCATGTTTTCCGGCAGGCCGCCAACGTTGTGGTGGCTCTTGATGGTTTGCGATGGGCCTTTGACGCTGGAGGATTCGATGACGTCGGGGTAGAGCGTGCCCTGCACGAGCCATGCAATTTCGTTGCCTGCGGCGTCGTGCTGCAGTTCCCCGCTCTTTTCCTGGTCGGCGAGAATGCGTGCGGCTTCGTCGTCGAATACGGAGATGAATTCACGGCCGATGATCTTGCGCTTGGTTTCAGGATCGGTGATGCCGCCGAGCTGCGAAAGGAAGCGCTTGGATGCATCAACAGCAACGACGTTGAGGCCGAGCTTCTTGCGCATGTTGTTCTGCACCTGCTCGAACTCGTTCTTACGCAGCACGCCGTTGTTGACGAAGATGCAGGTGAGGCGGTCGCCGATGGCGCGCGAAACGAGCACGGCTGCGACTGCCGAATCAACACCGCCTGAAAGAGCGCAGATGGCGTGGCCATCGCCGACTTGCTTCTTGATGGCTTCAACCGTCGAGGTGATGAAGTGTGCCGGTGTCCAGTCTGCCTTTGCGCCGCAGATGTTGAGCACAAAGTTCTTCAGCAGCTCAGTTCCCTGCTTGCTGTGCGCAACTTCGGGGTGCCACTGCACCGCGTACATGTTGCGCTTTTCGTCGGCGATGGAGGAGATGGCGTTGTGTGTTTCGCCTGCGATGACGAAGCCCGCAGGGAGATCGACGACGCTGTCGCCGTGGCTCATCCATACATCAAGCTTTGCAGGAAGACCGGCGAAGAGCTTGTTGGTCTTCTTTACGTCGACTACAGCGTCGCCGTATTCGCGCTTATCGGCGGGCGTTACCTTGCCGCCGAGATGATGCGCCATGAACTGCATGCCGTAGCAGATGCCGAGCGTGGGCAGGCCTAGCTTCAGGACTGCGGGGTCGGCCTTGGGCGCGTCCGCGTCGTAGACGGAGCTGGGGCCGCCGGAGAGGATGATGCCGATGGGGTTCTGCTCGCGAATGCTCTCAAGCGAGGCGGTGCAAGGCAGAACGACGGAGAACACATTGAATTCACGTACACGGCGAGCGATGAGCTGCGTGTACTGCGCTCCAAAATCCAGAATGACAATGGTTGAACTGTCCACAAGCCTGATTGTAACTTCCGCGGGTTACAGACGTGTCTGTGAATCTTCGCCGGGAGTTCGCTATTCGGATTTGTCCTTCTGTCGCGTATTTGCGACGCCGGTAACGATGCCCGCGCCGAGAAGGACGATGACAAGACCGGCGATCCAGTGCTGCGGCACGTGGGCGAGATGCAGCAGGTAGGCTGCGCCGATGATGATGACGATGTAGCCGAAGACGTAAAGACCAAAGGACATAGCCGTAGTCCCTCCGCAAGCTGTGATGCGGAGTGCAGAGGGATTGCTGCCTTTGGTCGCCGAGGATTTTTGGGCTTCTCAGAGCGTTGCAGTAAGCGAAAGGAATGCAGGTCCTTCGGCTTCGCTCAGGATGACGACCTCTGGTCGTATGAGCTTCGCTTGAACAGCCTTGGTTATGTGAGTTCCCGCTGGACGAACTTCGTTCGTAGGATCGCTTTCGCGATACCCAGGTAGCTTCGCGAACCTGGGGCACCCGATTTGATGCGAGGAACTTTGGAGTGTATCGGCGAAGGAAATGTGTGGGGATTCTTCGCTTCGCTCAGAATGACCGGCCTTGGGCTTATTCGGTGGTTTGCGGCCGGATGAGCTGGAGGTAGCCTGCGAGGCGCGCTACGTGGAAGAAGTCAGACGCGATGAAGTACCACACCGCTACGGCGCAGTTCCAGTAGAAGAGGAACTGGTCTGTGAGTTCGGTCTGGAATGGCAGAGGGCAGGCCGAGAAAACAACTGCGAGGATCATCAGCGCGATCTTCACGATGCCGAGGACGAGGTTGATTTCAATGAGACCGCTACGCAGACCGCCAGTGCGGATCGACTGTGAGATGCTGCCGCCCACGCCGGTGCCGTTGAGTACAGAAAGCAGCGGTGCGAGGCTGAAGATCCAGCCGATGAGTGCGGAGACGACGAAGAGGCCCAGCGTGAGGACGATAACGCCCCCCACGTAGCCCATGATGATGGGGTCGCCGCCGTTGGCGATGGGGTTGACGATGGTCCAGCGGCCGAGTGCCTGCACGCCGAAGAACCACACGATACATAGTGCAGCGAGCGGCAGGATGCGCAGCAGTTGCAATGCGATCATGGTGCCGATGCGCGGTTGCAATGTGGCATCCATGCGGCGGAGGACGAGTGTGCGGCCCGCGCCGGAGACGATGGCCCAGGCAACGAGCATGACTGGTGCGAGCCAGGATGCGATGTGCAGCAGACCTGGCAGAACGATTGCTGCGAAATCAGCGATGGTGGCGGAAGCCTTCATGGGATCGGTGAGGAGCTGGTTCACCGTGAGGGCTTCAATGTTGGTTGCGCGCCAGGGCACCGAGGCGAAGACTTTGGACGCCTGCACGTAAACGATGGCAACTGCGGGGATGCCGAAGAGCCATCGCCAGGTAAGTTCCAGCAGCACCCACGAAGGATGGTTGCGCACTTGTGTGAGTGTGGCGACGAATCCCTGCGTGGCGCGCTGCTGTTCCTTAACCAAGTGAACTATCCCTTCACCACGAGGTTGACCATCTTGCCGGGGACGAAGATCTCCTTGACGATGGGCTTGCCTGCGATGCGCACAGCGACCTTCTCGTCAGCCTTTGCGGCGGCCTTGATGGTGTCGGCGTCCGCGGCTGCGTCAACCTTGATGACGATAACGAGTTTGCCGTTGACCTGCACGGGGATTTCGATTTCGTCTTCGCGCGCGAGTTCCGCATCTGCGACGGGCCAAGGCTGGCGGAAGACGATGCCGCTGTGACCAAGTTCCGTCCACAAGTCCTGCGAGAGGAATGGTGCGAACGGTGCGAGCAGTAACACGAGACCGCGGAAGACTTCGCGGATGGTGGCGGGCGAGATGTCGCCTGCGTCCATCTTTGCTTCGCTGGCGGAGATTTCATTCACCAACATCATGATGGAAGCGATGCAGGTGTTGAAGTGCCAGCGACCGCTGAAGTCGAGCGTGATCTTTGCGATGGTCTGATGCAATGTGCGCAGCAAGTGCTGACCGTCGACGCTTAAGCCTTCGAGGGTTTGCGTGTGTTCGGTTGCGCGATGCAGAGCGGCGTATTTCGTGGTGAGGCGATGTACGCGTGAGAGGAAGCGATAGACGCCGGCGACGCCTTCTTCCTGCCACTCCAGATCGCGATCCGGCGGTGCAGCGAAGAGCGCGTACATACGCGTTGCGTCTGCGCCATACTTGGCGATCATGTCGTCGGGCGATACGACGTTGCCCTTGGACTTGGACATCTTCGCGCCGTTCTTGATGACCATGCCCTGCGTGAAGAGGCGCGTTGCGGGCTCGCTATTCTTGATGAGGCCGATGTCGCGCATGACCTTTGTCCAGTAGCGCGAGTAGATCAGGTGTAGGATCGCGTGTTCGACGCCGCCGATGTACTGGTCAATGGGGAACCAATAATTTGCGGCTTCCGATGCGAACGGCGCGGTGTTGTTGCGCGCGTCGGTGTAGCGATAGAAGTACCAGGACGAATCGACGAAAGTGTCCATGGTATCTGTCTCGCGGCGCGCTGGGCCATCGCACTGCGGGCAGGTGGTGTTAACGAACTCTGGCACGCGTGAGAGCGGTGAGCCATCGACCACGGCGAGGTCAACATTCTCTGGCAGCAGTACGGGCAACTGATTTTCCGGTACAGGCTGCATGCCGCACTTGTCGCAATAGACGACAGGGATGGGCGTGCCCCAGTAACGCTGGCGCGAGACGCCCCAGTCCTTCAAGCGATACGTCGTGGTCTTTTTGCCGAAGCCGTTCTTCTCTGCGAAGGACGACATCTTTTCCTGAGCTTCGAGGACAGCTTCGCCCGTCCATTCACCACTGTCGATCAGCACGGATTCTGCCTTGTCCGTGTAAGGTAACGGCAGATCGTTGGTGTCGAGGTTGGGCGCGATGACGCGCTTGATGGGCAAGCCGTACTTCGTCGCGAATTCGAAGTCGCGTTCGTCGTGCGCGGGCACGCTCATGACTGCGCCGGTACCGTAGCCCGAGAGTACGTAGTTGGCAATCCACACCGGCAGCTTTTCGCCCGTGAAGGGATTGATGACACTGCGGCCTGTGGGCACGCCGTGCTTGGGCAGTTCGCCCAGCATGTCGGTGTCGCGCGCGGTCTTTTGTTCGGCCAGCATCTTGTCCACTTCAACGGACAATTCTGCATCGCCGGAAGCCCAGTGCTGGACGATGGGATGGTCCGGCGCAAGCTGCAGCGACGATGCGCCGAAGATGGTGTCAATGCGCGTGGTGAAGACCGTGATGGTCATGTTGTCTGTGCATTGATCCACGGCAAATGTAACTTCCGCGCCTTCGCTGCGGCCGATCCAGTTGCGCTGCATGACGCGCACCTTCTCGGGCCAGCCTTCGAGGTTGTCGAGTCCGTCGAGCAGTTCATCCGCGTAGTTGGTGATGCGGAAGAACCACTGCGTGAGGTCGCGCTGTTCCACCAGCGTGTCTTCATGGCGCCAGCAGCAGCCGCTGATGACCTGCTCGTTGGCGAGCACGGTGTTGCAGTTCGGGCACCAGTTGACCTTGCTCTTGCGGCGGAAGGCGAGGTCGCGCTTCAGCATTTCGAGAAAGAGCCACTGGTTCCAGCGGTAGTATTCCGGCAGGCAGGTGGTGACTTCGCGCGACCAGTCGTAGCTGAGGCCCATGCGCTGCATCTGCTTGCGCATCTCTGCGATGTTGTTCAGCGTCCATTCCCGCGGCGCGGTGTTGTTCTTGATGGCGGCGTTTTCGGCGGGCAGGCCGAAGCTGTCCCACCCCATGGGGTGCAGGACGTTGAAGCCGTTCATCCACTGGTAGCGCGCGAGGGCGTCGCCGATGGAGTAGTTGCGGACGTGGCCCATGTGCAGCTTGCCGGAGGGGTACGGCAGCATTTCCAGCACGTAATACTTCGGCTTTTTGCTGGTGGCGATGGGGTCAGCGGCGTAAAGCGACGGGTCAGCATCCCAGGCGGCCTGCAGGCGCGGCTCAATCTCGTGGGGCTGGTAGCGCTTCGGCTCTTCGGGCGCGGTGGTCTGTTCGACGATCTGTTCGGAAGACATGCACCTTTTATTGTAGGCCGCGCCGGTGTTTCTACTCCACACCGACGCGGATGCGAGGTCAGGCGGCGGTTGCGGCGTATCTGCGGACAGCGGGGCGCAGGAGCTGGCGCGGTGTTTTGTGGGCGTCGCGGCGGAGGAGTTTTTTACCGCGCATGATATGCCCCTCCACGCTGCGAGGTGTGGCTCCGCGATGGGCGGCGATGGCTTCCACCGAAAGGTCGTCAAAGTAGCGCATGCGGAGGACTGCCTGGGTTCCTGCGGGCAAACGTTCCATGCGCAGGAGCAGGATGCTGTGGTCTTCATTGCGCAGGAGTGTGCGCTCCGGTGTTTCCATGTGGTCGGCGCGCTGCATTTCAAACTCGGAGAGCAGCAGCGGATCTTCGTCGATGGACGCGGCGAGGCGCACCTTCTGCGAGCGCAGCAGGGCAAGCGATTTGTTGATGACGATGCTGGTGAACCAGGTCTTCCACTGCGCGTCTTCACGGAAACCGTCGAGCGCTTTCCATGCGGAATAAAAGGCGTTCTGCAGGGTGTCTTCCGCGTCGTGCTCGTTGTGCAGGATGCGATGAGCGATGCGCAGAAAGTAATTGCGGTGGTCCACGACGAGTTGCAGGAGGCGCTGCTGGCGCTCTGAAGTGGTGGGGCAGGCAGATGTCATGACGAAGCTCTCCGTTGGTGCCAAACGAGAAGGAACTACGCGCAAGCAGAGGCTGCGCGAGGGCTTCAGGCGACGGAGAGTGTTGGCGGTGGTCGGAAAAGCAGTGGTGGCGGCCACAGACCCGGCGATGCGGGGAGGGCTGCTTCTGTACGTTGCCGAACGGGCGTTACATGCAGCTGGGGAGCCTGTACGGCGATGTCGAGGTCAGAGCCAAGGGCAAGCGATTCATCTGCCTGCGTGGACTCCGCAACCTTCTCCACACGTTCGCGCTGCGCCATGGAGGCGACCGTACCGCCGGCGCGGGCGTTGAGCCTGCCGGGGATGTGGTTGAACTTCAGCGTGTATGTGGATTGGACCGTGAACATGCTGAAGAGGCCGGCGACTGCCAGCATCAGCCAGAATGCGCGTGTTGTGAGTCGACGCCGCACCATGTTCTGTCTCCTATGAGACTCCGAATACTGCTGAAGGTCAACCCACTGGCTGCTAACCTGAGTTTTATGAACCTGATTGTGAGTACGCAGTGGGTGGCGGATCGGCTGAGCGACAAGAAGCTGGTTCTGGTGGATGCGACGATGCCTCCGGTGGGTGTGACGCCTGCGGTGGATACGCGCGGGCGCTATGTGGCAGAGCATTTGCCGGGTGCTGTGTTCTTTTCCATTGATGACCTGAGCGATCATTCGTCAGGCTTGCCGCATACGCTGCCTTCCGCTGAAAGCTTTGGCGCGAGCATGGAAGCGCTGGGCATTGGGAAGGATGACACCATCGTGGTGTATGAGCAGGTGGGTGTGTTCTCTGCCCCGCGCGCGGTGTGGATGCTGCGCAGCTTCGGCGCGAAGGATGTGCATCTGCTGGATGGTGGATTGGCTGCATGGAAGTCTGCGGGCTTGCCTACGGAGAGCGGCGAGGTGACACGCGAGCGTGCTTCGTTTGCAGCGGAGTTGAAGCCGGGAGCGATGACCACATTTGCGGAGTTGCAAGGAAAGATTGCTCGCGGCGAGCAGATTCTGGATGCGAGGGCGAAGGGCCGGTTTGATGGCACCTCGCCGGAGCCTCGTGCCGGCTTGTCGTCCGGGCATATGCCGGGTGCGGTGAATGCTCCGTTTATGGAGCTGGCGGTGGATGGAAAGATGAAGTCGCCGGAGGAGTTGCGCGAATACTTTGCGGCGAAGGGTATTGATCTTTCGAAGCCCTGTACGACTTCATGCGGGTCCGGTGTAACGGCAGCGGTGGTTTCGCTGGCGCTTGAACTGGCAGGGGCTGAGAAGTTGAGTTTGTATGACGGTTCGTGGGCGGAGTATGCGTCACGACCGGAAGCGGTGATTGTAAAAGATTAGCTTACTTAACTTCTTTATCTTCCCGAAGTATCTCGTGCGGGATAGGAATGCAGGTCCTTCAGCTCCGCTTCGCTTCGTTCAGGATGACGGTCTTCGACCGTTGGAGCTTCGGTTGATGACGGCCTTTGGCCGTACGAGCTTCGCGGGTGTTGTCTCTCTGAACAATACAAAGGGCACGGATGTCTCCGTGCCCTTTGTATTGTTTGATTCGCTTAGCGTGCGATGGCCATGGGGCCTCGCCATGTGGCGATGCGGTTGCCTGCAGGGTCGAGGACGGTGACTTGTATGTCGTACTCGCCTGCGGTGAGGTTGGTTAGCGGCACCTTCATGCGGATGGGTGTCGTTCCGAGGCGGCTTTCAGCGATGGGTTCGGCTTTGACGGCCTGCGTTTCCATTGCTTTTTTGCCATCGCGGAAGATGGAGACGTATGCCACCAGAGGTCCGCGTGCTGGAGCTGCCGGAGCAGCGCCGGGTGTCGCTGCAGCGGCTGGCGCTGCGCCCTGATACGCCTGCAGCAGAATCTCAAGGTCGCGGTCTGTGCGGAAGACACGTGTGACCGACGGGATGAGTTTGCCTTCGGCGCTCATCAGCGGATTCACCGCGTCTGACTTGGCCTGATCCTTACCCTTCATGGTGTTGAAGAGTGCGGACTTGGTGTCGACGCGCTGGTTGCTGAGGACGACTGAGCTGATGGGAAGCTTCTTCGTTTCCTTGTTCAGGTTCGGAATGATGAAGCTGGTTTGGTAGGTGCCGATGCGGCCCGTTTCGTCGTCGCGTGCGAGGAACTTGATGTTGTAACGGCCGGGCAGCAGCGTGAAGCCGGTGCTGTACTCAATGGGACGCTTCGTGAGTTCTGCGGCGGTGTCGTCGCTGATCTTTACATCGACGTTGTCGCGCAGGTTCGTGACGGTGTTGCCGCCGATTTCGTCTTTGATTTCGCAGACGAAGTCGATGACAGTGTGTTCACTGCCAAACTTCTTTGCGAGTGCAAGTTCACGACCGGGGATTTTGACCGTGAGGGGAACGAAGTATTCTGCGCGATTGAGCTGGAAGTAATTCAACTCCATTGCAATGGTGAGTTCGGTGATGGGGTCGCCGAGCATGAGCGCGTCTTCCAACTGGCGCTCTTTTTCGGTGCCGTTGAACTTACCGAATTCCTTGTTCGCGTAATAGCCCTTTCGATAGTCGAGTGTGGCGTTGAGCGAATCGGCAACGGTGATCTTGATCTTGCGGAACGCACCATTCAACGAAGTGTTGGTGGTGTAGTAACCGATGAGGTAGTAGTCCGTGACGGCCTTCTGTGCGCGGACGATGCCTGCATTGAGATCGTTGTTGTCAAAGAAGGCTTTGCCGCCGGTGTCTGCAGCGAGCGCGTAGAGCGTGTCCTGCGACTGCTGGAAGCGATCGTTAACAGCGGTGGCAGATGCGCCGCTGTACATGCCCTGTCCACCGGGCGAACCCTGCGATGCATCACCGAGCGGCGGAGTAGCCACGAGGCCGCGCGCGTCAATGGGCCAGAAAGCCACGCCGGATTTCACGGCAGTTTCAACGGTTGCGTGGAGCTGCGCCTGATTGTCGTTGCCATTAAGACGGAGGCCGCTGGCGAAGTAGAGAAGGATCTTCTTCTCATTCATTGCGCCGAGCATAGTGGCCGCTGTCTGCAATGCAGAAAGCTGACGATCGGTGTTGAAGATGTTGAATTCGCCTGGATCCTGACCGAAGGCTGCTCCTGTGTCTGCGCTGCTGTCGTCAGTGACGGATTCGTCATTGCCCTGCCCTTCACCCACGATCATGGTTTCAAGGATGGAGAGCATCTTGTTGCGGTCCTGCGAGAAGTCCTGCAACACATCGACGGAGCCACCCTGATAACGCAGGATGGAGACGAGATCGGCAGAGGTCATCTGTGTGCGGATGAATTTTTCCGCGGACTGCAGTGCGCGCAACTGATCGTCAGGACGCATGGCCGTCATGTCGAAGTACATGGCGATGAGACGCTTGTCCTTGTACTGCGCGGATTGCTGGAATGATGTGCGCGCCAGCCTCTTGTAAATCTTGACCTGTTCGTCGTTGGGGTCCTGCTTGGGCAGAGGCGCGGCGTCAACGGGCAGCGATTCATGTTCGAAGACGCGAATCTTCTGTGGTGTGCCGTCTTCTGTGATGGTGAAGTCGTTGGCGGTGAGGTTCGGAATGAACTTGCCGCTCTTGTCCTTGATGACGACCGCTTCGGTCACGAGTTGTGACTTGACGCTAAGCGTGTATGAGCCGTCCTGGCCCTGCGGCTGATTGGTGCCAATCTGCTGCGATACGGCCGAGGTTGCGAGCGCGAGAGTTGCGATGAGTACGAGAGATTTCATGGTTAGAAGCGAAGCCTCCCGCTGAGTTCGAATTGACGCATGCCCTTCGCTGAGGCAGGCAGACCGAAGGTAGTGCTGTTTGTAGTGGTGACCCATCCGGTGTAAACCACGTGGTTCAGGATATTGGTGCTGTCGACGCGTAGCTCAAAGCTGTATGGGTCGCGGAATTTGAAGACGCGCGCCAAGGAGCTATCGAGCGTGATGGAGTTGGGCCCTTCAATGGAGTAACGACCCGCGTTGCCGAATTGGCCGTTCGATGGCGTTGCGTATGCGGCGGAGTTGAGATGGTAGCCAGCGGGTGCTGCATAAAGATCTGCACCGGTGCGGTTGGGGCGAAGGATATTGGTAAAACCTGTGCCAGGGATCGTCGCCACGTAGATGGGCGTTTGTGGCAGGCCGCTGCCCGCAGCGAACTCCGACGCGATGGTCCACTGCTTGAGCAGTTTGCCGCGCCAACCCGTCATGAGCGTTCCGCCGCCCATGCCCATACCGCTGGTGTATTGCAGCGTGAACTTCAACAGATGACGCTGATCGAAGGAGGAGCGGCTGCGCTCTGCACGGAGGTTCAGCCAATTCTGTGCGACGGATTCTGCCGGGGTGTTGTACGCCGTGAGAGCCGAAGAGACGGCTGCCGTGTTTGTGCCTCCACCGCCGAGGAATGCGGCGTTGTCGATGGAGTGCGCGTAGAGGTAATCCAACGTGGCGGTGAGTCCACTGCGCAGACGGCGGCGCAACTGCACTTCACCCGCATGGCGAATGGCATTGGCATACGAGGTGCGATACACAAAGCCGCGTGGGCAGGAGGCGCAGGTGGGTGTGCCTCCCGGTGCGTAGGTGTTGGGAAGAAATTCCTGCGGCACGTGTGTTCCCTTGGAACCGAGATACCTTGCGGTGAGCACCAGGGAGCCGGGCAGATCCTGCTGCACGCTCAGATTCCACATCTGCGCGTAGCCGGTGCGGAAGTTTGGATCGATGGCGAAGGTGTTCGACGTTGTTCCAGCGCAATTAATGAAGCCGTTCGCCATGGTGAGCGGGCACGTTGCGCTACGGGAGACGTTGAGGCTGGTGGAGAGCGGCGATTGCTGCGACATGGATTCTGCCGCATTGAGATAGACAGAGGTGTCCACGTAAATGCCGTAACCACCGCGGATGACAAGCGGCTGTGCGGGCAGGGGACGCCATGCGAAGCCAAAACGCGGCTGGAATTTGCGAAGGTCCGGACGTACCAGCGAGGAGGGATAGTGCTGGCCGGTGACTGGGCCGACCGGGTTGTAGCCAAGTACCGGTTGGGCGTTGGTGAATCCTGGTGCGACATCGAGATTGACGAGGCGACCCTTTAGCTCCGTGTTCGGTGCGCCGTAGTCCCAGCGGATGCCGGTGGTGAGCGTGAGTTCGGGCTTGATGCGCCAGTCGTCTGTGACGTATAGATCGCTGACGGACTGACGGAAGTACTTATCCGCGTTGCCATAGGCGACTCTGCTGGCATCTGGTGTGCCCTGCAGGAAGTCTGCGAAGTCGTTGCCGGATGCGGCACCGGTGAAGGTGAAACCGCCGCGCGGGTTGGACTGTGCGAGCTGATTGAACTCCTGCCTGCGGAAGTCGCCACCAAAGGTGACGGTGTGGCGACGATGCGTCCACGTGGCTTCAATGGAGAGCGCGTCCGTGCGGTTGCGATCGAAGGCACTGATGCCGTCCGTGAGGCCTGCGATGCCGCTGGAGAAGCTTAGCGTTGGCGGGCCCCAGTTGGTGGAGTCTTGGTTGTTGCCCGTGATACCCGCGTTGCCGCTGATGTTAGTGCGGTTCGCGAAGAACGGCGTGATGTCAGTACGCAGACGCGTGAAGCGGTAGCCAGTATCGACGAACAACTGGTGCGGGAAGCGATGCTGCCAATGCACATTGGTGTCGATACCAAAGGTCTTGGTGGTGTCACGGAACTGGAAGAGATTTGCAGCGTCCGAACGCAGATTGCGGAAGGCAAACTGGCCGAAGAACGAATCGCGACGACCAACGGATTTGTCCATATGCAATTGCATGGCGTCCGCGTGCGTGCCGTTCACTACCTGCGTCTGGTAGTTGTAGCTGGTGTTGCCGGTGATGTTGGGCAACGGATACAACGCGAGCAACGCCGCGGCCTGCCGGCTGACGGGCACAGGACCAACAACGGGAAGGCCAGTCGTCGGATTGACGATGGTACCGGCAACGATTCCGTTACGCTGATCCGCTGTGGGAACAAGGCCGGTGTAGATGGTGGCATCGTTATCACGCGTCCACTGATAGGCGAGGAAGAAGTTTGGCCCGTTGTAGAAGAGATGCGGAATGCGGATGGGGCCACCAATGGTGGCGATTCCAGTGAACTGCGTATACGACGCCTTGGGCAATTGCAGACCGGCCACGGAGTAGGGCTTGGCGTCGAACGGCGACGCGCTGACCTGGAAGCCGACGCTGCCGGTATACAGTTTTTTGCTGCCAGCACGACGTGAACCGAAGGCCTGTGCCAGCGAATACTTGCTGGTGGCGGCGTTGTTTTCGCTGCCGTTGATGAGCATGCCGTCGGCGCTCTTGTCCGGCTCGGACGAAGCAGCCGAATCGGATGGCGGTGGCGGCGGGGCAGAGTTGTCGCCAGCGTCCTTCGCCTTGCCTTTTGCTGCGGGTTTTTCCACGGCGGCGGTAACGACCGGCGCGGGCGCGTTGGGTAGCATGGCCTTGGCAGAAGCGAGCACTTCTGCCAACGGCATCATCTGCAGTTCCACTGGCGCGGCGGCCGTTGTCTCAGGGATGGTCACTGTCGCGTCGACAGCGCGGAAGCCCTGCATCTCCATGTGCAGGTGCCACTGCCCCGCATCAATCGTCGGGAACTGAAAGATGCCCTGTGCATCAGTGGTGGCGACCAGCTTCTTGTCGCCCTGCGTGGCAGTGACCGTGACACCGGGTAACGGCAGGCCGTTGGTCAGTACGCGTCCGTGATGCTCCGCGGCAGATGCGGTGACTGCGGAAAGAAACAGCAGTGCTGCCGCAGAAGAACGCGCCTTCGATGGGATGGACAATGCTCGGATCAATCAGTTCTCGCTTGGTTTTTCGACGTGGTCGAGGATCATGACATCAACAGCGGTCTTTTCCGCGTCGAGCTTCAAGCCGCTCTGCTGCTGAATGGCAGTAAAGATGGGTGGTGGTGCGTCGGGTGATTCATCCGGAACAATTTTTACATTGAAGACAGCGAACTGGGTTTCATCGGGCGTCCATGTGAGGGTGCCGTTGTAACGGCCCTGCAGACCGGTGTGGTTTACCACCGGACGATCAAACACCGCGCCCTGGAAGCCATGGCAGATGTCATCCATGGTTTGATTGCGCATGATGAGATGGCCGAGCTTGGTGAATTGGAAGCCGCCACCGCTGTGTTCGTCGCCATCGGTCTTGGTCATCTTGATGCCGTCCTTGGCGACGGTGAGGACGTAGGCTGACATCTGCTGCTTGCCCTCATGGAACTTCAGGCCAAAGCGCTGTGCCATCAGCTTGCGCAGCATGGCTTTTACCTGCGCGCCGGTGGGAGCGCCGGGAGCATCCGGTTCGCCGGTGACGATGTCAAACTTGTCTGTCTCCATCCATGCGGGGCCACCCACGATCTGCTTGGGATTCACCTCGTAGGCAAAGCTGATCATGTCATTGAGCGTGGTGTTGCGCGTTTGAAAGTGGCGCGGTGGCCCGCCAAAACCTTTGCCCTGTTCATCGGGCGGTGCGGGCTTAATGGTGGCGACGTCCCACGACGGATTCGCGTCAGCGGCCATGGGAGGGACGGGCTTTGGAGGCTCCGGGATGGCCCATGCGGTGTCCGGCGTAGCGCGTACCAGGATGAGTGGCAACGGCTTGTCACCCTGCTTCCACTGGCCGGTGATCGTAGTGCCATCCGGCGAGAGAGTACCGGTGTACAGGCCATCAATGGCATCGATCTTCAGGACAAGCTGACCCCCCTGAAAGGTGGTGGCATCCACGGGAATGGCACGACCTCCCTGATCGATGCTGAAGAACTGTGTCCTCAACTTGCCGTCCGCGTCTTTGCTGATCTTGATGACGGTGCGGAGGTCTTTTTCCGCGTGCAGCGTCCCCTGCCAGGTGTCGTCAATGTTGGTCTTTGCCGCGGCGGCCTGCACAGCGGCAGCGTGTAGTCGCATAGGGGGAAGACTGACGACGCTGAAGGCAAGCAAGGCAAAAGCCAGGGAACGCATGGACGAACTCCTAAAGGTTTAGGTTACAAGGCTGCACAGGGATATACGCAAAGAAAGCCGATCCGTTCCATACTTTCTTCCGATTCAAAACGGGAATCCTTTCCCTGCAGACTTGAGCGCACTTAGTTGTCGCTGGGTTTCTCCACGTGGTCGAGGATCATGACATCGACGGCGGTTTTTTCTGCGCTTAGTTTTAAGCCCAACTGCTGGTCCATTGCGGGCGTGATGGGCGGAGGTGCGTCAGCCGATTCATCGGGAACGATCTTTACACCGAAGATCTGAAACTGCGTCTCATCCGGCGTCCATTTCAGCGTCCCATCAAAGCGACCGGGTATCTCCGTGCGATTCACCACGGGGCGGTCAAAGACGCCGTTCTGCATCCATGAAGCAAAACCATCCATGCTGATGTTGCGAAAGACCAGGCTGCCAAGCTTGGGGAAGAAAAATGCTGTGGGATCATGAGGATCCGACTTGCTGGCGGTGAGCTTCGGGCCGCCTTTGGCCACACTGATCACATACGCCGACATTTGTTGTTGGCCTTTGTGGAACTTCAAGCCAAAGCGGTCAGCCAGCAGTTTGCGCATCATGGAGCGCACCTGATCATCACTGGGCGCGCCGGGAAGATCAGGCTCGCCAGTGGTGATATCGAACTTATCGGACTCCATCCAGGCGGGACCATTGATGATCTGCTTGGTGTTTACCTGGTAGGCAAACATAACGAGATCGTTCAGGGTGGTATTGCCAGTACGGAAGTGACGCGGTGGACCACCAAACCCTTTGCCTCTTTCGTCCGGCGGGGCGGGCTTCACAGTGGCTACATCCCAGTTGGGATCACCATCCGCCGCCATCGGCGGAACGGGTTTAGGTGGCTCTGGAATGGCCCATGCAGTCTCCTTGGTGGCGCGAGCCAGGATCAGGGGCAGCGGCTTGTCCCCCTGCTTCCATTCGCCCGTAATGGTATTGCCATCGGGCGCCATCTTACCGGTGTAGACACCGCCGATCAGGTCTACCTTGAGCGTTAGTTCGCCATCATGAAAGATCGTATCCGTGACATCGATGGGACGTGGATTCTGATCGATACTGTAGAACTGCGCCTTGAGTTTGCCGTCTGCAGTCTTGCTGATCTTGACCACGGTGCGCAGGTCTCGACCTACTTGCAGTGTTCCCTGCCATGTGTCCGCGATGTCCGTTTTTGCAACGGCAGCTTGAGCGGATGCTGCTCGCGCAGACACGACAGTACAAGGAATAACCGAGAACACTACTGCGGCGAACGCGATGCGGGCCGATACACCAAAGCGCATGAAAGTTACTCCCCGAAGGAACCAGATTAAGAAGGCTGCACCTAGATATACGCGGCAGCGTGAGTTTGGTTGGGAAAAATTGCAATCGTTTTCAAAAAATTAAGCAGCCGGTTCTATATTGACTTTCTTCTCTCCGGCAACCAGCTGTTCCTAGAGATTTAGTTGTCTCCGGTTTCTCCCTGCGATCCACAACCGAAACATCTACTGCTGTTGAAACGTGGCAATCATACCTATGTAGTTTTCTATACGCAATAAAAATCGCTTGCCCTTATTTCTCATACAGAACAGAAACGGAAATGCCGGACTCATGACTAAGTCCGGCATTCCGTTGGCTTGCTATGTATTTACAGGTTTTATGCAGGCAGGGCTTCGAGTGCGGCCTTTGCCTTGTCGTGGAGTAACTGCGTTTCCGACTGCTGTTTCTTCAGGCCTTCGATGACGTTTGCCGGAGCCTTCGCGAGGAATGCCTCATTGCACAACTGACGGTTTGCCGCCTCCAGGCCCTTGGTGAGCTTGGCGATCTCTTTGGTGAGGCGCTCGCGCTCTGCCGGAACGTCGATCTGGCGCTCATATATCACGCGTACGTCGAAGCCCACGCCGGAACGTGCATCCGTTCCGGTAAGGGTCTCTGTCGCGAAGTCCACATCGCTAACGCGAGCGAGCTTGGCCAGCATGTCACGATGCGCGTCGGCCAGTGCGAGGGTGCGGTGGTCGCCGTGGATGAGGATGGGCGCCGCTTCCTTTTCAGGAACGCCGAGATCCTTGCGCAGGCCGCGGATGGTGTTGATGAGTTCCTGCAACGTGGTAATAGCGGAGACCGCGGTGTCATCTGCCGGAAAGTCGCTTGGCTGCGGGAATCGTGTGAGCGCGATGCTCTTGGCGTAAGGCTTGCCTTCGTACAGTGCGTGCCACAGCTCCTCTGTGAGGAAGGGCATGAACGGCGACAGCAAGCGCAGCGATGCTTCGAAGACTCCAACCAAGCCCGCGAGCGAGATGGCCGTCTCCGGGTTCTGAATGGGCTGCTCGCCTTCCTTTACTTCAGGAAAATCGAGACGCAGCTTCACCAGTTCGAGATACCAGTCGCAGAACTCGCCCCAGAAGAACTGGTAAACGGCGTTGGCCGCTTCGTCGAAGCGGTATTCCTTCAACGCCTTATCCACTTCAACAGTCACGGCGTTGAGGCGCGCGAAGATCCAGCGCGTTTCAATGGGCGTGATCTCCGGCAATGCGCCTACCGGATTCGCGGCGCCCATGGTCATCTTGTAACCGGCGGTGCGTGCACGATCGATCTGCAGGAAGAGGAAGCGCGCAGCGTTCCAGATCTTGTTAGCGAAGGCACGATAGCCTTCGGTACGCGCTTCGCTAAAAGCAATGTCTGTACCGGGTGATGCCTGCGATGCGAGTGTGAAGCGCACCGCGTCCGTACCGAAGCGTTCAATGATCTCGATGGGGTCGATCACGTTGCCCTTGGTCTTGGACATCTTCTGACGGTCCGCATCGCGCACGAGCGCGTGGATGTAGACATCGCGGAATGGTACGGCGTCTTTCAATTCGCGCTTGCTGCCGTCTGGCATGGGCACATCGAGCATGAAGTGCGTGCCCAGCATGATCATGCGCGCCACCCAGAAGAAGAGGATGTCAAAGCCAGTGACGAGCAGATCCGTCGGGTAGAACTTTGCGCTGTCTTCCGTAGGCTCGGGCCAACCGAAAACCGTGAACGGCAGCAGACCGCTGGAGAACCATGTGTCGAGCACGTCGGTTTCCTGCTGCAGTTCTGCGTGATCGCAGGAGCCGCAACGTTCCGGACGCGTCTTGGCAACACATGTTGTTCCGCACTGCGGGCAGTGGTATGCCGGAATGCGGTGGCCCCACCAGAGCTGACGCGAGATGCACCAGTCGTGAATGTTGCGCATCCACTCAAAGTACGTCTTGGCGTACATGGGCGGCGTGAACTTGATGTGGCCTTCTTCAACTGCAGCGATGGCCTTGTCGGCAAGTGGCTGAATCTTGATGAACCACTGCATTGAAAGACGCGGTTCAATGACTGCGCCGCTACGCTGCGATGTGGCGATGGCCAGCGTGTGATCCTTCACTTCAACGAGCAGGCCCTGCGCTTCCAGGTCTTCGAGGATGCGCTTGCGTGCTTCGTAGCGATCGAGGCCGTGGTAGGGCGAGCCGGGCAGGTCAATGTGCGCGGTCTCGTCCATGATGGTTAGTTCAGCTAACGAATGACGCTTGCCGATCTCGTAATCATTCGGATCATGCGCGGGTGTGACCTTCACCGCGCCTGTGCCGAACTCGGGCTTGGCCCATTCGTCTGCGAGCAGCGGGATTTCACGTGCTGGTTTTCCAGCCGCGGCGCTGAGCGGTAGCTTGATCGTCTTGCCAACGAGTGCCTTGTAGCGTTCGTCTTCTGGGTTCACGACAACGGCAACGTCGCCCAACATGGTTTCAGGGCGCGTGGTTGCGATGACGATGGAGCCGCTGCCGTCTGCGAAGGGATAACGCAGGTGATAGATCTTGCCGACGGTTTCCTTGTGTTCGACTTCAAGGTCAGACACGGCGGTCTGCTGGATGGGATCCCAGTTGACGATGTAGCTGCCGCGGTAGATGAGGCCCTGTTCGTGCAAGCGCACGAAGGCTTCTGTCACCGCGTTGGACAGGTTCTCGTCCATGGTGAAGTATTCGCGGCCCCAATCGACGGATGCGCCGAGGCGCTTCATCTGCGTGGTGATGGCGCCGCCGTACTGCGACTTCCACTGCCACACGCGCTCAAGGAACGCGTCACGACCGAGTTCCTTGCGGTTGGTGCCTTCTGCCTTGAGCTGCTTTTCCACCATCATTTGCGTGGCGATGCCGGCGTGGTCGGTACCGGGTACCCAAACGCTTTCTTCGCCCAGCATGCGGTGCCAGCGCGCGAGAATGTCCATCTCCGTCTGGTTGAGCATGTGGCCCATGTGCAGGCGGCCCGTGACGTTGGGCGGTGGCAGCAGCATGACAAATGGCTTGCGGCCATCGGAGGGCTGGTTCAGCGGAGTATCGAAAAGTTTTTCGGCGACCCAGAAGTCCGCCCATTTCTGTTCAATGGCGGCGGGGTCGTAGGCTTTGGGAAGTTCGTTCGGCATATGAAAAGGAGCGCGGTTGTGCGCTCCTTTCAGGATACCGTGAATGGCCCGGACTCAACTCTTCGCAGCCTTTTCCGCCTGCCGGATGAGCTTCATAGCGGCGTCCGCGCTCTTTGTGCCCAGAAGCTTGAACTTTTTGCCTTCCATGTTGTGGTAGTTCACGAAGAATACCTCTAACTCGTCAATCCACTTACGCGGAAGATCGTTCAACTTCTTCACGTTCGCGTACATGTGGTTGGCCTCTGCAACGGCGACCAGGCGGTCGTTGCGGATTTTCTTCTTGCCATCGATCTGCTCACCTTCGATGACGCCGATGAGCCGCGCCATGACGGAGATGCCGGGATAAGCTGGCTCGTCCATCAGGAGCAGGACGTCAATGGGATCGCCATCACCGCCTTTTGTGCGTGGCAGAAACCCGAAGTCATATGGAAAGGTCATGCCTGCGGGCAGAACGGCTTTCACCGTGAAAATTTTCTGATCCGGGTCAAAGGCGAATTTGTTGCGGCTGCCTGCGGGTGTTTCAATGATGACCTGAACCAGGCCCTCTTTTTTGTCGACCGGCTTTAATCCGGTTGGATCTGCCAAAGAACTCACGTGCGTACCTCCTGCACGCTTCATTGGATGGGTGCGCAGTAATAAACGTGGTGCCGGATTGGAGGAAACCCATCACATGTTCAGCAATCTAAGAGAAAAGGAGAACACAGTGACCTCCGTGATCACTGCGTTCTCCTTCTTATTTCCCGTTTCTACCGGAACAACAGTGGCGTGAAGTCCACCAGGTCGTCGCGCCAGACCATCCAGGTGTGCATGCCGGGGGTTTCGCGAGTTTGCACGTCGCCTTTGATGTTTGCCTTGGCCCACTTGCCGAAGGCGCGGTTGGCGGTGATGAGTGAGTCTTCTGTGCCGCAGCTCATCCAGAAGAGTTTTACCGGCTGCTGTGTCTTGTAGTTGGGCACGATGGCCTCAAAGCCCTTGGCCCATGCGTCATCATTCGCTGCGCTACGCCAGCCCTCATTTGCCAGCGCAGGCGAGACGACGGCAGAAGAGAACGCACCTACGTAAGCGAAGGTCTCCGGGTGATTCAGGCCGGTGTAGATGCTGTGGCCTCCGCCCATGGAGAGGCCTGCAATGGCGCGGTGGTTGCGGTCCTTTGCGATGTTGTAGCGCGCTTCCGCCATGGGGATAACTTCGTGCAGAAGCTGGTCTTCAAAGAGCTGCTGGTTCTTGAAGATCATGCTGCCGACGCGGTTCCAGCCTGCGTGAACGATGCTCATGGTGCCGTAGCCGAGCGGCATGACCACGACCATGGGCTTGATCTTGCCGTCGTGCAACAGCGAATCCATGATGAGGTTCGCCTGCCCAGCCTGTGTCCATCCGTTGGAGTCGTCGGAGTAACCGTGGTTCAGGTAGAGGACGGGATACTTCTCTTTGCGCTTGGCGTCGTAGCCGGGCGGTGTGTAGACCCAGATGTTGCGATAGCCATCGTCCTCCGCGCTGGGGGTCACGAGCTTGGAACGGTAGTAGAGGTGTGTGACTTCGCCGTGCGGAATGTCCTGCATCTCCCACGGGAGCGGCGTGGCTCCGGAGATGTGGACGACCGTGGTGGGGCTGATGAGGTTTGGGCGGATGTTCGCGTTGCGCGGGTCGAGCGTGCGCTTGCCGTCAATGGCAAATGTATAGCCGTAGTAATCGGGGCGGAGCGGACCTACGGATGCTTCCCAGACGCCGTTGTTCTGGTTCTGCTGCATGTCCACGGCCTTGGCCATGCCTTCCACCGTGACCGTAACTTTCTTCGCATTGGGCGCTTCGACGCGGAAGGTCACCGTGCCATCGGTTGCAACGTCAGGCGAGACAATTTGCGGTGGGGCGACCATGCCCTGCGCGGAGGCAGGAGACGAAGCGGTCTGTCCGTGGGCAAGGGGGAGAACAGCAAAACAGGCGGCGGCGAACAGGCTTAAGGGTCGCATGGATTGCAAGTGTAGCGCGTCATGGTGACGCCGTGTAGTGCAACAAAAGAGGCAGCCCGTGGGCTGCCTCTTCATTGCATTGATTCGCTGCTTTAGAAGGGATTGAGCTTCTTGAGGCCCTTCTTTTTCTTCTGCGTGCTGGAGGATTCTTCGTCCTTGTCGATCTCCGGCTTCACCTTCTTCGGCTTGCCGTTCTTATCGAGCACAGGTGCCTGACCAGCGGGTGTCTTCTGTCCAGCGACGTCGTTCACCGTTTCGGGAGCGTCTGCAGCTTTTTCCACTGCGGGCAGTTCCGTATTGTTGCGCGGGCCTACACCGGAGATGGTGCCTGCTGGGACGCTGCCTGCGGGCGGCGGCGTGTTGGAGTTGCCAGTGCTGTCCGTAGCCCCCGGCGAGAGGATGGTCACGCCGGTGCTGCGGCCTCCGCTGGAGGTCGGCGTTGCGACGCCAGCCGGGGTATCGGTGAAGCTGCTTCCGGTGGAAGCAGGAGCAGCGTTGTCCGCAGGGATGTCCTGAAGCGAGGCGGGAGCGCTTCCGGCTCCAGCAGCAGTGGTGCCAGCGGCGGGAGTTTCATCCGCAGCGGGAGCTGCGGCGTTGTCCGCAGGAGCATTCGTGCCAACTGCAGGAACCGTCGCCTTGGGATCCAGCGCAGCCTTGTAAGCCGCTTCGCTACGACGCGCCACTTCCGGCGCAAGCGTTGCCTTGGGATCAGACAGTGTGGGGTCGCCGATACGGGCGGTCTGTACCGTGTCCGGTCCGCGGAAGATTAGGCCCTTGGCGCGGTTGGCCAGGCTGTATGTCTGGCGGCTGTCTTCCAGTGCCTGGCTGGCAGCAAGCTGCTCCGGCGTGGGCTCTGGGATGGGCCGGTTCATGGCGTCCAGGCGGTCGCGCGCATCTTCCACATGGGGCGAAGCGGCGTATTGCGTGGCCACGCGAGAGTAAGCGGCAGCAGCCTGATCGTCATAGGTCTTCAGCAGGCGCGCTTTCGCGTCTTCCGGCAACTGGAGCGTGCGGATGAAGCGCGACTGTGCCTCGTAGGCGTCGCCCAGGCTGATGAGCACCTGGTCAATGTGGCTGTAGAGCGGGTAGCTGTCCACCACGGTCTGAAGACGCGCAATGCTGGCGACCCAGTTCTCGTGGCTGGCGTAGAACTCGCCGATGGAGTGTTCGCGCTGCGCGAGAACTTCCTGCACTTCACGCAGATGCTGCTTTGCCTCCGGAACCAGCGAGGAATCCGGGTACTGCGCGAGCATGTTGCGGTACTCTTCCTGCGCGTGGATGCCCTTGGTGTAGTCGCGGTCAGGGCGATCCATCTGCTTGAAGTAGATGTCGCCGATGCGCATCTGCGCTTCTGCGGCTTCCGGCGCGTTCGGGAAGAAAATGATGAAGTCGTGGTATTCGGTTTCGGCCTGTGCCAGCGCGGCGCTGCCGCCTTCGCGATACCAGCTGTCTGCAAACGCCAGCTTGGCGCGCATCTGGTATTCGGAATCCGGATAGGTGGAGAGCAGCGTCTGCAGATCAAGGCGGGCGACTTCGAAGCGGCCCTTGTTGATGGCAACCATCGCCTTGTCATACAGCAGTTTGTCCGGCTGCTGGCTCTTCACATCGCCCAGCGGATTCAGCTTCATCTGCTGCTTGCGGGCCTTCTCGCTCTTGACGGTGTCCTTGGACTGAACGACCTTGTCGTCCTTCTTCTCCTGCGAGGACTTGCGCGTCTTCTTGCCGGAGTTGTTGCTGAGGACAGCGGTGGGCGTCTGATCGTCAGGTGTGGCAGTGGTGGTTCCCGGAGGAAGCGACTGCTGCGCGCATGCGGAAGCTGCAATGCCGCCCATCAAGAGAGCGACCGCGACCCCGCGGCGAATGAAGAAGGAACGCGGCGATGCCGACTTCCCGAAGAGTGAAACCATGCCTGAAAACCCCTGGGTCCGGCGGCCGATCTTGCTGCCGGAATAAAGCTCAATTCATTCTAAAGCCCACTCGCACATTGCGCGGGCGCCGTTGGGACGGTTTCCCTGTTGGACGGTGAAAACCGTGGGATGTTGCTAGACCAGGATTTCACCGGCAGAACGCGCCACACGAAGGAATTCCTCAGCGTTCTTTGCCGTCTGCGCCTGATTTCCGGGGCCTGCAAAGATGGCTGACCCCGCCACCAGCAGGTCAGCGCCGGCACGAACGACCTCTCCCACGGTATCCACGGCGATACCGCCGTCGACTTCAATGCGGAAGTTCAGGTTCATCTCTTCGCGCAGCGACGCAAGATGCCGCACCTTCTCCACGCAGCGCGGGATGAAGCTCTGACCACCGAAGCCGGGGTTCACCGTCATGATCAGCACGTGGTGCACCATGGGTAGCACTTCAATAATTGTCTCCACGGGCGTAGCCGGATTGATGACGACGGCAGGCTGCATGCCATGCTCGCGAATTTGCGAAAGCGTGCGATGCAGATGGCGGCAGACTTCCTGGTGGACGATGACCCAGTCCGCGCCGGCCTTGGCGAAATCCGGGATGTAGCGATCGGGGTCTTCAATCATCAGGTGGACGTCCAGTGGCAGGCTGGTGCAACGGCGCACAGCTTCCACAACGGGCGGTCCGAAGGTGATGTTGGGCACAAAGTGGCCATCCATCACATCCACATGGCAAACGGTGCCACCGGCACGCTCGGCCGTGGCGATCTCTTCGCCCAGGTTGGCGAAGTCAGCCGCAAGAATAGAAAACGCAAGGTCGATCATCTAGAGCCGAGTTTATCAAGCCGGTATGGTGGAAGTAGGAGAAACCATGTTGACCGGCGATTCACTGGCCCTGCCCGCAGGCAATTTCAATGCGTACCTGTTTGATTTGGATGGAACAATTGCGGACTCGATGCCCGCACACTTCATCGCGTGGACGAATACGATTCGCGCACATGGCGGCACGTTTCCAGAAAATCTGTTTTACGAGTGGGCAGGCGTTCCGCCGGTGGGCGTTGTGAAGCTGCTGAACGAACGGTTTGGCTACACGATGGATCCCGAAGCCGTGGTGGCCGATAAAGAAGCGCAATATTTGCTGGGCGTGGAGAACATCAAGCCGATTGCCTCCGTCCTGGCACACATCACCGCGCAATACGGAAAGATTCCGTTGGCCGTGGTGTCAGGCTCGCCGCGCGAAAACATCATCAAGACGCTTACCGCGCTGCAGATTCTGGACCGCTTCGAGGTACTGGTGGGCGCTGAGGATTACAGCAAGGGCAAGCCCGATCCAGAGCCGTTTCTGAAGGCCGCGGAACTTCTGCGGATTGCACCGGAAAATTGCCTGGTGTTTGAAGATGCCGATGCGGGTATTGCCGCTGCGAAGGCTGCGGGCATGCATTGGGTACGTGTGCCGGTGGTGTTACCGGGAGCGGGTTCCCCAGCTTTGTAAGGAGTTGCCACACCGTCTGTTGTACGCAAGAGACGGTGTGGGCTAGTTCACGAAGCGGGTCATGCGTACGTTCATCACGATGCCCAGTGCGAGGAACGTGAAGATGACGCTGGAGCCGCCGTAGCTGAGCAGCGGCAGCGGGATGCCGGTGACCGGCATCATCCCCAGCACCATGCCGATGTTAATGGCGATCTGGAAGATCATCACCGCTGCGACGCCCATGATCAGCAGCGTTCCCGGCGGGTCCTTGGCTGTCTGCGCGTTTTGCACGAGACGGATGAGGATGAGGAAGTAAAGAATCAGCACCAGCGCCGCGCCGACAAATCCATGCTCTTCACAGAGCGCTGCAAAGATGAAGTCGGTGTATGGAATGGGAAGGAAGTCGCCCTGGGTCTGCGTTCCCTTGGTTGCGCCCTTGCCCCAGATGCCGCCGGAACCCACGGCGATCAAGGATTGCCGCACCTGGTAGCCGCTCCCCTTGGGGTCGTTCTCAGGATGCTGGAAGCTGGTAAGACGCGCCTTCTGGTACGGCTTGAGCACCTTGCCGCTGGTCCATATGCCAGCCACCATCACCACGAACGTGATGATGAGGATGGTCGCCTTCTTCCACGAGATGCCACCGAAGAATAGTCCCGCGATGAGGATCGGCGAGTACGTCATGGTGGTGCCGAGATCGGGCTGCTTCAGCACCAGCAACATGGGGATACCGATGAGTGCGAAGGCTTTGCCGATGTCTTTCCAATCAAGCTCGTCCTTGCCAGAAAGCCCCCAGAAATAGCGCGCCGCAGCCACAATGAGCACTAACTTCACCCACTCTGACGGCTGGAAGTGGATGCCTCCGGGAAGCGCAATCCATCGTCGAGCGCCAAGTACTTTCTTACCAACGACAAGCACTGCCAGCAGAGACGCGATGCTGATGCCGTAAGCCCAGTGCGCAATCTCCAGCAGGCGGTGGTAATCGATGAGCGAAACGATGAACATCAATGGCACGGCTATCCCAAGGAACATCATCTGCTTGGTATGGAAGCCGTGAAACTTGGTGTGCAGTGTGGCGGAGTAAATCTCCAGAACGCTGATGAGGCTCATCAGCATCACAAAGCCGAAGAGCGTCCAGTCAAAGTCACGATAGGCGGAAAAACGGGTCATCTGCGGCTGAGTTCAGTATAAGTGGCGACAACGATCAGACCAGAGGCCTAAGCGGCAGGCTTCTGCTCTTTCGGCTTCAGCGCTACAGGCTGCGATGCAGGTTTTGCTACGTCCTTGTCCGCAGGCGCAGCCGGCTTCGCGCTGGCGGAAGGCTGCGCGGACGTGTCGTCCTTTTGCTCGGGGTTCTGATTGGGAGGTGTGGGCAGCGCCGCCTGCACCAGACGCAGGTTTCCTGCCTTCTTACGCTGCTTCTCAACGAACGCGTTGATGACCTGCGCGGCGAGCTTCGCGGAGTTGTTACCCCAATAACCGTGCTCCCACAGAACCGCTACGACGATGTCCGGATTGCGGCGCGGCGTCATGCCGACGAACCATGCGTTGGGCAAAGTGGCCTTGTCTGCAGTTCCCTTTTTGCGTCCGCTGATAACGTCTGCCGTGCCGGTCTTGCCTGAAAAATCAATGCCTTCCAGATGCGCTTCGTAGGCCGTGCCAATCGCGCTTTGGGTCACGTTCGCCATGGCGTCGGTGATGGTTTCCCAGTTCTCCGGCGTGATATCGATGCGCTTCTTGCCAGTGCCGGGATAGGTCTCTTCGAGAGCCTGCTGCATCTGTGGGTCAATCTGGTCTGCAATGACCGAGTGAGGCCGAACGAAAACACCGCCAGAGGCGATGCCGCTGAGTGCTCGCGCCAACTGGATAGGGCTGGCCTGCGTGGCGCCCTGACCGATGCCGACCGAGATGGTCTCGCCCGCGTACCACTTGTCGCGCTGCGCCTTCAGCTTCCATTCCGGCGAAGGCATGATGCCGGAGGCCTCGCCGGGAAGGTCGACGCCCGTCTTCTGCCCGATGCCGACCTCATGCCCGTATTTCGCAATGGTGTCGATGCCGAGTTTGTTCGCCAGTGTGTAGTAATACGTGTCGCAGGAGAACGGCAGAGCGTTGTGGATGTCCACGGAGCCGTGATGACGATCGCAGCCGAAGAAGTGGCCGTAGAACGTCGCGCCGCCGTTGCAGACCACGCGCAGGTCCTGCGCGGCATTCTCCTGCAGCCCCGCAAGCGTCATGATGACTTTGAACGTGGAACCGGGCGCAAGCTGCGCCTGAATGGACTTGTTCATCAGGGGATGGTTCGTGTCTGTGATGATGCCGTTCCAGTACGAACGCGAGAGGCGCACCGCGAACTGGTTCGGGTCAAAGGTCGGGCGCGACACCATGGCGAGGATTTCTCCGGTGTGCGGGTCCATGGCCACCAGGCCACCGTTCTTGCCCTCCATCACCTTTTCCGCGACCATCTGCAGGTCCAGGTCGATGGTCAGCTTGAGGTCCTTACCGGGGACTGCGAGTTCTTCACCGAGCTTGCCGATCTCGCGGCCGTGGCTGTTCACGATCACATCGCGCGAGCCGTCCGTACCGCGCAGGATGGCGTCGTATGCCTCTTCCACGCCGAACTTGCCGACGACGTCGCCGGGTTCGTAGAAGTCGTACTTGGGGTTCTTGAGGTCGTTTTCGCTGATTTCACCTACATAGCCGATCAGGTGGGCAGCGAAACCGTCGCGCGGATACAAGCGGCGCTGCTCTTCCAGCGTCTCAAGTTCCGGTAACTCATTGAAATGCGCAGAGATAAACGCCTGTTCGTCCGGCGTAATGTCCTGCTTCAGAGGGATGGGCTGATACTTCGGCGCGTACTGATAGTGACGCAGGATGTACTGGAGCTGATCCATGGGAAGGTGCAGCCCTTCGGAGATCAGCGGCAGGTCGGCGTCACGCATCTGTTCGCGCAGAAGGAAGCAGGTGACGGAGGAGTAGTTATCCACCAGCAGGCGGCCTTCGCGATCAAACAGACGACCGCGTGGCGCGAGAATGGGAACTTTGCGGACACGGTTGGCTTCCGCGAGCAGGCGATAGTTATCCGCGCCAAGAATCTGCAGCCGCCACAATCCGGCAAATAACACCAGCAAAATTGCGGCGATGACATATTGCGCAGCAGCCAGCTTGCCCGGCGCGATTTTCTCGCCGCGCTGGGAAAAGGTCTGGTTGTTCGCGTCAGTCGGAAGCATGCAGAGACATTCTCATGGACGAGTGTAAAAGCAAAAGGCACGGATAGCATCCGTGCCTTTGTGCGAGATATGAAAACTTTTGTGTGAGCTTAAGCAGCCTTGGTGGCCAGAGCCTTCACGCGAGCGTTGAGGCGGCTCTTGTAGCGCGATGCGGTGTTGTCGTGCAGCACGCCCTTCTGGACGCTCTTGTCCAGGATGGAGACGGTAGCGCGGTACTGTGTCTTTACAGCTTCCACATCACCCTTCACGAGGGCCTCGCGCAGCTGGCGCAGCGAACCACGCAGCTTGGTCTTGTTGGAGCGATTGACGGCGGTCTTTGCAATGGTCTGCTTGGAGCGCTTCAGGGACGATACGTGATTTGCCATCGAACTCTTTTCTCTTCCGTTTGCCGCTTGTCAGGGGCTGAAATCTGGTCGCGCCGTCACCATTTCAGGCCGGCTGCAAGATGGGAGCCTCCACAGCACGGGTCTGCCGGGGTTTCTCCAACCCTTCTACGGTACCGGATTTTAGCCATTGACGCAAGAGGTTCCTGCTCTTATTTCCAGAAATAGACCGTCAGGCCACCTGCCACAATCAATGACCCGCCCACCATCACCGGCAGGGTGGGCGCGGTGTGCAACAGAATGTAATTCGTGATCTGGAAGACTACGAACAGGCAGGCGATGTACAGACCGGTGACGGTGGCAAATTCTACCGGGGCAAGGTTGAGCGATGTGCCATAAAGCGCCAGCAGGGCGGTTCCCAACAGATAGAAGGCGATTCGCGTGTGTGGCCTTGGGGCGGCAATCGCGATCCGGATGACTGCATCGCCGACTGCTTCGAAAATCGTGGCCATCAGAACGAACAGGAAGACTTTCATGACTTTAATGTTCGCATCTGGCTTCCAACAGGCGCAGGGGAGGATTTCAGTTAGCGGAAACTTTGGTAGCGAACGAAGTTTCTGATGAAGTTTTCCCAATAATCCGGCTGTTTGTAACCGTACATTCACCGCACTGTAAACATTGGGCAACGCGTAAACGGAATCCTCAGAAGCATGAGGCCAGATACGCTTTTCCGTCTTCCCGCACGCATTGCACTCGTTGCGTGCCTTTCCGCTGCAGCCGCTGGAGCACAGACCACCACGGCAAGGCTTACCGGCATCATCACCGATCCCAGCGGCGCCGCCGTCTCCAACGCACAAGTAAGCATCCGCAACCTTGCCACCGGGCAGGAGCGCGTGGTGACCACCAACGGTGACGGCCTGTATGTGGCGGTATCCCTGCCGCCTGGCAGCTATGACGTCCTGATCTCAGCTCAAGGTTTTGCCAATGCCGAAAACAAGAACGTGGTGCTGGCTGTAGGACAGGAAGTAACGAAGAACTTCTCAGTGGGCGTTGCTGGTGCGGAAACCTCGGTGACCGTGAATGCGGGCAGCGTGGTGGATCTGGATACGTCCTCGGCAAAGATCGGCGCCAACGTTCCGGAGCGCGAAATTAAGCAGCTCCCCATCAACGGCCGCCAGATCTCGCAGCTCTATCTGTTGACGCCCGGCGCAACGAATGCCGGCACCGGCACCTTTGACAACATTCACTTCTCCGGCCGCTCGGTGGAACAGAACATTATCCGTATCGACGGTATTGATGGCGGCTCCATCATCGACACGTCTCCGGGTAACCTGAACGGCGAATTGACCTCGACCTTCCGTCTGCAACAGTCACTGGAAGCGGTTCAGGAATTCCGCGTGGATTCGTCGAGCTATCCTGCTGAACTTGGAACCGGCACCGGCGGCCAGATCGCTTTCGTGACGAAGTCCGGTACCAATAACCTGCACGGTTCGGCATTCGAGTACGTCCGTAACGACCTCTTCGACGCTCGTAACTACTTCAACCGCGTTAACACAGCGAACAACTCGCCGAAGTTCCGGTTGAATCAGTTCGGCGGATCGCTGGGTGGTCCTGTCATCAAGGACAAGCTGTTCTTCTTCGCCGCGTATGAAGGTCTGCGTCAGATCTGGGCTGCTCCGTACTCCGCAACCACGCTGACCGCAGCACAGCGCGCGGCGATTACGAACCCGGCGATTAAAGCATTGGCTGCTGCATACCCAATCGCCACGACCTACAACTCGTCTGGCGTTCTGAACACGGCCGTGGTGGTGGGACAGAACACCATTCAGGAAAACTTCGGCGACATCCGCTTTGACTATCACTTCAACGACAGGTTCAACCTGTATGCGCGCTACAACCGCGATCAGGGCTACTCGTCGCAGGTGCAGGATGCTTCGCTGAGCCGCTTTGGCCAGGTGGAAGTACCGCAGAACGCCGTTCTCGCGTTGAACCAGATCTGGTCTGCGCGCATGTTCAACGAGACCAAGTTCGGCTTCAACGGCGTAAAGATGCGAGTGACGGGTACATCCGGCGCAAGCCCGAATGCTGACCTGAGCAAAGCCCGTGTTGCGGTATCTGGTCTGACGAACGTGGGCGCGCTGATCTCGTTGTCCAGCTCGTTCAACGGCGTGGGCGCACCGTACACAGGGCAGGAGTATTCGTTCATCGATAACTTCTCTTACGTGATCGGCAACCACAACACGAAGTATGGTGTGGAGTTCCGTCCGCGGTCGCTATACAACGACCAGATTGGCGGCACCACGTATACCTACAACTCCGTGACCGACTTCACGAACAACAATCCTTCGCAGATCCAGTTCTACGGCACGCTGAGCGATCTGAGCCCGTTCACTGGCCTGAGCGGCAATGCGCAGGTGAAGCAGACCTACTACATTGGCTACGCGCAGGATGAGTGGAAGGTGAAGCCGAACCTTACGCTGACCTACGGCTTGCGTTACGAGTACTACTCGCCGCTGCATGAAGTCCGCAACAAGGACGTGTTCTTCGACATGACCACGGGCAACATCTATCCGAAGTATTCGGGTGATTGGTTCCACTCGAACATGAACAACTTTGGACCGCGCGTTGCTGTGACCTGGGCTCCGGAAAGCATGCACAACAACACGGTGTTCCGCGCTGGTGTGGGTACGTACTACGGCCCCGGACAGACGGAAGATCAGATCCAGCCGGAAGCCAACGATCGTGCAACGCGTACGTTCACCTCGGGCAAGGTTTACCCCATCGACCCGCAGACAGACGTTTACGCGAACTACGACATTAACTCGCCCACGCTGGGTTATCAGCCGCGCGCCTACACGCCGACCTACAAGGTGCCGGAGCGTGTGACGACTTACACGGCCAGCATTCAGCAGCAGATTCCGGGCGGCTTCCAGTTCATGGTGGGCTACGTGGGATCGTCGGGACGCAACCTGTTCCTGCGCTCCATCACGAACCTGATCACGAGCGTGACAACCAATCCGACGACTGGCGCAGGTACAGCAGTACGCCAGTTCGGTGGCCGCTTCGCAGAAATCGACTACAAGACCAGCGGCGGTACGGACCAGTACCACTCGATGCAGACCACACTGCAGCGCCGCTTCAGCAACGGTCTGAGCTTCGGCGCGCAGTACACCTGGGCACACGAGCTGGGCACGTCGTCGGGCTCCAACGAAGCCACCACGTCGCAGGAACCGTTGCAGATCTACGGCGCTGCTCCTGAGTACGGCCGCGGCACCTTTGATATCCGCAACTCGCTCAACGTCAGCACGCTGTATGAACTGCCTGTGGGCAAGGGCAAGGCCTTTGACATGGGTAACCTTGGCAACGCAGTGGTAGGCGGCTGGCAGTTCGGCGGTATCTTCAACTTCCGCAGCGGCGTGCCGATCGATGTTCTGATCACGCGTCCTGACGTGGCCTATGTGGGCAAGGCAGGAACCCCGATTGCGGGGCAGGTGTTCTCCAGCCCCGTGGTGACGAACGGTGTGGTGCAGACGACGGGCGTGCAGAACGTTCCCGGCGGCGGTAACACGCGTAACATCCGTCGTCCGAACATTGTGCCGGGTGTCAATCCGTACCTCAAGAATGGACTGCAGTATCTAAATCCTGCCGCCTTCTCCACCCCGGCAGCAGGCACCTTCGGTAACTCGCGCCGCAACGACTACAACGGTCCGCAACTGACGCAGCTTGACCTGACGCTGGCGAAGGAATTTGCCGCAACCGAACGCTTCCACCTGAAGTTCACGGCGGATGCATTCAACATTCTGAACCACCCGAACTTTGCCAGCCCCGGCACGGTACGACTGGGTCAGGCAATTCCGACCACCGTGGGCCAGGCAAACACCATCCAGCCGGGCACGGCGATGTCGCTCTCAAACCTGAACAACGGCGGATTCGGTCAGTTGACCAGCACTGTCGGCAACCAGGTTGGTCTGGGCGCTTCCCGCCAGTTCCAGCTTGCACTGCGCGCTACGTTTTAACCCCTGCCCAGCTTCATGGGCGCCTCGGGCCGAAACCTTCGGGTTTCGGCCTTCTTTTCCTCGTTTCTTTGCTTGACGATGCTGTTACACGGCGCTATTCTCAGCGCAACTTCGACTGATTTGGTGATGCTCGCCAATTCGATCTGTTCCACCCGACGCTGCATCTCTGTGGCGCGTGGAACTCAGTCGGTCGGGGTCTCTCCCGCATCTAATTCCTGGCACGTAAATTCAACGCACCCCAGCCTATGGAGGCATAGCGCACATTGGCCAATATCCTGCTCGAAATCACGCCCCATACGGAAGCTCTACTCGGGCTTCGTGACGAAAACCTGCGGTGGATGGAGAGTGAGCTGGGCGTATCGATCGATCTTCGATCGAACGGCCTGCTTGTGGAAGGAACGGACGAGCACGTGGCGCTGGTGGAACGCATCTTCAAAGACTTTGAAGCTCTGCGCCGCAGCGGCGTAACGCTGGCCGGACCTGAGCTTCATGCACTGGTAAAGATGGCTGTAGCCGATCCTTCCTCTTCACTCAAACAGCTTGTGGATAGCGGACGCCAACGCACCGCCAATGGCGTAAAGCGCATGGTGAATCCGCGATCAGCCAACCAGAAAAAGTATGTCGAGGCCATTGAACAGAACGACATGACCTTTGGCATTGGCCCTGCCGGTACGGGCAAAACGTATCTCGCCGTGGCAATGGCTGCAAGCGCCTTGATGGCAAAGAAAGTCGAACGCATCATTCTGGTGCGTCCTGCAGTCGAAGCAGGCGAACGGTTAGGTTTCTTACCCGGTTCGCTACAGGAAAAAGTCGATCCGTATCTACGTCCGCTGTACGACGCACTCTATGACCTGCTGGAAAAAGAGCGCGTGGACAAGATGCTGGAGAAGGGCATCATCGAAGTGGCTCCGCTGGCCTTCATGCGCGGTCGAACGCTATCCAACGCGTTCATCATCATGGACGAAGCGCAGAACACGACCAACGAGCAGATGAAGATGTTCGTTACGCGTCTGGGTATGAACAGCAAGGCCGTCATCACAGGCGACCTGACGCAGATTGACTTGCCGAATCCGAAACGCAGCGGCCTGGTGGAAGCACTTACCGTGCTGGATGGCGTGGAAGGCGTGGGCTTCTGTCAGTTTGAAGACAAGGATGTGGTGCGCCACAACCTGGTGCAGCGCATTGTTCGTGCATACGAGACACATCAGCGCGAGCAGCAGCTTTCGCTGGGTCTGGAAGGCGGCATGGACGTTCCGACAACAGAAACGAAGCCGACCGTGCGCAAGACACAATAAGTTTGCATCAGAACAGGTAGCATAAACAGGAGAGGGATTTCCCTCTCCTGTCTCTTTTCTCTTAGTACGCGAGGCGCATTGATCGTTACAGAACCTCCGAGTCGAACTGGCAAACAGCCTTCGCTGCAGAAGGCCCCCCTTTCACGTTTTCTGAAACGTGCACAAAAGGCCGCGGGGCTGGACGGCGAAGTAACCGTGCTGCTGGCGGACGATGCGCGATTGAAAGAGTTGAATCGCAGCTTTCGTGGCAAAAACAAACCTACAGACGTTCTAAGCTTCCCTGCCTTTGAAAATGAAGGAGGCTACTCAGGTGATCTTGCTATCTCGCTGGAGACAGCGCAGCGACAGGCCGACGAGCATGGGCATTCGCTGGAAGATGAACTGCGGACGCTGATGTTGCATGGCGTTCTGCATCTTGCCGGATACGATCATGAAACCGACAAGGGCGAGATGCGCGCGCTGGAAGCAGAGCTGCGCGAGAAGTTGAAGCTGCCTACGGGATTGATTGAACGCACGCTGTCTTCTCCTAAGAAACGCACCGTCGCGAAAGCGAAGAAGACAGCAGCAAAGAAGAGTCCAGCGAAGAGGACGCGGCGATGAGCCCACTCTTCTTCGCGCTTTCCATCCTGCTGTTGCTGATGGTGCTTACGCTGTCGTCGTACGCAGATCGCGTGTACAGCGAGATGGGCAAGTTCCTTGCGCGTGCCTATCAGGAAAATCTGGATGCATGGACGGAGCGCATTGAACCGCGGCTTGGACTCTCGCGCGATTCCGTTGCGCTTTCTGCTTCCATTCTTCGACAGGGCTCACTCGCTCTGCTTGCGCTGATTCTGGGTGTACACCGTGCACGTGTTGGCGGAGGGTGGCCTGCATATGCAGAGACAGTGGCAGAGCTTGCACTGATCATCATCGTGTTTGATCGCATGTTGCCGCAGGTGCTGTTTGCACGCACGCGTGGTGATTGGGTTTCCAATGCACGCATTCCGTTGCAGGTGCTGTTTTATTTGATCCTGCCATTGACGCTGACGTTGGGACTGCTGGAGTCCATTGTTTCGCTGGCAGAACCGGACGACCAGGAAGAAGAGGACCACCCTGACGAAGGCGTGGATGCTCTTCTGGAGGCCGGTGAAGAAGAAGGCATTCTGGAAGAGAGCGACCGTGCACTGGTGCGCAGTGTGGTGGAGTTTGGTGACCTGGTAGTGCGCGAAGTGATGACGCCGCGACCGGAGATGTTCACCGTGCCGGACACGATGACACTGGCAGAGTTCACAGCGGTGTTGAACGAGAATGCGTTCTCTCGTGTACCTGTCTATCACGACACCGTGGATGAGATCACTGGCATCGCCTTTGCGCATGACCTGCTGCAGATCACCGATGTGGACGCGAACACTCGCACGGTGCGCGAGATGCAGCGACCTGCCGCGTTTGTGCCGGAGCCGAAAAAAGTCAACGAACTATTGCGCGAGATGCAGAGTGAAAAACAGCACATGCGCATTGTGATTGATGAATACGGTGCAGTTGCTGGTTTGGTCACCATCGAAGACCTGATTGAAGCCATCGTGGGCAACATTGAAGACGAACACGATGAAGATGCCGAAGTGCTCGACGAAGAAGACGGCTCATGGGTAGTTCCCGGCAACATGGATGTTGCCAAGCTTCGCGATCTGCTCCAGAAGGACGCCGAAGAGGACGAGCGCGAACCGCTGCGGCTGCGCACCGATCTGGAAGCCAGCACCGTGGGCGGCCTTGTTTCAGAGCTTGCGGGACACATTCCGCATCCTGGTGAAGTGGTGGAAGAGGATGGTTTGCGACTGGAAGTGGTCAACGCTACGTCGCGGCTTGTAAAGCGTGTGCGCGTGAGCCTGCTACCGCCGGATGACCCCACCGAAAACTAGTGCGCGTAAACTAAGCAGAATGGCATTTCGCGCAGGTTTCGTCTCCATCATCGGCCGCCCCAACGCAGGCAAGTCCACGCTGCTCAACGCTCTCCTTGGCGAGAAGCTGGCCATCGTCACGCATAAAGCTCAGACCACGCGCACACGCATCCTGGGAGTCCTGGAACAACCGGCACAGTCGAAGACAAAGACACGCGAAGCCCTGCCTGCAGCACAGATTGTTCTGGTCGACACGCCCGGCGTTCATAAGCCCAGCACGCAGCTTGACCGCCGCATGATGCAGGAAGTGCACGACGCACTGGAAAGCCGCGACGTGGTTTTGTTCCTCGTCGACGCGACGCATCGCATTCACGAGCCCGCGCCGCGTGTGGAAGGCAAATCGCCCACACCGTCAGAAGACAAGAAGGCCCTGAGCGCGGCAGAAGATGCATTTGCGCTGAGCATGTTGCGCAACGTGGAATGCCCGGTGATTCTTGTGTTCAACAAGATCGACCTGGTGAAGCGCGAGGACCTGCTGCCGCTGATTACGCACTGGACCACGAAGTTTGCCTTCACCGATACCGTGCTGATCTCTGCCGAGAAAAAAGACGGCCTGGATACGCTGCTGAATCGCATTGTGGAGCACCTGCCCGAAGCGAATCGCTACTTCCCTGAGGACCAACTCACCGATCAGCCGATGCGCTTTCTTGCAGCGGAACTGATTCGCGAAAAGATCCTTCTCTTCACCGGTGAGGAAGTGCCTTACGCATCCGCTGTTGTGGTGGAGAAGTGGGAAGAGCCCGGTCCGCAGCGCAAGCCGAAGAAAGGTGAAGAGCCGAAGCTGCCGGTAACAAAGATTGCCGCAGCCATCTTCGTGGAACGCAGTGGGCAGAAGGCCATCCTCATTGGCAAGCAGGGGGCGATGCTGAAACAGATTGGCACCGCCGCACGCAAAGAGATTGAGAACCTGCTTGGCACACGCGTTTTCCTGGAACTGTTTGTGAAAGTGAAGGAAGACTGGCGCTCGAAGAAAGGCTTCGTGGAAGAGCTGGATTGGCGGCGTCAGCTGGAATCGTTGCAGGCTTCGCAGACGCTTAAGAAAGAGAATGAGGCCTAAGTTTCCGCCCATCTCCGAGGAGATGCGTCGCCGTGCCGTGATGCTGGAGCATGAAGTGCTGACATGGCCGAATACGCGATGCGGCAAGATGTTCGGCATGGTGAGCCTGTATCGCAACGACGCAATCTTTGCTCTGCTGCCAGCCACACGTGCGATTGAGAACCCCAATGCAATCGGGCTGCGGCGACAGAAACCAATTGCTGGCAGCACGCACAAGTGGGAGTTCTTTCCTGTTACCAGCGACAAAGAACTTGGCGTAGCGCTGGAACGATTGCGAAAAGCCTACGATGCTGCTGGCTGAGCATCGCCCTGTGCTGTCCTGTTATGCTTGCTTCGCGCCTATGACTGTCTCCTGCTGCTAAGTGATTTCGCACGCACCGCTTCTTCGCGGTGCATGCGCTGACCTTTGCCTGTAGCCCATCCTGATGGAGACAATCACTTGAATACACCTGACATTCTTACGGCGCGACTGCGCCTTGTGGCCATTACACCGGAACTGCTGGATGCAGAGACCGCGAGCTATGCAGAACTCGCTGCGCGTCTTAAAGCACGCGTTCCTCCAGAGTGGCCTGACAGTAACTGGGAGCCACACGTATTCGATTTCTTCCGCAAACAATTCACGGAACACCCGGAAACTATCGGGTGGAATCGCTACGTGGTGCTTCCCTTGCCGGAACCGGTTTTGATTGGAACGGTAGGAGGGTTTCCGACCAGCGCAAACGAAGCTGAAACGGGATACGCCATTCTGAAACCGTGGCAACGCAATGGCTATGCCACGGAAGCAACGCAGGCAGTACTGCAATTGTTGTTCGCACAGGGCGTGCACAGCGTTATTGCACATACTTTTCCTGCCATGCAGGAATCAATCCGTGTGATGGAGAAGTGTGGCATGCGTTTCGATGGCGAAGGTGCAGAAGAGGGCACCATCCGCTATCGCATTACGCTTCCTTCATCGTGACGCCGAGCGCCTTCATCTTGCGATAGAGATGGCTGCGCTCCAGGCCGAGTGCTTCCGCAGCGCGGCTTATGTTGCCGTGACACTCTTCCAGCTTTTTCAGGATGTAGTCACGCTCATAAGCCTCGCGCGCCTGCAGCAGCGTGCCGAAGTCTTCGCTACGGGACTTCGCACTTCCTTCGCGCGACAGGAGCGCGGGAAGGTGCTTGCGTTCAATGCGGAGCGCCTTGGGATTCAGAATAAGTACACGCTCCACCACATTGCGCAGCTCACGCACATTCCCTGGCCATGAATACTGCTTCAACGAAGCAATGGCATCAGGCGAAATCTCCACACGCGGACGCCCATACTGCCGGCCAAATTCACTCAGGAACTCCTGCACCAGCGATGGGATGTCTTCCATGCGGTCACGCAGCGGAGGGACATAGAACGGAATCACGTTGAGACGATAGAAGAGATCTTCGCGGAAGTTTCCTTTGATGATTTCGTCTTCCAGATCCTTGTTTGTAGCGGCGATCACGCGCACGTCGACGTGTACCGGCTGCGACGCACCCACGGGATAGAAGCGTTGTTCATCCAGCGTGCGCAGCACTTTGGCCTGTGTCTTCAGGCTCATGTCGCCGACTTCATCCAGAAACAACGTGCCGCCATCGGCACGCTCAAAGGTGCCGCGCTTTTCTGGAGGCCCGCCGGGAACTGCTCCGTGACGATAGCCGAAGAGTTCACTTTCAATGAAGTCTTCTGGAATGGCTGCGCAGTTCAATTCAATAAAAGGCCGGTCGGGACGCAGGCTTTCCGCATGCATGGTGCGCGCGATGCGTTCTTTGCCACTGCCAGATTCGCCATAGATGAGTACGCGCCCGTTGGTGGGAGCCATTAGGCGGATCTGCTGTCGCAGCGCCTTCATGGGAACGCTTTCGCCGGTGAGATATGCCTTCTGCGCAAGCTGCTGCTGGAACTCAGAATTATCCAGCCGAAGACGACGCGCTTCCGTCGCGTTCTTCAGCACAAGCAGCGTGCGGTCGAGTGACAGTGGCTTTTCGAGGAAGTCGTATGCGCCTAGCTTCGTGGCACGCACTGCGGATTCGATCGTTCCATGACCAGAGATGATGACGACTTCAGGAGGCGCCGCAAGTGCGAGTTCGCGAATACGTGCCAGCACTTCCAGCCCGTCTCCATCAGGGAGCCAGATATCCAGCAGCACCACGTCGTACTCCACATCGCGTATCAGTTCCAACGATTCCGTGGCAGTGCCGCTGGAGGTGACGACGTAGCCTTCCTCGCGCAGGATGGTCTCCAGCGATTCGCGGATCTCTGTTTCGTCATCAACAACAAGAATGTGGGTCATGCGGATGCGTTCCTAATGTCTGCCTTTGAGAATTCCGATGCAGAGGGTTCGTCACTCGTTGCAATGTCATGCCCCCCACTGCTCTCTAACGGTGCCGCAATGGGAATTTCCAATAAAAAGCGCGCGCCTGTGGGCAAGTTCTTTTCCGCACGGATGGTGCCCTGATGGTCCGCCATGATCTTCGCCACGATGGTCAGGCCCAAACCTGTGCCGCGTTGCTTGGTGGAGAAATACGGCAGGAAGAGCCGCTCGCGCATATCGTCTGTGACACCTGGGCCCGTGTCAGCCACCACAATTTCCAACATGCCCTGCGATTGTTCGCTGCGGCGCGTTTCGATATGAATCTCGCGCAACAGGCCACCGGTCATGGCTTCGGCAGCGTTATCGATGAGATTGGAGAGAGCACGCTTGATGGCTTCGGGATCAGCCATGACCAACGGCAGCCGAGGCTGCAATGATTTCACCACGGTAATACCGGTGAGTCGCCCTGCAAAGAGGCTGAGCGTGTTTTCAATGATGGTGTTCAGATCTGCCGGACGCGGTTGCGCATTGGGAAATTCAGCCAGCGACGAGAACTGATCAACGAGTCCGCGCATGCTTTCCACCGCTGCGCTGATGACTTCACTGGAACGACGGATGGTGCCAACCGACAATGATTCCAGTTGATGCTGTTGCAGAAGATCGCCGAGACGCACAATGTGGCGACGAATCTGTTCCGCATTCAATGAGATGGGCGTGAGTGGATTCTTAATCTCGTGTGCAACACGACGCGCCACTTCTTTCCATGCGGATTGTTTCTGCGCACGCAAAAGTTCTGTAGCGTTTTCCAGCACCAGCACATAGCCCACGGGCGTGCGTGTACCGCTGCTGGTGGTTTCAAGAATGGCCGCAGTCACGGCCAGATTCAGTGTTCCATTGTGTGTGGGCATCTCCGTTTCTGCTGACGCAGAACCCATGCGATGACTGCGTCGTAACAGTCGGTCAATCACTTCCAGACTTTCTGCAGGAATCACCTCATCCAGCAGTAATCCCACAAATGCACGTTGGCCACCGGGGTCCAGCATTTCGCTGAAGGCGCGATTCACCACACGGATGCGACGGTCCACATCCAGCATGACCACACCATTCGGAATGTTCTGCAGCATGGTTTCCAGTTCGCGACGTCGTGCTTCCACTTCCACATTGGCTTCGAAGATTTGCAGCGTGGTCTTCTCCACCATGCGACGGCTGGACTCCAGATCGTCAGCCATGGTGTTAAAAGTCTGCACCAGATCGCCGAGTTCTTCGGTCGCAGACGCTTCCACTCGTTGCTGATAGTTACCCTGAGCGATGGCAGTCATGGCATCGGCAAGTGCTTCCACTGGTTTCGTCACTTGCTTGGAGAGATGCAGTGCAAGCCAGCTTGTGATGAACAGCGCAAGCCCCGTGATCATCATCAGCAACATCATGTACGTAGCGCGTACCTGCTGACGCATGCGGAACAACTGCCAGTACTGCTGGCCCGCACGATTCAACGTGGCGATATGCGCCGTCATGCCGCTGGGCAGCGGCGCACCTGACACCACCAGCAGACCAGACGATGTATGTGCCGAGCCGAGAATGTAATCGACACCACCCGCCGTAAGAATCGGTTCGTCGTTGCGCCGGATACCGGCCAGCAGCATGGCATTCACCGTGCCGCCATCACGTTTCTGCAAAGGCGAACTCAGCCCCTCATCTTCCACAGGAAGCGTATCGGGTGGCTGTAACACGCTCAGGATCGCAGGATCGGGCGGCGTATGGAAACGCGACACCACAACATCACCGCTGTACACCTGAGCAAATCCGCCAAGAAGCGAAACTTCATGGCTCTGCATTGCCCGCTGCAGCGTTGCCGGTGTCACGTCTGGTCCTGCTTCGGAGATGATGCTGGCAATCTCTTCCGCCTCAGACCGCGCGTTGGCCGCAATGTAGCGCGAAAGATCACGCGAAACTGCAAGCGACTCCTGTCGCAGATGGTCCGAAGGCTGGGCAAACCAACGCTCGATCGCGCGGTTCATCAGCAGATAACTGAAGCCATACATACAGCCCACCGGCAGCAGACTGAGCAGTACCGCGCCCAGCAACATGCGTGTCCGCAGGCGAGCACCCAGTACACGGCTGCGCTGCTCTGCATACAACTTCAGTACGTTGCGCATGAGCAGAACCAGGATGGCGAGGAAGATCAGAAAGGCAAGAAACGCGACGGCAATGAAAAGGAAGATGCCACCCGGCGTATCCGGCGTGAGGAAGCTCAGGCGGAATGCATTCAACGCAGCCAGACCGAGAAACAACAGGAGAAGGAATACACCCAGCACAATCATCAAAATCTTGCGCTGGCGTGTTGTGCCCATGATCATGCCTCCTGTGACGGTGTTCGCGATTATAGGCGTTACAGAAACAGAAACGAAAAGAGCCTGCATCCTTTCGCTGTCACGCGGCGTGATACAGGCCCTTCCATTGTCATAACGGACTACAGAAGATCGGCTACTGCTTTCCAGGACTTGTTCTGCGATTCTGCAACGGCCTGGTAGGTGAGCGTTCCCTTGTAAGTATTCACGCCCTCCGCAAAGCCCTTGTCAGCCTTGATAGCTGCTTCAGCACCCTCATTTGCCAGCTTCAACACGTAGGGGAACGTCGCGTTGGTCAGCGCCAACGTTGAGGTGTTCGGCACCGCAGCGGGCATATTTGTGACGCAGTAATGCACCACACCGTCCACTTCGTATACAGGCTCAGTGTGTGTGGTGGGCTTTGCTGTTTCAATGCTGCCGCCCTGATCGATGGCCACGTCCACAATAACCGCGCCCTTCTTCATCTTCTTGACCATCGCAGCCGTCACCAGCTTTGGTGCTGCGGCGCCGGGGATGAGCACGCCACCCACCAGCAGATCAGCCTCTGAAGAAGCTTTTGCAATGTTGTAGCTGTTGGAAGCCAGAGTGAAGACGCGACCGTTAAAGATGTCGTCCAGATCGCGCAGGCGGTTCAGGCTGAGATCCACAATCGTAACCTTTGCGCCAAGGCCGAGCGCCATCTTGGCTGCGTTGATACCAACGATGCCGCCACCGATGATGACCACGTTGCCCGGAGGCACGCCCGGAACTCCACCAAGCAGAAGGCCGCGACCGCCCTTCGTCTTCTGTAGATACTCCGCGCCCACCTGCACGCTGAGGCGTCCCGCAACTTCGCTCATGGGAGTCAGCAGCGGCAATGAACCAGCGCGGTCACGCACCGTCTCATACGCAATGCCTGTAACCTGCTTCTCCATCAGGGCTTCCGTCAATGCGGGCAGCGGTGCAAGATGCAGATACGTGAACAACACGAGGCCGGGACGGAAGTACTGATACTCCTTCTCGATAGGCTCTTTGACCTTGACGACCATGTCCACCAGCCGCCACGTGTCGTAGGCACTGCCCACGATCTCTGCGCCGGCATTCTGATACTCGTCATCGGGGAATGCGGATAGTTCGCCTGCGCCGGTCTGCACCAGCACTTTATGTCCAGCCTCTACCAGTGCGCGTACTCCGGCGGGGGTGATGCCTACGCGGCTTTCGTGATCTTTAACTTCCTTGGGTACACCGACAATCATGGTCTTCTCCTGCTCCATGGATCAGACTATCGAAGGTAGCCTTACGTTGCGAATCCATTGACCCATTTCGCCGTGGCTTCGCCTGTTCGATAACACCAAAGACGAATTGTGTGTACCGTTTTTTCCTCCGTCCGGCGGCTACAATGGGGAGAACGCCTTTTGCTGGGGAAGCACACACCAACCATGCCTCAAAACGGATACCAGGGCCGCACCTCCCGTCAGCGCTCCATGCGCTCGCTTTTTTCGCTGTTTTCGAACGATCTTGCAATCGACCTGGGAACCGCAAACACTCTGGTCTATGCCAGCGGTAAAGGCATCGTCGTCAACGAACCTTCCATCATCGCCGTCAACAAAGTAACGAATGAAGTGGAAGCCGTGGGCAAGGAAGCCAAGGAGATGGTCGGCCGTACGCCGGGCAACATCATCGCCATTCGTCCGATGAAGGACGGTGTAATCGCCGATTTCCGCCACACGGAAAAGATGCTGAACTACTTCATTCAGAAGGCACATAACCGCAAAATGCTGGTGCATCCGCGCATCATCATCGGCGTACCCTCTGAAATCACGCAGGTGGAAAAGCGCGCCGTAGAAGACAGTGCGTATCGTGCGAAGGCCTCTGAGGTCTATCTGGTGGAACAGGCCATGGTGGCCGCGATTGGGGCCGGACTGCCCATTACGGAGCCGGGTGGCAACATGGTTGTCGACATTGGTGGCGGCACCACGGATATCGCGGTCATTTCGCTGGCAGGTATCGTCTATTCGCGTTCGGTCCGCATGGCCGGTAATCAGATGGACGAAGCCGTGATGAATTTCCTGAAGCGCAAGTACAACCTGCTGATTGGCGAGCGCACTGCGGAAATGATCAAGATGGAAATCGGCTCGGCGTTCCCGCTGGACAAGCCGCTGACCATGGAAATCAAGGGCCGCAACCTGATTGAAGGCGTGCCGAAGACCATTACGGTAGACGATTCCGAGATTCGCGAAGCTCTTGCTGAATCCATTGCCACCATCATGAACGCCATCCGCGTGGCATTGGAACGGACCCCTCCGGAGCTGTCTGCCGATATCTCTGACCGTGGGATTGTGCTGACGGGCGGTGGCGCGCTGATCAAGAACCTGGATCGCCGCATCCGTGAAGAAACAGGGCTGCCAGTCTCCATTGCGGACGATCCTCTGGCATCCGTCGTGTTGGGCACTGGCCGCATGTTGAATGACTTTGGCCTGCTGCGCAAGGTGGCCATCGACTAAAGAACCGGGGCTTTTAGCTTTTAGCTCTTAGCTAACGGCTAAAAGCTAAAGGCCAAAGCTGACTTCATGGAATCCTTCTTCAGCCGCTTCAAAAGTGCTCTGGTGCTTGTGGCTGTGCTTCTGGCGCAGGTAATCGGCCTTGCGTCGCAGATGAAGAGGGCGAATTACGCGGCGCGGGAGGATGGTCATCATGTACGCGGTCTGCGGGCCTGGCCTGCGTACACCATTGCGCCTGTGGAATCGCTGCTAAAGCACATGGGTGGCGGCGTGCGTGGCGTGTGGCATAGCTACATTGACCTGCGCCACGTCCGTCAGCACGACAAGGATCTCCAGTACCAAATCGACCAGTTGCGCCTGCGCGAAGCGTCGTTGGCAGAAGATGCGCGGCAGGGCCAGCGACTCCAACGCCTCCTGGCGTTTAAGCAACAGTACGTAGGTAAGACCGTAGCTGCTCAGGTAATTGGCACAGGTGGCGGTGATCAGGGCCGCATCGTCACGATTGATAAGGGTTCCAACGACGGCATTCGCCCCGATATGGCGGTAATTACGCCGGACGGCGCTGTGGGCAAGATACGCGATGTGTTTGCCATGTCGTCACAGGTGCTGTTGCTGAATGACATGAGCTCAGGTGCTGGCGTGATTCTGCTGAATACACGCAGCCGCGGCATTCTGCGTGGTGGGCCGGGCGGCGTACTCATCATCAACAATCTGCTGCCCGACGAACGCATCAAGGCAGGTGAACCGCTCATCACCAGCGGTGGCGACCGCGTATATCCTCGCGGCCTTCCCGTGGGCAACGTGATCTACATGAAGCCCGACCCGGATCATCAACCCTATGCCACCATTGCGATCAAGCCTGCGGCGAATCTCGACCGGCTGGAAGAAGTGCTGGTGGTAACTGAGGTTTCGCAGCAGTTGAACACCGCAGCGGACGATGATCAGGAAGAGGGCAAGAAGGCAGCCGAAGTCGTTGCGGATCGCCTGCCGGGCTTGAAGAAGGCCGATGAGAAAGCGGGTGACGAGAACGCTGCGACCAGTCCGGCTCCTACTCTGCCAAGGCCGCAGCCCGCAATCCACACGGATCGTTATTCACCGGGAGCGGCTCCACCTGCCACCAGCCTCACGCCGGGAGCTCCGAATACGCAGTTTGTAACGCCTACACAGCACACCACCCCCAACGCGCCGGAGGAACCGTAAGATGCCCCGTCGCCACTTTACGAATCGCCGTGAGTTGGAAGAGCACAGCTTTCATCCAGCCGTATTGCTGGCAGTACCGCTGTGTGCGCTGTTCCTGCACGCTTATCTGCCGCGTATTTGGGAGCCGCTGTCGATCCTGGATCTGCCGATGATCATCGTGCTGTACTTCTCCATTGCGTGGAGAAACCCGATAGCCGGCACTCTCTTTGGCACCGTTATTGGGTTGCTGCAGGATCTTCCGGGAAACCAGTTCATCGGCGTGAATGGCATTGCCAAGTCTGTTCTGGGATATGCTGCAGCGTCTATCGGACTGAAAATTGACGTGGAGAACATGGCGACGCGCGTCCTCATGAACTTCGTCTTCTGCCTGCTGCAATCAGTGCTGCTGTACCTGATTCAAAGCATCCTGCTGGGACAGGCGGAAGCGCATCCACGATGGGTGCACGAACTGCTGCGTGCCGCGATTAATTCTGCTGTCGCAATCCCGATCTTCCTGCTGCTGGATCGCACGCGCATGGATAGCGTGCTGTAGAGCAATTACGGAGCTCGGTTATCGCTGCCGCTGCTCAACACGTTGAGAACACTCAGCGTTGCGGCAGGACGCAGCGGTGCCAGTGCTCCCTGCTCCTTGTTATGCAGAGAACGTTCCGCAGGCTTTAGTTCCGGCAGTTTGAAGATGGAAAGTTGCGATCCCTGGAAAACTGCCAACTGCATACCGTCGGGCGATAGTGCAAAGTTTCCTGCAGGACGCTGTACCGGCGTCGCGTTGACACGGAGTAACTCATTGCCCTCACGATTGCCATAAACACGAATCTCTTCTGCGCGTACCTCGGTTGCGTCGGCGGCAATGCCAGCCCCCTGTGCACTTACCGATGTCAGAGTATTGCGTACGGCGAATCGGCCCGTAGCAGGTGAATTCTCCACCGCCAGCCACAACGGTTCATCGTCGGTCGTGAACACCCATTTTGCCTCAGCCAGCAGGTTGAATCCGCCCATCAGCTTGTGTTCTTCGCCACCGCGGCAGCCAAAGGCAAAAAACTCGGCGTCCGAGATGAACATGCTGATGGGGCGGCAGGTGGAGGTGAAGCCTCCCAGTTCCATCTTGGCGCCGTTATAACCGTGAAAATCGAAACCCCAGTGTGTGCGATCTTCACGCACCGTCTCCAGAACACCCATGGAAGTGAACGACAGCGTGAATGCGTTTTTGGTCTCCGCACGGCCACGGTTCGACAGGCGAACAGACCCATCGGGCTCCAGGGCCACACCATAGAAGAAGACCGAAACGGGGCGTTCCTTCTGATCCGTAGGATCGTCTCCGATTTTGCGCGCGGGTGTTGTCTCCAGAAGCATCAGATCGTGCTGCGGACTGAATTGCAATGCTTCCAGATCATCTTCGTTTTCAATCAGGAGCCGCTGCCCTAAATGCAACGGATCGTAGCTGCCAATTGGATCCAGCGAATAGAGATTGTTTCGAACCCGCAACAGAAAGCGTCCGTTGCCGAGGGGCCACAGGTATGGCGCGCGGTCATGCATGCGCCACTCCGCCTCGCGTTGCACTTTTCCGTCAGGCAGGCTGATCACCAACGCACGCACAAAGTGGTCGTCGTCGGTTTCGCGCTGATCCGGCAGACGCTTGATCAGTTTCTTTGCCGTGTAGGTCAGGAGAAGATGGTCAGCATCAATGAAATGAACCGTGGCACTTGTATAACCAGCCCGCAATCCCATGTCAGACGTCATGGGACGATAGCCAAGGGGCTCCAAAGGTAATTGAATCGCGGGAACGGCTGGCTTGGTCGCAGGATCGTCATTCACTGCCGCCGCAAAGACATGACCGGGCAATAACAGCGCGAGCAAGAACAAGCGGTGACGGAGCGAGGCAGGCATTGCGGCAATGGTCCGGGTTGCGAATCCTATGGTAACGCGAGCCTTCAACAACCTGCTCACGATGCGTTGCGCCATCCTGTGCGACAGTGGAAAGATGCCCTCTTCTACCACTTCCCGTCCGCTTGGATTTCTGGCTTGCGCCTCGGCCGGAGCGCTCTGGGGCACAGGATTCTTCTTTGGCAAGATCGCCCTGCGCGAGGTCAGCGTGGGTCACATGGTGCTGTATCGTTTTCTTTTTGCAGCACTTCCCATCCTGCCACTGGTTAAAGGCCGCGGAGATCGCTGGACGGCTGGCGAATGGCGATTGATGCTCCTTGCTGCGTTTTTCGGTGTTCCCCTTCAGTTCCTGGTGCAGTTTAAGGGGCTTTCGCTCACTTCCCTTTCGCATGCTGCGCTCATGATCGGCACGCTGCCCGTCATCCTTGCCGCAGCTGCTGCCATCTTCCTGAAAGAGCGTCTGGATGCCGTGGGATGGAGTGCGTTGATCGCGTCCACCACGGGCGCCTGCATGATTGCGTTGGGTGGTCATGACGCCAGCGGAACTTCTTCTCTGCTGGGTGATTCTCTGATCGTTCTTTCTGTGGTGATTGCGCTGGTGTGGCTGCTGGGCAATAAAAAACTTCTTCTGCGCCACAGTGCGCTGGAGGTGAGTGCGCGCAGCCTGGTGCTGGGAACGATCATACTGCTGGTGTGGGTGCCGTTGCAGTACGGCATGCCGCCGGTACACAACATATCTGTAAAAGCGTGGCTTGCACTGGCAGCCAGCGGTGTTCTTTGCACCGCTGCAACCAACCTCCTATGGAATTGGGGCATGACGCAGGTACCTGCATCGCAGGGCGGCATCTTCATCAATCTGGAGCCGGTCATCGGATCAGTGCTTGGCGTGACCTTATTGCATGAACGTCTCGGTCTAATTGCATGGGTTGGTGGATCGTTGATTGTGGGCGCGGCTGTGGTGCTCTCGACGCGCGGAGAGGTAGCCAGCGATTCCATCCAGATGGAGACGGTATGAGCGACACGCCGAAGATGATTGCCATCGATATGGATGGCACACTGGTGCATCCCGGCGGCACCGTGTCGCCCGGCAATCAGGATGCCCTGGATCGCGCACGCAGCGCCGGTGCGCGCATCGTCATCGCTACGGGGCGTCGCCATAGCTATGCCATGAAAGTGCTGCAGACCGGCAACTTTCAGCCTGACGACATCGTGCTCAGCTCCAACGGGGCCGTGGCGCGCACCATGGATGGTCGCCTGATCTTCCGCGAAGAGATGTCGGCTGAGACTGCCCTATGGCTATGCGAAACGGTCAGCGGCTATCGCAACTGCCTTGTTTTTACCTTTGACACTATGGACGCGCACGGCAACGACGCCGGTGGTGCACTGGTGCTGGAGGAAGTGGAAGATCTGCACGCCAGTATTGAGAAATGGATGGTGGCAAACGCAGCGGATATTCGCCGTTTTACCCCCATTGAATCCGCTTTTCATACAGCAGAGTTCCCCACAATTCAGGCAATGTTGTGCGGCGGCATAGAACGTATGGAAACGGCGTTCCGCCATCTGGATGCAGCGCACGGAGGCCGCCTGTCACTGACAAGGACGGTCTATCCGCTGCGCGATCTGTGCATTCTGGATATCCTTCCGCAGGGCTGTTCGAAGGGCGCGGGACTGTCGCATCTGCTGAATGAAGAAGGACTTGCAGCAGACGATTTGATGGCCATTGGCGACAACTGGAACGATCTGACCATGCTGGAACATGCCCGCTGGCCCATGTTGATGGGCAATGCCCCGGACGAACTTCGTCTACTGGCGGAAGAGCGTAACTGGACCGTCACGCGGCATCATCACGAAGATGGCGTCGCCGAAGCGATTGCCCTCTGCTTTGGCGAATGATATTGGCTTCCGCTGACACGATCTGTAAAACCCCGGATGCTACTCTGATGGGGATGGCCTCCCTCTCCGTCCGAAGGATTGCAGCGCTTCTTTTGCTACCGGGTATGTGCGGTGCTGCGGCACGCGCTGCGGAGGTGGTGACGCTGCGCAATGGGTTCAGCATTACTTGCGAACGCCACGAGGCACTCTCCACGGACGTGACCCGACTGTATCTCCGCGCAGACAACTTCATGGATGTTGCGGCGTCTTCCATCACCTCAGTTGAGGTAGCTCCGGATGTGCCTGCATCCACGTCCACGAAGGCCGAGCCCCACGAAAAGACCGGGACCGCCACCATCCTTGCCGATTCCGGCGCACGCCATAACGTGAACGTGGCACTGTTGGCGTCTGTTGTGCAGGCTGAGAGCGGCGGCAACACGAAGGCCGTATCGCGTACAGGAGCACGTGGCCTGATGCAGTTAATGCCAGGCACTGCGAACCAATTAAACGTGAAAGACAGCTTTGACGCCGCATCGAATGTGAACGGCGGCAGCGCCTATCTGGACCAACTTCTGACTCGATACCACGACAATCTTGCTCTCGCGCTGGCCGCTTACAACGCGGGCCCCGGGGCAGTGGATCGTTATCATGGCATCCCGCCCTACCGCGAAACGCAGGCGTATGTGGCGCGCGTGATCCGTGAATTTAATCGCCGTGTTGCGGAACAGGCACGCGCAGTTTCCGCCACGGTGGTTCGCTAAAAGCATGAATAAACGCCGCATCGCTCTCTGGACGGTCGTTGTCCTCCTTGCAGCATTTCTTCTTTGGAAGATTCACCAATCGCATTTTGACTGGCACGCATTCTGGCTGGCATGCCGACAGGTAAATCTGCCGCTGTTTCTGCTGGCAACTCTGATGGTTTACAGCAACTCCGTGGCACGCGCCGTTCGGTGGACAATCTTTCTGAAGCCGTCTCTGCCGCCAGAACAACGGAAACCGTGGTGGACGCTGCTTGGCGCTCAGTTCATCGGCTTTACTGGCCTCGCCATCTTCGGGCGCGTGGGTGAACTGATTCGCCCTTACCTCGTCAGCCGACGCACCGGCCTGTCGTTTTCTTCGCAGATCGCGGTTGTCGCTGTGGAGCGCATCTTTGATCTCGCAGCCTTCGGCATTCTATTTGCCGGAAATCTCATCGTTAGTCCGCAACTGAACGCGTTGCCTTACCATGAGCTGTTTCACAAGCTGGGATGGGTCATCGCCGCCATGATCGCTGTCCTGGCCGCTTTCGTTATCGCTGTTCGAGTAGCGGGCGAATTCATGGCGCGGCTGATTCGCCACATTGTGGGCATCCTTTCCAAGCCGGCAGGACAAAGCGCGGAAGTCAAAGTATTGGAATTCCGCAACGGCCTGAACGTAGTCGGCAGCACGAGTGATTTCATCGGCATTGTCGTGTGCAGCTTTGCGCTGTGGGGAGCCGTTGCGATTGCCTATGTGCTCACCATGAAGGCGTTTCCCGCGCCGGTGCACAACCTGACCATCGCACACTGCTTGCTGTTGATGGGATTCAGTGTGGTGGGAGGAATTGTGACGTTGCCGGGTGTTGGTGGCGGAGCACAAGCACTCACCTTCGGCGCGCTGACTCGCCTGTTTGGTGTTCCGGCAGAGCTCGCGGCAAGTGCAGCCATCATCATGTATTTCGTAACCACGATCAACGTGATCCTGCCCGGACTGATCTATGCCCGCGTGGAGAGCGTGAACCTTCGCACCGTGGCTCGCGAAAGCGCACAGAAGTCATGACGACAATGCTTGATAGAATGGGCTTCGCATGAAGTGTCCGTTTTGCGGCTGGGCTCAGGATAAAGTCGTTGATTCACGCGAGAGCAAGGAGGCGGATAGCATCCGTCGCCGCCGCGAGTGCGAGAAGTGCAACAAGCGCTTCACCACCTACGAACGCATCGATGAAATTCCGTACATGGTCGTCAAGAAAGATGGCCGACGTGAGAAGTTCGACCGGCAGAAGGTCCTGAACGGCCTGTTGCACGCCTGCCAGAAGCGGCCCGTACCCACAGGCAAACTGGGCAAGATCGTGGACGAAACCGAGGCCTACGTGGTGGATTCGCCGGAGCGCGAACGCACCACCGTGGAAATCGGCGAGATGATCATGACGCGGCTGAAGGACATTGACACCGTGGCCTACATCCGCTTCGCCAGCGTCTACCGCGACTTTAAGGACGTGCGCGAATTCAAGGCAGAACTGGAAGAGCTGCTGGGATCGCGGCTCCGTAAGACCTCTCCGGGAATATAAAACTTCCCCGCTTCGCTAACCACATCCATTCGCATGGCATCACAGCAGTTATGAAATTGCTGGCTGGAACGCTGTTGTGCGTTCTGATGGTTGCCATTGCCGGATGCAAACCCGACGCCGCCGTGAAGCGTGGCGCGGTGATTGATTCTGCGCCCAGCGGCCATGACGCCGGCAAGGCTGGACAGGCTGCGCCCGTTCCGCCACCACAAAATCAGCAGCCTCAGGCTCAGACTCCTCCCCCAACAAAGGTGCAATAAGCCATGCCCGATCTCCATTCGCTGGGACTTCCCCTCTGGTTTCTTATCCTCAGCCTGTTCCTGCCGCGGCTTTCGCTGCTGGCGCTGTACCTGCAGGGGCATACGGGAAATGTCTTTGTCATCAGCCTGATTCCTACGCTGGTGGCGCTTCTGATTCCGCGCATTCTGATTCTTTTCTGGATTTACACCACGCAGGGCCTCAGCATCTGGTTCCTGATTCACGCTGTTGGCCTGCTCATCGCATGGGGCGCTATCGGTACTCGAACGCGAACGGTTTACGTCACCCGTCGCGGCGTTACGGAATACTAAAGCCGAAATTCGATGGTTGCCGCTGCAATCCGGTATCCTTAACAGATACATCCGGTATGGATTAAGGACTGCAGAACAACATGGAACGTCGCAAGGTGGGGATTCTCGGCGCGACCGGAACAGTCGGCCAACGCTTCATTCAACTTCTGGACCAGCACCCGTGGTTTGAGATCACGTGGATCGCGGCAAGCGATCGTTCGGCGGGCAAACGCTATGCCGACGCCGCCAAATGGAAGCTGGACACCCCCATGCCCGCGCGGATTGCCGACCTGGTGCTGCAGCCGAACACGCCTGCCGCCAACACCGGCGAAGTGCCGAAGATCATCTTCGCCGCGCTGGACAGCGACATTGCAAAGGAACTGGAGCCGCAGTTTGCGGATGCGGGATGCGCCGTCATCTCCAACTCGTCGGCCTTCCGCATGACGCCGGATGTGCCGCTGGTCGTGCCTGAGGTCAACGCAGACCATCTGCCGTTGCTGACGAAGCAGGCTGCTTACACCTCCAAGAGCGGTGGCTATATCGTCACCAATCCCAACTGCTCTGCCATTGGCCTCGTCCTTGCGCTGAAGCCGCTGGAAGAGCGCTTCGGTATTGACGCGCTGTTTGTCAGCACCATGCAGGCCGTCAGCGGCGCGGGTTATCCCGGTGTGCCTTCCCTGGACATCCTCGGCAACGTGGTTCCCTTCATCAAGAACGAAGAGGAAAAGCTGCAGGAAGAAGTGGGCAAGCTGCTGGGCAAGTTCAACGGCAATAGCATCGACATGCTGCCCGCGAAGGTCAGCGCACACTGCAACCGTGTTGCCGTGATCGATGGCCACACCGAGTGTGTCTCCATCAAGTTCAAGAAGCCCGTCACGCGTGAAGAGATTCTGGCCGCGTGGAGCGAGTTCCAGCCACTGGCACAGCATCATCTGCCCACTGCCCCTGCTCAGCCGGTGATCTTCACCGATGCAGCAGACCGCCCGCAGCCGCGCTTTGACGTGGGTGCAGGCAACGGTATGAGCACCACCGTGGGCCGCTTGCGCGAGTGCCCGCTGCTGGACTGGAAGTTTGTTCTGCTGAGCCACAACACGCTGCGCGGAGCCGCTGGCGCCGCTGTGCTGAACGCGGAGGTCCTGGCCAAGATGGACCTGCTTCCCGGCAAACATCTGCACACAAAGACCGGCGCTGGACTGGCCGAGAATGAGTTGGTGAATGCATGAGCACCGCATCCCGTCCGCAACTCGTTGTGATGAAGTTTGGTGGCACCTCAGTGGAGGATGCTGCTGCAATCCGTCGCACTGCAGCCGTTGTTCGTGGCCGCCGCGAAAAGGGTCTGGAAGCTGTTGTTGTTGTCTCCGCGATGGCGAAGGTGACTGACACGCTCCTTGCCGCCGCAGCAGCAGCCGGTAACGGTGACAAATCCGGCGCGCTCGCGCTCTCCGCGCGTCTGCGTTCACGCCATCTGGAGACCGCCGGCGAACTGGTGAAGCAGCCGCAGTTGAACGCGCTGCTGAATCACATCCAGCACGACTTCGATCACCTGGACGACCTGCTGCGCGGCATTGCCGCAGTGGGTGAGCTGACACCGCGCACCACCGACAACGTGGTCAGCTATGGCGAACGACTCAGCAGCCAGATCGTTGCTGCTGCATTCGACGCTGCCGGTATCAAGGGCACACACCTGGACGCGCGCCACTGCATCGTGACCGACGACAGCTACGGCAAGGCTGTTCCGAATGAAACATTGATCGAAGCCCGCCTCAAGGAACATGCACTTCCCTTGATTGAGCAGGGCCTGACGCCTGTGATGGGCGGCTTCATCGGAGCGAACGAAAAGGGCGTCACCACCACGCTGGGCCGCGGTGGTAGCGACTTCTCTGCTGCTCTGGTGGGTGGCGGTCTGCACGCCGGAGCCATTGAAATCTGGACCGACGTAAACGGCATCATGACCACCGATCCGCGCATCTGTGCGGACGCGCTGCGTGTGAAGACCATCTCGTTTGAAGAAGCCGCGGAACTCGCTTACTTCGGCGCGAAGGTACTGCATCCTGCAACGATTCTGCCTGCTGTACAGCAAAACATCCCCGTTTTCGTGCTGAACAGCCGCAATGCTGCAAACGAAGGTACACGCATCAGCGCGGTTGCGCCGCCGTGCCGTTCGCCGTTCAAGTGCATCGCGGTCAAGAAGAAGCTGACCATCGTGGACATCGTCGCCAGCCGCATGCTGATGACGCATGGTTATCTGAAGGCTGTCTTCGACGTATTCGATAAGCACAAGGTCGTCATCGATATGGTCTCCACTTCGGAAGTCTCCATCTCCGTAACCGTGGATACCAGCGATAAGCTGCCGCAGATTGCGGAAGACCTTTCGAAGATTGCCGACGTGAAGTACGAGAGCAACAAGGCGCTGGTCTGCCTTGTTGGCGAAGACATTCGTGGACACGCTGGCATTGCCGGCAAGGTATTCACAGCTATCGGTCACGTCAACGTGCGCATGATCTCGCAGGGTGCCAGCGAAATCAACATGAGCTTCATGATCGAAGAAGACGATGCATCGGAAGCGATCCGTTCGCTGCACAGCACCTTCTTTGCCGATCCTGACCCGAACATCTTTGACCTGGACGCACGCGCCAATACCACCGGAGCACCTCCGGTGAATGAACCTGCGCGCATCACGGTGCAGTAACAGTTAGAGCTCCATAGCGTTAATAAAGATCGTGTGGCCCACGTCTCGCATCTGAGACGTGGGTTTACTCAACTAAGATCGACACACAGGAAGTACGAAGTCACAAAGACACGGCTTGAGCCGTGTCGCAACCGGCCAAGAGATAAAGGGCTTAAAGCCCTGAGGGAAACAAACCATGCGGATGCTCGTCCTGGGTCACGGCAAAACAGGCAAACTGGTTGCGGAAGTAGCCACAGAACGCGGTCACGGCGTACATGTTCTGGATGCGAAGGAAAACCCACGCGGCGCGGCCCTGACCGCCCCCTTCGTTGCAGGATTCGATGTGGTGATTGACTTCACTACGCCGGACGCAGTGCTGACGAATCTCCGCGCATGCCTCGCCGTAGGAGCGAAGGTAGTTGTAGGTACAACGGGTTGGTATCAGCACCTGAACGATATGACAGGTCTCGCCATTCGCAAGGATGCCGCGCTACTGCATGGCACGAACTATTCCATTGGCGTGCAGGTCATGCTGCAACTTGCCAAGCAGATGACCGAATCCCTGAAGAAATACGGCTACGAATTCAAAATTGAAGAGACGCACCACACGCAAAAGCTGGACGCGCCCAGCGGCACAGCCGTCAGCATCCAGCAGGCGATGAATGCAGCGGGCGAGGTGCCAATCGAATCCATTCGCGAAGGCGATGTGGCTGGCATTCACATTGCCGAAGCCATCAGTGCGGGCGACAAGCTCAGCCTCCGCCATGAAGCCTTTGGCCGCCGTGGTTTTGCAGAAGGCGCAGTGCGCGCGGCTGAATGGCTCAGCACACGCAAGGGTGTCTACGACTTCCGCGATATCTTCACGCAGATCTAAACCATACAAAGGGCCCGGCTGATGCCGGGCCGCTCTGTCTTACAAGCAACAAGGAACTTTAGCTCCTGAGGAAATTTACCGATGTCCAACAAGCCATTTGCCAATCTCACCTTCGATGAAAAGCTCGACCGCCTTGCACTCGTTGCCGTTCGCGTTGGCCTGAACCTACGCGAAGGCCAGGAAGTTGTCGTTACCGCATCGCTCGACCACATTCCCTTCATCCGCAAGGTTGTGGCAGAGGCATACAAGGCTGGCGCGTACGCCGTGACGGTGCTTTATCAGGACGACGTGGCCACACTCGCGCGCTACCAGAATGCACCTGACGCTGCATTCGACTTCACACCGAAGTGGTTGGCTGACGGCATCGCGGAAGCCTTTCGCAGCAACGCTGCACGCCTCGGCATCACCGGCGCAAACCCGGCACTCCTGAAGGATCAAGACCCCGGCAAGATCAGCCGTGCCAACGTTGCTGCATCCAAGGCCAGCAAGCCCGCGATGGAACTGGTCACGCGCCACGCCATCAACTGGAGCATCCTCGCCGGTGCCACACCTGCATGGGCCAAGTTGGTTTTCCCTGACCTACCAGAAAACGAAGCCGTCGCTCGCCTGTGGGATGCCATCTTCTCCGCATCGCGCATCACGGGCGACGATCCGGTTGCCGATTGGAAACAGCACGGCGAAAACATCATGAAGCGTGTGGGGCTGCTGAATGACAAGCGGTATCACGCGCTGCACTTCCGCGGCCCCGGCACTGATCTCGTCGTCGGTCTTGCGGACGATCATCTGTGGGCCGGTGGTGGCGGCGTCTGCGGCAACGGTATCTTCTGCAACGCGAACATCCCCACGGAAGAGTGCTTCACCACACCGCACAAGGACCGCGTGAACGGCACCGTCACAGCATCGAAGCCGCTGTCGCATCAGGGTACGCTGATTGAAAACATCAGCGTACGTTTTGAAAACGGCAAGATCGTGGAAGCTCACGCCACCGCAGGCGAAGAGGCACTGAAGAAACTGATTGCCGTAGACGAAGGCGCAAGCCATTTGGGCGAAGTCGCACTTGTGCCTCACTCATCGCCCATTGCGCAGAGCGGTCTGCTCTTCTGGAACACGCTGTTCGATGAAAACGCAGCCAGCCACATCGCGCTGGGTCAGGCCTACGCTACCTGCATCATTGACGGTGAAACCATGGACGAAGCTACGCTGAACAGCAAGGGCGCCAACAGCAGCCTGATCCACGTGGACTGGATGATCGGCTCCGGTGAAATGAATGTGGACGGCGTCTTTGCTGATGGCACAGAGGAGCCGCTAATGCGCAACGGTGAGTGGGTGTAAGCTGCCGCCATGCCCGCCGAAATGATGAAGTCAACCCGACTGGAAGCCTTCAGTGATGGTGTGATCGCCGTCATCATCACCATCATGGTGTTGGAGCTTCATGTGCCGGAAGCACACGGCCTGGCGGGCTTCATCAGCATTCTGCCTCGGCTTGGCATTTACGCGCTCAGCTTTCTGATGATTGCCATCTACTGGGTCAACCATCACGCTATCTGCGCGCGGATTGAAGTGGTGAACTATCGCGTGCTTTGGGCCAACCTGTTCTGGCTCTTTTGCGCTTCATTCGTTCCCTTCTTCACGGATTACATTGAAGAGCACCACTTTGATTCCTTTGCCACGGCGCTGTACGCGGCCATCATGCTGCTTGCCGGTTTCGCATTTTTCCTGCTGCGCGCATCGGTGGATCATCTGCGGCAGGATCTGGGCGAGCAAATTCCGAAAACAGATGTGAGCGAAGCCATCAAACACGGCACCAGCATCGCGTTGTACGTAGCCGCTATTCCCATGGCGTATTTCAAGCCGATTTTTTCGCTGGCGCTGGTACTGATCACCACGCTCATCTGGATTGCACCGAAGTTCGGCACCAAGCATCCAGACGGTGGAATTCGTTACGTAAGCCGCTGCGACTGACAGGCGTGTTTCGCCGCTGTTCGCGATACACTCAACAGTGGTATGGAACCCGCGATTATCACTGGACTCGGCACTGCGATCATCACCCCTTTTCACCCGGACGAGAGCGTTGATCACGCTTCGCTGAAGAAACTGGTGGAGATGCAAATTGCAGGTGGCGTCGACTTCCTGGTGGCATGCGGTTCCACCGGCGAAGCCAGCACACTGACCGAAGACGAGACCGATGCGGTCATCGCCACCGTGATTGAAGCTGCCGCTGGGCGCATTCCCGTTGTAGCCGGATGCACGCACAACAGCACACGCGAAGCCGTGGCGCGCGCGCAGCGCATTGCAAAGATCAAGGGACTGAGCGGCATTCTGACCGCCAACCCTTACTACAACAAGCCCACACAGCAAGGCCAGTATCTGCACTTCAAGGCGATCGTGGATGCAGTCGCACCGCTGCCGGTGCTGCTTTACAACATCCCGGGACGCACCGCTGCGAATCTGCTTCCGGAGACTGTGATTCGTTTGGCCGAGTTGCCAAACGTCATCGGCATCAAGGAATCCAGCGGCAATCTCGCGCAGATCGGCGAACTGCTTGCTATCAAGCAGGCAAACTTCGCTGTCTTCTCCGGCGACGATTATCTTGCGCTGCCCATCATTGCAGGCGGTGGCGTGGGACTTATCTCTGTCGCTTCGAACGTTGCGCCGAAGGAAGTAAAGGCAGTGATTACAGCCGCACTTTCCGGCAATCGCGAAGCCGCTGCCGAAGCCGCAAAGAAGGTTCAGGCGCTAAACACAGTGCTCTTCGCCGAACCCAACCCAGCGCCCACCAAGGCGCTGCTGGCAGAGATGAAGATCATTGCGGGCGACACGCTTCGTCTGCCGATGCTGCCCGTTGGCGACAAGACGCGCTTATCGCTAAATAAAATCGCCACGCAACTCCATCTGCTGTAATCGATTTGCTGTCATAGAATGACGCCGCAACGAAGTGTTCTCCGTCTGCTATCAAACGATAGCGAGAGGAGTTACACATTCATGGCTTCCTGGAAAACATTTGGCCTGTCCGCGGTTGCAGTTGCCGCCCTGGCATTGGCTGCTCCCAGTACGGACCGCGCGCAGGTTTCAATCGGCGTCAACATCGGCCCTGCACCTGTATGCCCTTACGGCTACTTTGATTACGCGCCCTATGACTGCGCACCTTACGGCTACTACGGCCCGGACTGGTTCACAGGCGGCGTTTTCATTGGCGCTGGCCCATGGTTCCACGGACCCCACGGTTTCTACGGCCACGTGGACAATCGTTACGATCCCCACTATGGCTATCATGGGCCATTCCCCGCACGTGGCGAGGCTCCGTTCAATCATTTCCACGCCAATGAAGCCCGCGACGGACAGGGCCACATTGGCAACGCGCCACACTCACCGGGAGGTGAACACGCACCAGGCTTCTCCGGTCATGGTGGCCCTGGCGGCGGTGGTCATCCCGGTGGCGGCGGACATCACTAAACCGGCTCCGAGTAATTACGAAACGAGCCATCGTCTGCACGGCGATGGCTCGTTCTTTCATCAATTGATCGCCTTACGCTTGATAAACTTTTCCTATGCCTTTGAATGATCTGGAACAGCGCATCGAGCATGCGTTTTCTCTTGGCGCATCCGCTGCCGCCGACCCGAACTCTGTCATCGCCTTCAACGAACTCCGCGACGCGCTGGAAGCCGGCACCATCCGCTCTGCCGAACCCGACGCCACCAGCCCCATCGGCTGGAAGGTGAATGCGTGGGTCAAGCGCGGCATCCTGCTGGGTTTCCGCCTCGGCAACCTGGTCGAGATGTCGGCAGGCTCCTTCGTCGATAAGCACACCTACCCCGCGCGCACGTTCGCCGCGGAACAGGGCATCCGTGTTGTTCCCGGTGGATCCAGCGTCCGCGCCGGCGCATATCTTGCGAAGTCGGTCGTAATGATGCCCCCGGCATACGTCAACGTGGGCGCTTACGTGGATGAAGGCACCATGGTCGACTCGCACGCCCTGGTCGGCTCCTGCGCGCAGATCGGCAAGCGCGTCCACCTGAGCGCGGCAGCCCAGATCGGAGGCGTATTGGAACCGGTAAACGCCACCCCCGTCATCATTGAAGACGACGTACTGGTCGGCGGCAACACCGGCGTGTACGAAGGAACCATCGTACGCAGCAAGGCCGTTTTGGCCGCCGGAACCATCCTGACGCGCGGCACACCGGTCTATGACGTGGTGAACAACACCGTTATTAAAGCCACGGCTGACACACCGCTGATCATCCCGGCAGGCGCGGTCGTCGTCCCCGGCTCGCGCGCCATCACCAAGCCCGGCGTGGAAGGCCTCAGCGTCTACACCCCCATCATCGTGAAGTATCGCGACGAGAAGACCGAGCTTTCGCTCGCACTGGAAGACCTGCTGCGCTAAATCGGCTTTCTGAACACCCAAAGCCCGGCTCCCGAGCCGGGCTTTGCCGTTTTTGCCGGACTGTAATCCCCCGCAAAAGCGCCATCAGCAACGAACTGAAGTGCTACCCTGAAAGTCCATGGGTAACGAAACACTGAAAGTAATCCCGCTGGGCGGTCTGGGCGAGTTCGGCATGAACTGCATGGCCATCCAGTGGAAGGACGACATCATCGTCATTGACGCCGGCCTGATGTTCCCCGAGGACGACCTCCTCGGCGTGGACATCGTTGTCCCCGACATCACGTACCTGCTCGAGAACCGCGACAAGGTCCGTGGCATCGTCCTCACACACGGCCATGAAGACCATATCGGTGGCCTTCCCCGCATCCTGTCGCAGTTGAACGTGCCGGTCTACGGCACAGAGTTCACGCTGACCTATGTGGAAGGCAAGCTCGAAGAGCACAAGCTGCTGGACGACGCCGACCTGATTGAGATGCTGCCCGGCGAAAGCTTCGTCCTGGGGCCATTCAAGATTTCGCCCATCCGCGTTACCCATTCGCTGGTGGACTGTGTTGCACTGGCCATCCGCACGCCCGTGGGCACCATCGTCCACACCGGCGACTTCAAGATCGACCTCAGTTCGCCCGACGGCAAGCCTTTTGACCTGCACTCCTTCGCAGAGCTGGGTAAAGAAGGTGTCCTTCTGCTGCTGCAGGACAGCACCAACTGCGACCGCCCCGGCTACACCCCCGGCGAACTGGCCGTGAAGCCCCGGCTGGACGAGATCTTTGCGCGCACAGAGAAGCGCCTCTTCTTCTCCTGCTTCTCGTCGTCCATCCACCGCATCAAGCTGGCAATGGAACTGGCGCACAAGCATGGCCGCAAGGTCGCGCTCATTGGCCGCTCCATGGACAACTCCACCGAAATCGCCATGGACCTGGGCTACATCGATCCGCCTCAGGGCCTCCTCATCCACAGCGGCCAGATCAAGGATCTGCCACCGGAACAGGTGTGCGTGCTCATCAGCGGAACGCAGGGCGAACCCATGTCCGCGCTCAGCCGTGCCGCCGTGGACAACCACAAGCACGCCCGCATTGAACCCGGCGACACCGTACTGTTCTCCTCGCGCGTGATCCCCGGCAATGAGAAGCCCATCTACAACGTCATCGACCACCTTTATCGCCGCAAGGCCAAGGTGATCCACGACGACGGCAAGAGCGGCCTCATCCACGTCAGCGGCCACGCATCGCAGGAAGAACTGCGCCTGATGATCAACCTGCTGCGCCCCAAGTACTTCGTGCCCGTCCACGGCGACTACCGCCACCTGACGCAGCATGTGGAGATCGCTGTCGGTACCGGCATCCCGGAAAAGGCCATGCTGATTGAGGATGGCGAAGTGCTGGAACTTACCGGTAGCACCATCGAGAAGACCGGCAAGGTCGCCAGCGGACGCATCCTCATCGACTCCGGTTCCACGGCTGATGTGGTGGAAGACATCATCATCCGCGACCGCCGCCACCTGAGCGAAGCGGGCCTCGTGCTGGCCATCATCACCATCGACAAGATGACAGGCAAGCAGGCCGGACCACCGGAGATCGTAACGCGCGGCTTCGCGGTGAACGAAGAGGGCATCATGTCCGACGCCCGCAACATCATCGGCCGCACGCTGGAAGAAAGCAGTGCAGAAGAAAAGCGTGACTGGATCCTGATCAAGGAAAAAATCCGCGCCGACCTGAAGCGTTACATCCAGAAGAACACGCAGCGCAGACCGATGATCATGCCGGTGATTCTGGAGATTTGATCTGACTCTCAAAACATGAAAAGGCTGCCGCGAAGAGTGGCGGCTTTTTTCATTTCGACAGTGCATCGCCTACCGGTCGTATATGTTCTGCTATAGATAACCCGCGAGCAGGAGCGAGCAGCATTGAACTTCGACCAAGGCGAACTCTCCCGACGCAAGTTCCTCCGCAATACCGTTACAAGCGCAGCCGCCCTTGCTGCAGCACAAGCCGCACACGCTGCACCCAAGTCCACAACGAAGAAGAAGCCGAACATTCTCTGGATCATGTCGGACGAGCACAACTACGCCATCACCGGCGCGTACGGCAACAAACTCGTTCAGACGCCGCACATCGATTCGCTTGCGGCCAAGGGCATTACGTTTGATACGCATTACTGCAACTCGCCGCTGTGTGTGCCGTCGCGTGCATCGCTGACGGCAGGTAAGTATGCCTCACGTGTCGACACATGGGGCCTGACCAGCGAGCTACCCGATGCCAACATGCCCACGCTGCCACGCGTGCTGAATGACGCAGGCTACAAGAGCTATCTCTGCGGCAAGCAACATTATGACTACACGCGTCGCTATGGATTCATCGAGTGGGGCGGCAACTTCAACAACAACTACAAGACCGGCAAGGGCCATCGCGATGCTCCCACGCATCTGACGCAGGCATCGCTTTCGGATCGCTTCGAGTCATTCCATCCCGGCGATCATTCCAGCATCATGAACCACGATGAGAAGGTAACCGCCGGCACGCTGGACTTCTTCGCGCAACACAAGGATGCGGATGAGCCGTGGTTCCTGTTCGTCGGCTATCTCGCGCCGCACTTCCCTCTTACCGTCCCGCAGCAATACTTCGGTCGCTACAAGGACAAAGTTCCGATGCCCGAGATTCCCGCGGGCTATCTTGATTCGCTCTCATTGAACTACAAGGTGCAGCGTGCTGGCTTTCAGGAGATTGGCGTGCCCGACGCAGTGGTGAAGCAGGGCCGCGAATGCTACTACGGCCTGACCAACTGGGTGGATGACGAGATTGGCAAAGTCCTCGCGGCACTTGAGGCACATCCGCACATCGCGGAGAACACTATCATCGTCTACAGCAGCGACCACGGCGAAAACATGGGCGAGCATGGCATGTGGTGGAAGAACAACATGTTTGAAACCGCCGCGCGTGTACCGCTCGTCGTCAGCTATCCCAAACGCTGGAAGGGCGGCCAGCGACGCAAAGGTGCGAGCTCACACCTGGATCTGGTGCAGACATTGATTGAGCTTAGTGGCGGCACCGCACCGAAAGATTGGAATGGCACCTCCATGTTGTCGTGGATGGACAACGCGAAACACACATGGAAGGACACAGCCGTCAGCGAATACTGGGCGCAGTTCACATCCAGCGGCTATGCGATGGTTCGTCAGGGAGACTGGAAGTATGTCTATCACTGCGTGATTGACGAGCAACACCCCGAGGAACACGAGCTCTACTATCTGCCCGACGATCCCAAGGAACTGCACAACATGGCCGCGCTGCCGCAACACAAGCAACGCATCGCCGAGATGCACAAGGTGCTGGTGGCCGAGCTTGGGCAGAACCCGAACCAGATTGAACAGCGCAGCCGTCAACAGCTAGCCGAGGGCTATCATCGCACCGATCCCAAGCCCAATCCAAGAGCAGGTGAAGCGGGATAAAGCCCACGACGATTTCATCGAAGCATAAGCTTGTTCATGAAATACGAAGGCGTCAGGTGACGCAGTATCTCAACAGATGCCGATAAACTTCCCGATCCTTAGAAAAGTGCAGGCAGGAATTTCCCTGAGGATAAAAAAGGCCGAACGAAACACCGCATGACTATTGTCGATTCGCTTTGGTGAATAACGTGCAAACGATCCCTTGAGACTCCATCCCCAGGATCGTGACGTATGCATCTATGGACCGAATACGAAGGCAATGTACTTGCCGGTTATCCCATTCTCCGGTTACTCCGCTCAGAGGGTCGTAGCGCCTTCTTCAGCACCACCACACCCGATGGCCAGCCAGCACTGCTACGCCTGACCGAATCGCACTTCGACGAAAGCGAGCTGGTAGGTCGATGGCGAAAAATCTCTGCCGTCACGCACCCCAACCTGCAAGCCATCAAGCACTGCGGGCAGATCACGTTTGACAGTGTCCCGCTGGCCTGCTGCCTGCTGGAACCCATCGACGCCAGCCTGGCCGACGTGCTGCGCGATCGCGCACTAACACTCGATGAGACAAAAGAAGTAGCAGAAGCAGTATCAGGAGCGCTCGCCGCACTGCACGCCGCCGAGTTGATCCATGAGCACGTGGATGCCTCCAACGTATATGCCCACGGCGAAGTGGTGAAGCTGCGCAGCGACTGCGCCCGCGAATGCATCGGCGACTTTGAAGCTGACACACCGGAAGCACGCGAGGCACTGTGCAAACGCGACGTCCGCGACCTGGGCTTGCTACTGCTGCGCTGCCTTGCTCTGGAATGGCAGGGGTCATCGGCGATGAAGCTTCCCAGCCCCATGGATCGCATCATCCCCAACGCACTCAATGGCACAGTGACGGCGCAGGGCGTGGTGGACATTTTGGACAGAATGAAGCCCGCTCCTATTGCAAAACCTGTGCCAGCAGCCGCGGTAAGCGAGCCAGCGAACACCGCCAAGACACCGACACCTTTGAAGAGCGCTGCGACTACTCCTGACGCAGTGCTGGGCACCTTGGCAAGCCGCGAAGCCCCCGCGAAAGCTGCCACACCGGAACCGCGTCGCACACCACCAGTCGCAACCAAGTCAGACGACCCGTTCGATGTCGGCCTGGGTAGCCTGCGCAACGAACCGCGCCATCAGGCAGGCACAGCAGCGTCTGCCATGTTGCAGCGACTGCGGCCACTCATGCCGCGTCCCATCAGCCGCAAAGCCCTGTCGATTTCCGGCGCGCTCGCGGCAACACTTGCCTTCGTGCTGTGGATCACCTTCCATAACGGCGAACCAACACCAGCAGAAACCCACGCTGCCGTAGTGGCGCAAGCACCTGTGGAAGCACAGCCTCAGCCTGCACCACAACCAGCCGCAACCAGCACACCGAAACCTTCCGCGACAACTTCGCTACTTACGTCAACAGCGCAGGCTGGCTGGCGCGTGATCGCCTACACATATAACCACGAGCAACAGGCGCAAGCGAAAGCTGTGCAACTGCAGCAGAAGTACATGAACCTGCAGCCGCAGGTGTTCTCTCCCACCGGCCATGCGCCGTACTTTGTCGCGCTCGGCGGCCCACTGGATTCATCCAGCGCCTTCGCACTCCGCAACCGCGCCCGCCAGTCCGGCCTTCCCAGAGACACCTACGCCCGCAACTTCTAAACACTCCACAACACGCAGAACACAAGGCGGCCCACAAGGCCGCCTTTTGTGCTTTTCTCACAGACGTTCCTAGCCGTACTCAGTATCATGGGCGTACCCGTGACCACCCAATCGTACGCACTCTCTGAAAGCAATCGCACACGACAACGTTTTCGGCATTATGCAGTGGCGCTCATACTGATCACGTTCCTGCTGATCGGCATTCTTGTCTCGCGCATCTACATAGTCGCGCACCTGCAAGCCATCGCAGTCATGAAACAAGTGGCGGGGCAGTCTATTCCTCGCTTCATTCGCAATGAAGCCACGGAAGCCGTCACGCAACGCGACCTGACCATCCCCACCCCCGATGGCGATCTGCGAGCAAGACTTTATCTACCTGCAAAGCATCCCAATGCGCCAGGCCTTGTCGTCTTTCACGGCGTACACCATCTCGGCATGAATGAACCTCGTCTGGAGGCTTTCGCACAAGCCATGGCCGCGAGTGGCCTTAATGTACTCACACCGGAGCTTCCTGCCATCAAGGATTATCGCGTCAGTGAGGCCAGCATTCACGCGATTGGTGAATCCGCGAAGTGGTTCGCGCAACAGCGTGGAAAACCTGTCGGTGTAATGGGACTCAGCTTCTCAGGCGGACTCGCGCTCGTGGCCGCAGCCAATCCCGTGTATGCGTCCAGCATGAAGTTCGTCTTCGCCGTCGGCTCGCAAGGAGCCATGACACGCGTTGCCAGCTACTATCGCACCGGCAACGATCCACGCCCCGATGGCACCACAGAAATTCTTCCGGCGCACGAGTACGGACCACTCGTTCTGGAATATGAACACATTGAAGAGTTCGTCCCGGCAAGCGATGTGAAGCCCATTCGCAACGTTCTTCGCGCGCACTTGTATGAAGACAATGACGCCGAATCCAGCGCCCTGAAATTGCTGAATGCGAGGCAGACCGCGGAAGCAAAACGTTTGATGGATGCAGCCTCCAGCAGCACGCGTTCTCTCCTACTCACTAGCGAAAACAAGCACGCCGCAGAAATGCAGCAGCTATCGCCCGAAGCACACCTGCATGACCTTACTGTGCCCGTTTTCCTGTTGCACGGCGAAGCGGACAACATCATCCCCGCAGCGGAAACGCTGTGGATGGCTAGCCAACTCCGCGCGGAATATCTTCAGGCGGCATTGGTGAGTCCCATGCTCTCGCATCTCGACATGAACAAGGAGCCGTCGCTGATAGATCAGTGGCAACTGATTCACTTCATGGCCAAAGTTTTACGCATGGCCCACCAGTCGTAGCGATATCATCTGGTTCTCAGTTGCACCATGACGATCAAGGAGCCATCCTTGCACTTCACACCCACTGTCCGACTCGCCAAGACTGTGCTGATGGCTGCCATGGCGTTTTTCTTCACGCTGGTGGTCTTCAACAACATCACCGACTTTCAATCGAACTATCAGTTCGTGCACCACGTGCTGGACATGGACACCACCTTCCCCGGCAACAAAGGCATGTGGCGTGCGTTGCATCCGGCGTGGACGCACCTGCTCTTTTACCTCGGCATCATCGCGTACGAAGCGTTGAACATGGTGCTGTGCTGGTGGGCTGCAGCAGCAATGTTCCGAGCGCGCAACGCCACGCCGCAAGCTTTCGCACAGGCACGCGCTATAGGTGTAGTGGCGCTTACAGCAGGTATCTTGCTATGGCTGGTGGCATTTCTGGAAGTAGGCGCAGAATGGTTCCTGATGTGGCAATCACAGATATGGAACGGACAGGAAGCCGCCTTCCGCATGGTAGCGATCGAAGGCATTCTGCTGGTGATTCTGCTGTTGCCGGAAGAACTCTAAAACCGAAGGGACGGCGTTACTCCATGCCGTAAAACTTCTCACCCATACGAATCGGCTCACGTCCGTTGGAGATACGCACCAGGTTCGTATCGCGCAGTGAATAAGCGCAGCCGCAGTATTCCTGTTGGTAAAAGTTTTCGCGCTTGCTGATTTCAATCATGCGCGATGCGCCGCCGCCCTTGCGCCAGTTGTACTCCCAGTACTTCAACTCCGGATAACGTGACGCGGCCTTCACACCTGCGCCTGTCACCTGGTTGAAGTCTTTCCAGCGCGAGATACCAAGCGAACTACTGATGATGTCGAAGCCATTCTCAGCGGCGTACAGAGCCGTACGTTCAAAGCGCATCTCAAAGCATTCCGTGCAGCGAATGCCACGCTCCGGTTCGTTCTCCATGCCCTTCACGCGCGCGAACCAGTTGTCCATGTCGTAGTCCGCATCAATGAACGGAATGTCCATCTTCTTGCAGAAGTCGACATTCTCTTCCTTGCGCAACTCATACTCGCGGCGCGGATGGATGTTGGGGTTGTAGAAGAACAGCGAGAAGCGGATGCCCGATTCGACCATCGCCTCCATCACCTCGCCGGAACACGGCGCGCAGCACGAGTGCAGAAGAAGATTGCCCTTCCCCTCCGGCAGTTCGAGTTTCACGCGTTGCTGCATAGTGCTCCTGTTCCGATGAGAGACTCACTGAAAACCACAGGCGAAATCCTCTTTCTAGGATACCGAATTGCCCGCCAATTCGCTGGCCGGGGCATTTCTGTGCGTGTTTTCTTAAGCCCGCCCCAAATGCGCGACAATAGTCTCATGCCCACAGAGCCGCTGATCACTCTTGCCGACATTCACGCCGCCCGCGAACGCATCGCCGGAACCTGTGTCCGCACCGGTCTTTACCGGCTTGATCCCGAACGCATGGCTGCTGCCGGATTCAACATTCCGCTGCACAGCGAAATCTGGCTGAAGGCAGAGAACGAGCAGCCCATCGGCAGCTTTAAACTGCGCGGCGCTTACAACAAGGTCGCGTCGCTCACTGACGAGGAGCGCAGCCTCGGCGTCATCACTTACAGCAGCGGCAACCACGCACAGGGTGTGGCTTTTGCAGGCCGAGCAATGGGCGCAAAGGCTGTCATCGTCATGCCAGAATCCGCGCCCATCAATAAGCGCGAGGCCACAAAGGCTCTGGGCGGCGAAGTTGTTCTTGTTGGCCCTGCCAGCAGTGAACGCAAAGAAAAAGCCGAAGAGCTCGTGGCCCAACACGGCTACGTAATGGTGCCGCCGTACGACGATCCGTACATCATCGCAGGGCAAGCCACCTGCGGCCTTGAAATCGCTGAACAGGCTCCCGATGCTGATCTGATTCTTTCTCCCGTCAGCGGGGGAGGCCTTCTCAGCGGCGTTGCTTCGGGCATCAAGTTGTCCGGCAGCGACGCAAAGGTCTGGGGATGCGAACCGGAACTGGCTGGCGATGCCACCGAAAGCTTCTACAAGAAGGAACTCATCGAATGGCCCGGCAGCGAAACCACACGCACCATTGCCGACGGCCTGCGCACGCAAAGCCTGGGTGAGCGCAACTTCCAGCACATTCTGAAATTTGTGGACGGCATTGTGACCGTTACCGAAGAGGAAATCCTGGAAGCCACGAGGGTCCTGCTGCTGGCCACCGACATCGTTCCCGAACCCAGCGGAGCAGTCACACTGGCCGCAGCCTTGTTCCATAGTGACCGTCTGCCGGAAGCGAAGAAGATCGTCGCCGTGGTCAGCGGCGGCAACATTGATCCGTCGTTGAAACAAGAACTGCTGACCGCCGAAGCATAATCGCCGTCTAAGAAAACGTATGCGCAAGCTTGCCGTTGTTCTCTGCCTGACTCTTCCGACCATCGCCGTGGCGCAGAAACAAGTTGCGCCCGACGCCCGGCGCGGTGTCGTTCTGCACACTGCAGACGTCTACGTGGCGCCCGACGGCAACTCGCAGCGCGTGAGCACGGTCACGCCGGGACACGAGATCGTCGTCAACGAAAAGAGTGGCCCCTGGGTATCCATCTTCGCCAATACCGATATCCAGGAACGCTCTGAGACCGAGGACGAACCGGAATTTTCTACCGACGAGGGCAGTATCCCGCGCTCCGGCTGGATCAAGGATAAGGGCATCGTCACCTCCGCCACGCCAAACGGCGACAAGCTGATTTACGGCGCAGCCGCCACATGGGAAGCCGCCGCCAGCGAACCGCATGCACCCAAAACCGCCGTGGGGTCGGCTTATCTGCTCTATCGGCGCGTTTACGAGTACTTCCCCTCGTCGCCTCTGGCAGCCGAAGCGCAATGGCGCTCTGCCGACGTCCGCTGGCAGGAAGCAAAGTTCGATGCTTCGACTTTGCCGTCGTGGAAAGACCCCGATCCCAACATGCGTCCGAAGCTCTACCAGAAGGATCTGGAGCGCATTGTGAAGACCGGCACTGGCAAATATCCCGCACTGGCCGCCTTCGATCTACTGGACATCAAGGTCTGCGGCGACTGGCAGGGACTGACCAAATGCCCCGAACGCGAAACCGAGCTCTACGCCAAGTACGCTGATGCCTTCCCCGACGGCCCCAAGACGGCCGAAGCACTCTGGGATGCCGCTTACCGTCAAGGCGTGCTGGTAACCATGTACGCCGCGGAAGAGAACAAGAAGAAGGCAGACGTAGCCACGCAGCGCGTGCACCAGTTCCGTGACCGCCTGGTACAGAACTTCCCTAACAGCGACTACACGCTTCGGGCCATCAGTCTGGTATACAGGGTGGAGCAAGGCATTGCCATTTACGGCAGTGACCGCGACTAATTCGCTGGTGAAGGCCCTTTGAACGCATACATTCTCTCCATCATCCTTGGCATCGTTGAAGGCCTTACCGAGTTCCTGCCTGTCAGCTCCACAGCGCACCTTCGCATTACGGAAGCGCTGCTGCACATCCCGCTCGCGGATCCGTTCTGGAAGATGTACACCATCGTCATCCAGCTTGGAGCCATCCTTGCGCTGCTCCTCTTCTTCCTGCTGCGCATCGTGCGTTATTTCCGCACCTTCCCGCAGGGCGAACGCGGCGACAAGACGTGGTTGACGCACCCCATCTCGCTCACGCTCATCGCCTTTGTCTGCACGGCAATCCCGGCAAAGCTGCTGACAAAGAAGATTGGCGAAAACCTAGAGAACATGACGGTCATCGCATTGGCGCTGCTCATCGGCGGCATCATCATGTGGGCCGTGGATTTCTGGGCATCGCGCCGCGAACCTTCCACCACGCATGTGGAAGACATGAGCCTGCCACAGGCCGTCTGGATCGGCATCTGCCAGGTGCTGTCCGCTGTCGTTCCCGGCACATCGCGCTCCATGAGCACCATCGCGGCAGGTCAGATCGCGGGTATGGATCGCCCCGCCGCGCTTGAGTTCTCGTTCCTGCTCTCCATCCCGACAATGATCGCCGCCACCGGCTATTCGCTCCTGAAGGCCGTCCACCCCAGCGCGAAAGACATTGCCGCACAAGGCGCTGAGGCTCTCACACCGCTAGTGATGGGCCCGGAACGCTGGATCGTCCTCATTATCGGCATGGCGGTTTCGTTTGTGGTGGCCTACGTTGTGGTGGCGTGGTTCCTGTCATGGGTACGCACACGCGGCTTCGGCATCTTCGCCGCCTATCGCATCGTCATCGGTGCAGTCATTCTCTACTGGCTCCACGCGCACCCCGGCGTGCTGCTGTAGTCACAACCAGCTTCTAAAGCAAGAATGCCCTGAACGTAAGCCTTACGTTCAGGGCATTCTTGCTTGTTGGTCATGATCGACCACGAAGCCGATTCAAATCCCTGCGATCCCGCTTCGTGGGCCGCTCCGAACGATCCATCTCAAACCACGGATTCATCTTCTTCGCTTCCTGCTCGCGTTTACGGGCAGCCACGCTCTCTTCCGTCTCACGATACAGAGCCTGTGCCACCGCAGCAGGCCCACGCACGTCGCTCAACGCGAGCACGTCCACGGTGAACGTGCCTCCATCGTTGGTGATGCGGAGCAGATCGCCTGCCTTGATTTCGCGTGCAGGCTTCACCGGCTGATCGCGTAGCTTAATCCTGCCCAGCTCGCACGCCTTCACCGCCAGCGCGCGCGTCTTAAAGAAGCGCGCCCCCCACAACCATTTGTCCAGCCGAACCGAATCCATCTGCTCTCCATCTTGCCTTCCCGGCAACGGAAATAGCAAAGGATCAGGCCACAGCACTCTTCAGGGGGAGGATCTGCACCATGTCCAACGGTTGCGCTCGCTGCTCCAGAAACTGAATGCCAACATACATCAGCACAATGCCCGTTATACCGCGCCGCAGCGGCAGGTACTGGCTGCAAAGACACCGCTGCGCCAACGCACGATGGCTGTCGCGGGTCAGTTCCAGGCCGCTGCTCAGCAGCGCGCCATACACATCCGGCAACGACGCGGCTTGTGATTCCATCACCAACTCCAGCGAGTTGGCATCCAGCGTCTTGCGATCCAGAATCCAGCCACCGGCGTGGTCAATGGACACCCCTAACTCTGGCATCAGCGCGTTTCGGTCCAGGTAGGTAAAGCCGCGCAGTCGTAGTTCGGGCTGTCTTGCAGGATCGCTCACAACAAACATATCGGCCTGCCCACTAGCCCCGTGATGCCCTGCACTGCCCTGTTGCGGAACAGTTTGCCTCTATCGCAAAGTGCTCTTCTGATGTCTCATAAGACCAAGGACGGGATTTTCTCTTGATCGTTGGAACAGGTGTTGATCTGACCGAAATCTCACGGATTCAGGATTCCGTAAATCGGTTTGCCGATCGCTTTCTCAATCGCATCTACACACCACGCGAAATCGCCTATTGCATGCGCAAGAAGAACAGCGCAGAGAGCTTGGCGGCGCGCTTTGCCGCCAAGGAAGCCGGAGCCAAGGCGCTCGGCACGGGCATCTCCCGCGGCGTAAGCTGGCGTGAGATCGAGGTGACACATCTTCCCGGCGGGCGCCCCACCCTCCTCTTTCATGGCCGCGCAGCCGAAAGAGCCGCTACCATGGGAGTGACCGCCGCGCATCTGAGCCTGTCCCATGGCCGCGACCTTGCCATTGCACAGGTAGTTCTGGAAAGCATGCCGATGGCTTGAAACGAAAGTCCCCGGAATTGCATCCATTTAACGTAAGCTTTCGTTTGAAATGAACTGACCGGGGTACGCACCCACCGCTCAGCCAATCGTTGATCTAGTTGATCTATTAGGAGTAGCCCCGGACGCATGCCCAGCCAGAGTGAAGTGAAGTGGTCGCAGTTGAAGGTGGGTATTGTGGTCATCGTGTCGCTATCCCTGTTGATCACGCTGCTCTTCCTGATGACCAGTGCTCAGGGGTTGGGTCTGTTCTCCCACAAGCTGACCCTCTACACCTACTTTGAAAACGCCGCGGGCGTGAAAGAAGGCGCCGCCGTCAATCTGCAGGGCGTCACTATCGGCACCGTCAAGTCCGTCAACGTGGTGCACGACCCCAAGCGCAAGCTGACCCCCATTCAGGTGGTCATGCGCATTGACGGCAAGTTCCAGCAGGACCTGCACACCGACACACGGGCCTCGCTCTCTACCGTGGGCGTACTCGGCGACACCGTGATCGACCTGAACAGCCAGACCGCAAACGGTCCCGTTGTGCAGGATCGTGCTGAGCTGAAAACATTAGAAGCGCCGAATCTGCAGGACGTGGTCAAGGCTAGCCAGGGCACCATTGAGAGCCTGAACGTCATCCTCGCCAAAATGGATCGCATCGTGGATCAGATCGCTTCCGGCAAGGGTTCCGTCGGCGGACTCATCTACGACGACACGCTCTACAAGCGAGCCAACGCCACCATTGAAGAGCTACACACACTCGAAGTGAACCTGAACAACGGCAAAGGTTCCGTAGGCAAGCTGCTGCACGACGACAAGGTCTACAACAACCTGAACGAAACCACGACCAAGTTGAACAAGATCGTCGATGATCTTGCTGCTGGCAAAGGTTCCGCAGGCAAGCTGCTGCATGACGACGCGCTCTACAACAATCTGAACTCCACCCTTGCCCATGCAAACAACCTGCTGGCCGAGGCCGACGCCGGTAAGGGTGCACTTGGCCTGCTCACCAAGGACCCGGCCTTCGCAAGCAAGTTGAACGATACCGTCACGAACCTGAACGATATCCTTTCCGGCATCAACAAGGGAGAAGGTTCAGCAGGCCTCCTGGTAAAAGACCCGGCGCTGTATCACAACCTCGACAAGCTCGCCGTCGATTCGCAGATGCTGGTGAACACCATTCGCAGCGACCCGAAGAAGTACCTGACCATCCACTTCAAGGTCTTCTAAGCATTCGTTTCTAGCGATTCAGTTGAGCTGATCCCCTGGAGGATGAGACCCATCCCGGCTGCGAAGTCCTTGCGGTCGTCGTGTGAACGCAACCGTGCTGCCAGGCTGCGTACAAAGGGATACTCGTTCGGATCAAGCTGCGACCACGCAGTGGAGATGGTTTCCAAAAAGTCCGCTCTGTCCCGGCCATTGGCTCGTGCATATTGCCCGTTTGCAGCGTTGCGCCCACCCACACCAAAGATGTAGTTCAACAGAGTAGATGCAGCCACCCAATGCTTTGCCTTGGCCACGCCCATCGTACAAAGCTGATGACCAATGCGCTCCACCAGATGCAGCATGGGCGACTGCTGAGGTGCATGCATGAGTGCCGAACCCAGCCATGGGTGCGCGTCCATCGCATCGAACATCGCTAATCCCAGCACGCGGATATTCTCCTGCGGTGTTCCAGTCAACGATGTCTCACGCATGGTCTTTCCGATAAGGTCATCGCATGCGGCAGTTATCAGGTCGTTCTTATTGGCAACATGCCAGTAAAGGGCGCCAGGGCCGGTTGCGAGCCGTTCCGATAGCGCGCGAAATGTAAGCCCCTCTTCCCCGTTCTCATCCAGCAATGCAATCGCCGCCTGAATAATCTGCTCTCGTGAGAGTGACTCTTCTCGACGCGAACTTTTACCCATCGCGTTCGCTTTCTTGGCCATGTATCCATCTTGACACACAATGGAACATCGCTCCATACTTATGGAATGATGTTCCATAAGCTCTACAAGAGCGTTGGAGCCCAGGAGAAACCGGAGATGCACACTCCCATCGCAATCATTGGCGGCGGCCTCGGTGGTCTGACACTCGCTCGCGTCCTGCACCTTCACGGCATTGCGGCAACCGTCTTTGAGGCGGAAGCCTCAGCGGAAGCTCGCGGTCAGGGCGGGCTGCTTGACATCCATGATTACAACGGACAGCTTGCACTCAGGGACGCCGGACTCTTTGAAGAATTCCGTAGCCTCATTCAGGCCGAGGCGGAATCGCAGTACGTTCTGGATAAGGACGCCAATGTCCTCCTCTATCAGCCGGACAAAGGCAACGGCGGACGTCCCGAAGTACCTCGTGGCGAACTTCGCCGCATTCTTCTGGAATCACTTCCGGCGGATACCATCCACTGGGGCCACAAGGTTGTAATAGCGTCTTCGCTCGGCGATGGTAAACACTGTGTCACCTTTGCCAACGGCACAACCATCACCACCGATCTGCTCATCGGCGCTGACGGTGCATGGTCCAGGGTTCGACCACTGCTCTCTCAGGAGAAGCCGCAGTATCTGGGCACATCGTTCATCGAGACCTTCCTCTTCAATGGCCAGACTCGTCATCCCGCAAGCGCAAAAGTGGTAGGCAGCGGCACCATGATGGCGCTTGCGCCGGGGAAAGGCATCATGGCGCACTGTGAAGGCAAGGACACGCTGCACGCCTATGTGGCACTGAACAAGCCGCAGGCATGGCTCGACAGCATCGATCTTTCCGATCCAATCTCAACAGTGGAGCGCGTTGCTGCAGAGTTCAAAGGCTGGGCTCCTGCATTGACAGCACTCCTCACGGCTACAGAAACTTATCCCATCCTTCGCCCTGTCTACGCGCTTCCCACGGAACACAGATGGAGCCGCATTGCTGGCGTCACTCTGCTCGGCGACGCCGCGCACCTGATGTCGCCCTTTGCAGGGGAAGGAGCAAACCTCGCGATGTACGACGGCGCAGAACTTGCCAAAGCCATCGTCTCGCATTCCGGAGACACCGAGGCAGCACTGCTGGAATATGAAACTGCAATGTTTCCCCGTAGCGCATCTGCCGCAGCAGAGGCTGACCGCAACCTGAAACTCTTCTTCAACGAAAACTCACCACAGAGTGTCGTGGATTTATTTATGAGCTATCAGTCGGCAGTCGACGGCAGTCTTACGCGGTAAGCGCAATCGGCCGCACCTTCGCGAACACGGGCGACAACCCAAAGCTGATGACCAGATTCAACACCAGCGCAGGAATCGCAGCATACATGCTCCACGTCTGCCCGAAGACATGCAGCGGATACACGCCACTGCCCTTGAACTCCAGCGCAATCGCCATCCCTGATCCCCACACCATACCCGCGAGCCACCCTGCAAACACCGCCCACGGATGCAACGCGCGACGCTTCACAAACGCGCCGCACACCACTGCGGGAAACAACTGCGTAATCCAGATGCCGCCCAGCAACTGCATCTCAATCGCGTAGGACCCCGGCGTCTCCAACACGAATGCCAGTGCACCAAACTTCACAATCAGCGACACGATCTTAGCCTGCGCTGCTTCTTTCTGTGCAGTCAACGGCGTCTTCACAAACTCGCCCCACAGATTGCGCGTGAATAGATTCGCCGCAGCAATACTCATGATCGCCGCAGGCACCAGCGCGCCAATCGCCACAGCCGCCAGGCAGAATCCCGCAAACCACTCCGGAAACCCATTCAGGAACAACAGCGGAATCACTTCCGACTTATCCGCCGCCTTCACACCTGCCGCCAGCGCCACATACCCCAGCAACGCGAGCAATCCCAGCATCAATGTGTACGCCGGCAGCAGCGCAGCATTCCGTCGCAACGTCTGCGGACCGGACGAAGACAACGTCGCCGTGGAAGTATGCGGATACAGAATCAGCGCCAGAGCGGAACCAATTGCCAGCGTGGAATATGGCAGATACTGCCCCGCCTTCAGCAGCGTTCCACCCGGTGGCGAATGCTTCGGCAACTCCGCAGCTGCCACGGCAAAGATGTGCCCAAATCCACCCAACTTTGAAGGCAGCCAGATCACCGCGGCAATCACCATCACGTACAGCATGATGTCCTTCACCACCGCGATAATCGCAGGCGCGCGTAGACCAGCCGAGTAGGTATAGAACGCAAGAATCAGAAACGCGAGAATCAGCGGCCATTCGCCGCGCAACCCCATCGCTGCCAAGGCCACCTTCATGCCCACAAGCTGCAGCGCAATGTACGGCATGAGCGACAGAATGCCCGTAAGCGCAATCGCTACGGTCAGAGGACGAAACTCAAACCGCCCCTTCACGAAGTCCGCAAACGTGACATAGCCATTGCGGTGGCACACCGTCCACAGCTTCGGCAGCACCAGCATCATGTACGGATAAATCAGGATGGTGTACGGCACGGCGAAGAAACCAAGTGCGCCCGCACCATAGAGCGCCGCCGGAACCGCGATCACCGTATAGGCCGTGTACACATCGCCGCCAAGCAAAAACCAGGTGATCAGCGTGCCGAAAGAACGTCCGCCCAGCCCCCACTCTTCCAGCGAGTGCAGCCCCTCATCCGGGCGACGCCATTTTGCGGCAAGAAACCCCGCTACCGTTACCAGCGCAAACGCAACACAAAAAACCGCAAGCGCAACAGGATGCATGTTCCCCGCAAGAGCCATATTCATGGATAGGCGAATGGTAGCAAAATGGCGGCAACCCCTGCCTGTCGCCCATCCACGATAGACTGGAAAGCGGTATGCCGCCTATCATCGTCGCCCAGCAGCTCGGAAAAACGTATCGCAGCGGAAAGATTGAAACACACGCTCTGCGCGACGCCACCTTCACCATTGATCGCGGCGAGTTTGTCGCCATCGTCGGGCCCTCAGGCTCCGGCAAATCGACACTCTTTTACCTCCTTGGTGGCCTCACACGCGCCACCGGCGGCTCCGTCACCATTGACGGCGTGGACTTCAGTTCCCTCTCCGACGCGGAACGCACGCGCAAGCGCGGCCAGAAAATCGGCTTCATCTTCCAGCGTTTCAACCTGCTGCCCACCCTCACCGCGCGCGCAACGTAGAACTGGCGCACTCCATTGCGGATAACGGTCAGCCGTTGGACCAGAACCTGCTGCAGCACCTTGCGGAACTTCTTCGCATTGAGAATCGCCTGGACAGTCGTCCCAGCGAACTCTCCGGCGGTGAACAGCAGCGTGTTGCCATTGCACGCGCACTCATCACCCGCCCCGCCATCATCCTGGCTGACGAACCCACCGGCAATCTTGACACGGAAAACAGCGAAACCGTTCTGGAGATGCTGCGCCACGCCTCCAAGGAGCTTGGCCAGACCGTGCTGATGATCACGCACAACCCGGAAGCCGCAGCCATCGCCGACCGCACACTCTACGTGCGCGATGGTCGTCTGCACGACGCTCCCCCGCCACCGCGTGAATCGCGCAAATCGCTCATCGGCAGCCTGCTCGCAGGCTGAACAACAAGATCAATCGAAAGTGGGTGCCCAGGTTCGCGAAGCTAACCTGGGCATCGTGCTTTAGCACGATCCTGTGAACGAAGTCCGTCATCCTGAGCGAAACGAAGTGACGTCGAAGAACCCGCTTTCTTACCGTCCGCACACAAATGTCTCACACTGGCACTTGACGCCTATAGAGCTACGAACCTACGTTTGTCAGTACTCAAACGCTTGTTGATCGGAGCTCCCGTGCGTTCTCTTTCCCTACGCTCTCTGCCTCTTGCTGCCATCCTTCTCGCCGCAACAACAGTACACGCACAAAGCGCTCCGGCAACACCGCAAGCTGGCCCCAACATGCCATCGGCCACCGCCGTCACGCCACCGGCCAAGCCGGAAGACGTCGCAGGCATTCCCGTCAATTACGACGAAAGCAAGGTCGGCACCTACACGCTTCCAGACGCATTAAAGATGTCCGACGGCACGCCCGTCCGCGACGTGAAGACATGGGAGACCAAACGCCGACCGGAGATCGTGCGCATCTTTGAAACGCAGCAGTTCGGCATCGCACCCGGCAAGCCCGTGGGCGAAAACTTCGAAGTCTTCGACAAAGGCACACCTGCCCTCAACGGCAAGGCCATCCGCAAACAGGTTGTGATCTGGCTGAACAAGGAAAAGACCGGCCCACACATCAACCTGGTCGAATATCTCCCGGCAAACAAAGTCGCCGCGAAGAAGCGTACACCGGTATTGCTCAGCATCAACTTCGGCGCGCCACAGATGGCCTTTGATGATCCCGGCATCCGTCCCGTGGAAGTGTGGAATCCAAAGACCGGAAAACGCGAAATGCCCACGCGCGCCTTCGGCAAACTCAACGCAGACATCTTCCTTGACGCAGGCATCGGCATCGCCACGTTCTATTACGGCGACATCGATCCCGACTATCCCGCCGGTGTTCCCGATGGCGTACGCGCCATGAACATCAAGAGCAATGACGACCGCCCCGGTGACGCGTGGGGCTCCATCGCCGCGTGGGCATGGGGCATGAGCCGTGTTCAGGACTACTTCGAGACAGACAAAGACATCGACGCAAAGCGCGTCGCCGTTCACGGCATCTCACGCTTGGGAAAAACCGCTCTGTGGGCGGGCGCGCACGACCAACGCTTCGCTGCTGTCATTGCAAGCTGTGGCGGTGAAGGCGGAGGCGCACTCAGCCATCGCAACTATGGCGAAACCATCGCACACATGACCGCGCCCAGCCGCTACCCCTACCAGTTCGCCAAAAACTGGGCCAACTACGCAGGCTTTCCTGACACTGCACCGATGGACGCCAACATGCTCGTGGCACTCGTTGCGCCGCGTCCGCTGCTGCTGCAAACCGGCAACGTCGACTTCTGGAGCGATCCCAAAGGTGAGTTCCTCGCCGCCGTCGCCGCGGGGCCGGTCTACCGTCTTTACGGAAAGCAGGATCTGGGCACCGACGTATTACCTGCTGCAGGCGTGCCCATTCTGCACGACCTAAGCTACGAAATGCACAATGGCGGCCACGGCATGGTGCCCTCCGACTGGCCCGTTTACGTGGACTTTCTGAAGATGCACCTGCACCCGGAACGTTAGTTCATTTACTTAACTTAGTACCGACAATCTCATCTCCGCCCTGCAACACAATGCGGGAAACACCATCTCGCGTCTGCGGAAAGATAACCGTAGCCACGCGTCCATTGCTCAACAAACGACGCAGCGTCGTCGTTGCAGGATCAATGCGCTGCGCATCCAACGCAGCACCCAGCGTTGTTCCTAATGCAAACGTCACTGGCTTGCGATTCACCTTCACGGCTACCAGCAGGCTCACCGCTTCACGGAACGTAAGACACTCCACACCGGCAACACTCTTCGCAGCATCACAGCCATGCGCCTCCACACTCGCTGAAACGCGTTGCAAGACAGCGTCTTCGTTACCCATCAGCAAAATAGGAGGTCTCTGCACCGACGTTCCCGGTGTAAGGTTCTGCAAGAGCAGCCGCAGATGCGTTGCACTTTGCGTGAGCTTATCCAGGACGAAAATCTCATCCGGGCGTTCTCTCATATGCAGCGTCTCCGCACGCACCTGCTTCAGCCGCACACCATCGTCAGCGGCAATCACTTCATAATCTGCCTGCAACGATTGCAGCTCGCGACGCCCCCTGCGTTCGCCAAGAACACTGCGTTCTACCTGCAACACCATGCCTGGCTGCAGATTCGCAATGCCTTCACCGCTAAATCCATAACGCAACACCAACGCCTCATCCGCAGGCACAGGAATGGCATCGGCTATGGCCTGCTGCAACGAAGCCGTTGTCCATCCTGCACGAAAACATCCTGCACGTCTGCGCTCCGCAAGTTGTGCGACAAACGCGGTCCACTCCGTGCGAAGCTGAGATGCTGTATCCGCCACCTGCCATCCCTGCACGCTCGGACTCGTCATCGTCCATTGCGATGCAGCATTAGCTGGCGGCTGCAGTGAAAACACTTTGCCGGCAATCGAACAATCGGAACCGGAAGCAGCGCCCAGCACAATCGTCGTCTGCACCGTCAACTGGTGTGATGTGTCTGCAACAGAAGTCAACACGGGATAACCAGCCGCTTCCATCAAATGAATCGAAGGCGCATCCACTCGATGTGCGGCGCTGCATCCCATAAGAGCAATGCAGGCCGCCGCCATCGCCACTAAGAGAGAACAACACTTCATGGTGCCAGCGAGAAGTTCACGTTGATGGTTGTGTCCACCGCCGTCGGCTTCCCGTTCAGCAGATACGGTTTGTACGTCCACTGACGAACCGCCTCGATGGAAGAGTTCGACAATGCGCTATCCGGCGAACTAACGACTGCAATCTGTTCCACCTTGCCGTTCTCATCAATGATTGCGTGCAGCACCACTTCGCCCTGAATCTTTGCTTCCTTCGCAGAAGCCGGATACACAGGCGTTACCTTGGTCAGCGTGTTCCCCGCCATTACATTCGCAGGAACCTTCCTCGGCTTCTCACCTTCCTGCGGCGTAATCACTAACATCGGCGAGTCCAGCTTCGCAATCATCACCTGCGTCTTTGCCAGTTCAACACGCTGCACCGGCAACGCCTGCAACTGCATATCGAGCTGCATCTTCTGCTGATCCAGCTTTGCCTGCGATAGCTCCGCGTCTCGCGTTCTCACATGCACCTTCACGTCGTCCCCGCTCATCAACGGTGTGTCATGAATGACATGGACTGTTACTGCGCGTGGCGCACTCTGCTCCGCAACTTCTGACTGCGCCATGCGTAGCACCTGCTGCGCAGTGGCAATCTTGCTGCGGTCTTCATCCTTATCGGCCTTCGTCTCCGCTTCATGCAACCGGCGGCTTGCATCCAGAAGTTGCTTCTGCACGCGATGTCCGCTTGCCAGCGCTGGACCATGATCGTTCACCGTGACCATCGCCTGCGCTTCCACGGTCGTGTCCTTCTGCGGTGCAGCCAATGCAGGCTGTACCTGGATCATGCTCGCTGCTGCTACTCCTGTTGCAGCAATTGCAGCAGCAGCAAGTCCGCGCATCCATCGACTGCGAAGACTCATCGTTTCATTGTTCTTCATCATGGACCTCATACGTTCCTCCATGGCGCCCGTGGCGTCGAAGAGTTCGAGACCTGCCGTCGCAGGCCCTGTTTTTGACCGCAGCCAACTGTCGCGAGCAGTTGCTGCATACGTCTGTTCCATATCGAAAAGTCCCAGCCCCACGCCTCTTGTGAGGGTCGTAGCAAATGACATCCGCTCCGCCACACACAACAAAGCATCCGCGTAGCGCGACCATGATCCCATCCACGCCACCGCTTCTGCATCGCAGGCCATCTCACGCGTTTGCCGAATGCGCGACGCGATCCAGTTCGCCACAGGATGAAACTGCACCGGCAATAACAGCACGGAAGACACGGTATGCCAGAGAGGATCGCGGCGACAGAGGTGCGAAAGTTCGTGCGCCAATACCGCTTCCACTTCCTCATCGCTGAGTTCGTTTGCAGAATGGGCAGGCAACAACAATGTTGGCTGCACCACACCTGCCAGCAGCGGCCCCGCAATCTCATCGCTCATCGCAACCTGCGGTATGGGACAATCCATCACTTCACACTGCATCTGCATGGCCCGAACAAACCGTTGCGGAACATCCGCTGACGCTGCATGTACCAGCCGCCGTGCACGTCGCCATGCCATGCCAAATCGCAGACAAGCCAACACAAGCAGCAGCACATACGTCGCACTAATGGCACGCGCCACATGCGGCGGCAGCGCAAACGCAAAAGGCCGTACACCATCCACAGAATTGAAATGCTTGTGAACCATGCGCAACCAGAACGATTCACGCTGCATGGCTGGAACATTGTGCGCTGCATCATCGTTGGGATAGCTAATGGAAACCGCATCCACTTGCATCTGCGCGCGTGCCACACGATATCCCTGCCACGTCGACAACAGTGGTGCGACAACACACAGCAGCAACGTCATCACCCACAGTGCATGGGCGAAACGAATCTTCGGTTGCCCCACTCGCACCGCCAACCACGTTGCACATGCCAACAGCGGAACCTGCCACACAGCATGCAACGCAAAGGCGGCAATCACCTGGTCAAACAGACCGGGCGCGCTCATCCCCGCGCCTCTTTCGCGTCTTCGCGTTCCGCAGCCTGCAACGCCTTGCGTGCACGCTGCAGATCCTCCGCATCCACATGCCCGGCATCCACCATCGCCAGCAGCATGGCCTGCGCGTCGCCTGCAAACATGCGCTTCAACAGATCGCCAATCGCCGATCCCGCAGCACGTTCACGGCTCACCGTTGCACGATAGCGATACGCACGCCCCTCAGCAGTGCGTTTTACTCGCCCCTTACGCAACAACACCTGCAGCATCGTTCCAACGGTGTTGTAGGCCAGGTTGCCGTTCAACAGAGGAACAATCTCCGCGGCAGTGCTGGGACCCTGGTTCCACAGCACCTGCATAATTTCCAGTTCCAGCGGCGTGAGTGCGGTCTTATCAGAAGCGGCGGCGGACATTCGCTTTCGTTCCTCCTAAATCTTTAGGAGTAAGAATGCGCCTGTCCGCCGCCGTGTGTCAACTAAAAGTTTAGGAGTAACGTGCCCGTACTACCAGAGCACGCCGTGAACCGGTTCCGCTGCCGCAGGCAAAGAACGCTCGCCCAGAGACTGCCGCAGGTTGATTTCGATCGTCCGGCACATGGCTGTGAGCGGAATATCGTAGATCGTGTTGTCAAAAGGATCTTCCAGATCGCGCCCAATCTTATCCAGCGCAATGAAGATAAATCCCACCAACGTGGAACCCAGCGGTGTAAACCAGCCCATGTTCTGTACCAGTCCCAACGGAAGCAGAAGACAGTAGATTTTCACGAACAACTGCGGATAGAAGTCGTACTGCTTCGGCATGGGTGTGTTCTTGATGCGCTCCGAAGCACCCTGGAAATCGATCAGATCATTCAGCGTACCGTCCAGAGACGACCACTGCAGACTGTCAACCCAATCGTTCTCCAAAGCCTTCCGCGCCAGATCACCTTGCCACAACTGGAGTGTGAAGGCGACATTCTTCTGCTCCTTCAGCATCATCAAGTCATCTTCTGTCAGAAGACTGTGCAGCTCATCGAGCGGGGGCAAACCGCGCAACTGCTGTCGCAGAGCATGGACCCACGCAATCTGCAGATATATCATCCGCACCTGCATCGCACGAACCGCCTCTTGCTCCGCCGCCTTCTGCGGAGCAATGGCCGTGAGCACTTGACGCGCCCACGCTCTTGAGTTGTTCACAATGCCGCCCCAGATGGTGCGCGCCTCCCACCATCGTCCATAGCTGCTGTTGTTTCGGAAAGCAACAATCAGACCAATCGACGATCCGAACAATGCCAGAGGAATATGTGGCAACGCCAGCCAGTCCCAATGCGCAACCTTGTACAGCAGAACAATGGCACCGTCCCATAGAAACAACACAAGAAGCGGCATGCCCACATATTCCAGCAGTCTTCGAAGCTGCGGCGCGTGAGGAACGATCAAGCAGTGGCCTCCTGGGCTACGGATTCGCGAACTGACAGAAAGCGGTTCGCCGCTTCGTCATAGATACGCACGTCACCGTGACCAATGTCGTACACCCAACCAGAAAGCGTCAGGTCGCCGCGAGCGATGGCTCCTGCCACGGAAGGATGCGTACGCAGATGCTGCAACTGCAGCAACACATTTTGTTCTGTCATCGTAGGCAACGAGGGTTTCTCACCGTCCACCGTCTGCGCCACACGCTTTGCGGCGTCTGCATTGCGAAGCCAGCTCTTCACCGTAGGCAAAGCATCCAGCGCGCCTTCGCCAGCAAGAATGCCCTTCATCGCGCCGCAATCCGTATGACCGCAAACCACAGCATGACTCACCTTCAGCGCATCCACCGCATACTCAATCACGGCAGATACACCACCCATCATCTCGCCATAGGAAGGCACCATGTTGCCGACATTACGGGCGACGAAAATTTCACCAGGGCGACTATTCGTCAGTGCTTCCGGATCAATGCGTGAATCCGCGCATGTGATCAGCAGCGTATGGGGCTTCTGCGGGTGTGTGGCTGCGTATTCGTACTCTTCGCGGCGTGCCGGGTACACCTCACTTTGAAACTGTAGAATTCCGTGCTTCAGCTTCTCCAGGGTTTCATTGCTCTTGGCCATTCATCCATCTCCTGCGGAAAGTATCCAGTGTGTAAGTACGCATGACTTCTCTCATCGGAAGCAAAAAATGCTTTCAGACAGCGGTCGCTGTGCGCTTACCGGACGACGATGCTTTTCTCATGAAAGCACACGGTTTTGTTGCAACGCTTCACCTTGTTTTGCGCTCTAAGTGCGCAACGGCTGGGGCTTATCCTTTCACGAAATGGGAAGGAATGGCGATACGAACTTTTCGCAGCCACGCTGTAAGGAGACAATGGCAACATGGCAGACGTTTCAGCATCCGGCATAAAGAAGAACATGACAGAAAACCTTCTGAGCCGACGTCGTTTTCTGAGTTGCGCAAGCATTGCAGGCACCGCAGCAATCACCGTCGGATGCGGCGACCCCACGCCCTACGTCGATGCCGCAACGCAACCGGAAATTGACACGCTGAACTTCGCCCTGAACATTGAGTATCTGCAGGCCACGATCTATTCCTACGTCGTCACCGGTAAAGATCTGGATAGCTCCCTGACCGGTGGAGGCCCCGCCCCTACAGGTGCCCCGGGGCAGTTAACCTTCCCGAACCAGCAGATCGCCGACCTCTTCGCTGAAGTTTATTTTGATGAGATTTCACATGTCTCTGCGCTGCGAACCGCGGTCGGCAGCGGCCTGGCCATCGCGCGCCCCCAACTCAATCTTTCTGCCATTACTGCCATCAATGCCTCCAACATCATCCCTATTGCACGGCTGCTGGAAGATGTCGGGGTCACGGCTTATGCGGGCATCATGGCCAAACTCAGCAGCAACAACGCCACCGCGTTGGCCCAAATGCTGGCCGCGGAAGGCTTCCATGCCGGCGCACTTCGCCTCATCGCTATCCAACAGAACTCCGGCTACCCCAGCAGCCTTCCCGGTTATGTCCCGGCAGACGGCTATGACATCAAACCGGGCGATCCCGGCACCGTTGCGCTCGCCCAGCAAGGCCCCACAACGGCGAATGGCGGCTTCTTTGACACAGCGGCCAACGGCGTTCCCGGCCAGACCAACACCTTCAACGGCTTCGCCTACCAGCGATCCACCTCGCAGACACTGGCCATTCTGTACAACAACACCTCCACCGGAACCGCCAAAGGCGCATTCTTCCCCAACGGTGTAAATGGCAACATCACTACCGTGTAACCAAAAAAACGGCAGTACAGCCCACATTCTGCTGCAATCTATGCGGCCTGCGTTGCTATTCTTGGAGACGTGCGTACCTCCGCCCTTCTTCTCCTCTCTGCCGTTGCCCTCATCCCTCTGACCGGTTGCCAGAGCAGACCCGCTTCCGCAGCGGAAGCAGCCGTGAAGCCGCAGCACAAGTAAACGATGCACGCCGCGATCTGGCCCAGATTCCGCCGCCGTCAAAGACTCTGTACATGTCCGTAAGCTCCATCTCCGGCTGGCAGAACCCTTCGCTCACCGTGCAGGAAAAAATGATCACCCTCCACGTGCTCATGCCGGATGCCAACCCCAGCGATCTGGGCAAGGGCACCATGCTGCGCCCTGAGGCGGCACGTCGCCAAATCCTGAACATTGACCCCTCAAATCTGGCGGAAGCGCTCAACGCGATTCCCAAGGAAGCGTGGCCTTACGGTCGCGTCGTTGCCATTGAAGAAGCGCATGACGCACCGGAAGTCGCCCGTCGCCAGCTTCGCATCAACATGGAAAAAGCCATGGACACGCTGAACTCTATCGGCGTCGTCGCTGACGAATGGAACAACGACCGCCCCGTCGGCGTCCGCTAAAAGATCTTCGGGGCACAAATGAAGAAAGGCCGCTCAGTGAGCGGCCTTTCTTTTTTCTTTAGGATGCGGCGTTACTTGCTGGCGACCTCGCTGCCGATTTCGCTTGCTGCAATCCGTAGATAATTGTGCGGGTTCACTGGCACATTGCGCAGACGCACCTCGTAATGAACATGCGCGCCGGTCGAACGGCCGCTGGTGCCCACATAACCGATAATCTGTCCGCGCACCACCTGCTCACCCGCCGAAACATGGAAGCCGGACATGTGCGCATAGGTCGTCTCTACGCCGCCACCGTGGTTAATCACCACCTCGCGGCCATAACCGTTCCCCAAGCCAGCCATCTGCACCACGCCATCGGCCGTCGCGCGGATAGGAGTGCCGTATGGTGCAGAGATATCCACGCCCTTGTGGAACTCACCTTCACCATTGCCAAGGATCGGATCCTGCCGTCCGCCAAAGGGAGACGTGATGGAACCCAGCACAGGCCACAGCGTAGGAAGATTGGCACCGGTCAAATTCGCTCCGATACCGAAACTCCCCAAACCAGAAGGATTAAAGCTATTCGAAATCGCACGCGACATGGAACCATCCATTGCCGTGTTCCGCAACGAATAGAACGTCTGCAGCGACTTGTAATAGTTCGCATTGCTGAAACCGTTCTCTGCTGAGGTCGATTCCGGTGCCGCGATAGTGGCAGTTTCGGTTCCGGCAGACTTGCGGCCACGCCCGAACACGCCCTGCGTGCTGCTGGCAATGCCCTTCGCGGTCAGGCCGTACAGCGCGGAAACCTCGCTGGCAAGCGCGCCCAACGACGCCGCCTGGACTTCCTTCTCATGCTCACGCTTCTGTAGCTTCGCGTAATCGCCAAGAAGTGTATTGTGTTCCTGCCGAAGCTGATTAAAACGCTCCGTTTTCAATAACATACGCGAATACGATCCAGCCAGACCAGCGATCGTGAACAGGCCCACCACCGCCGCGCCAGCAAACATCCAGGCAAACTTCAGCGGCACAGGAACCCTGCGCAACGATCCGTCTTCCTCGCGTGAAACCAGTACTACGTAAAAACTCTTCTTCAAACCAAGCTCATCCTGCGAACCAAGAAGCGAAAATGCGATTCGCCGATCTTGATTCAGAAATGCGAGTTACCAGATCGTTCCGACTCTTCAAGTTTACCCGTCGGGAAGCTGTCTGGTAAACACGGGTTGCCTCGTCCACGGTGAGAGTTCTGCGAATTCTTTCCCGACACTAATAAATACGCGCCGCCTTTGCAGAAAGACGAACTTTTTCGCCGGTATCCTGAATGACGTGGCCAGCGGCGAACTCCAATTCATCCGTAATCTTCGCAGTCGCGCCGGACGCCCCGGCGGCACGGTCCGCCTCGGAATCGGGGATGACTGCGCCGTTCTACGCCCTCCCAAAGGCCACGATGTCCTTGTAACCACTGACTTTTCCCTGGAAGGCCGCCACTTTCACCGCGACTGGCACCCCGCCGCCTCAGCCGGGCACCGCTGCCTGGCCCGAGGTCTGAGCGACCTCGCCGCGATGGGCGCACACCCCATGGCTGCCTTCCTGTCTCTGGCTCTGCCCGCTGGCTTCACTCGCCGCGCCGCAAACCGCAAGTGGCTCGACGACTTTCTGGGTGGCTTGCTTCATCTGGCGAAACAAACCAAAACACCCCTTGCAGGCGGCGACACCTCCACCGCTCCCGGCGACGCCATCCTCGCGGACATGGTTCTGCTCGGCTCCGTACCGGCAGGCACAGAACTCCGCCGTAGCAAGGCGCGCCCTGGAGACATCCTGTACGTCACTGGCTACCTCGGAGGAGCATCCGCAGAATTGGCCGCGCTGGCGCAGACTCCCCGACGCTTCCGCAGCGCCAACCCCACCGGCGACCACCCGCACCTTTACCCGCAGCCCCAGCTCCGCATTGGCCACCGGCTCCGCGGCCTGGCGTCCGCAGCCATCGACATCAGCGACGGTCTTTCTACCGACCTGACGCATCTCTGCGAAGAGTCCCGCGTAGGCGCCATCATCGATGCAGAATCGCTGCCACTGCACCCGCTTCTGAACAGCAAAGGAGACGCATTGCAGCAGGCCTTGCACGGCGGCGAGGATTACCAGCTTCTGTTCACCGCGCCCGCCAGCAGCAAAATCCCACGCAGCATCAGCGGCACTCCAATCACCCGCATCGGCGAAATCGTCCGCGGCAAAGACATCACACTGCGCAACAACGGCAAACCAGAACGGCTACAGCCCGCTGGATGGGAGCACTCACTATGACCGACCACTTCCCCCACAGCTGGCAGGCAACAATCCTCAACGGTCCGCCCATGATCATGCCCACGCGCCACTTCGTCTTTCCGCTGGCCATTCCGGGAGAAGAAGACGCGCTAGCCCGTGGCGCTCTCTGGCTCAACGTAAAACCCGCGGAAGAATCGAACTTCGTAGCGCAGTGCGCACTCGGCTTCTCGGATAAGAACCTCGCCACCGGCCTGTGGTCCACGCCCAACGCGGATCATCTCCTCGCCATCGCCGGTGGATACGCCTATCGCATCCCCACCAGCCAACCCGAATCCACCGCACTGCTGCCGATCCGTCCCGTAGTCAGCGTCCACGCCGCACCAGAGGCAGAGGCGCTTGTCCTCATTGGCTTCCACGACGCCGTCATCCTCACCGCAGACGGTATGTGGCAAAGCCCCAAACTTACCTGGGAAGGCGTCACAGAAGTCGCCGTCGACGGAACCATCCTCCGAGGCAAGGGCTGGCACATGCCATCGGATAAGGAGTTCCCCTTCGCACTCGACCTGCGCACACAAACCCTGACGGGCGGCGGCTTCAACCCTTAATCGGCAGTATCCATCGCATAAAAACTCAGCGCCGCATCACCCTGCAACAACGTCCGCGTCCGTTGCAAAACACCATAGCGATCCAGCAACGTCTGCTTGCGCGTATGCTCTGCAATCACCAGCGAATCGGTATTCACCAGTTCATTTCCCGCATCGCCGAGCGTGGTCAGCGTCTTGCGATATTCTTCTGCCTCTTCATACGGCGGATCCAGAAACACCACATCCAGCGGCTTCCCTGACAGCCGCTTTAGCAATGGCGCAGTCCCGCCAGCTTCCACCTGAAATCCACCCGCAATGCCCAGCGTCCGCAGATTCCCACGAATCGCCGTCAGCGCCGCGGCGTTCTTCTCGGCAAAGAAAACCTCAGCAGCCCCGCGCGAAATCGCCTCAATACCCACCGCACCGGAGCCGGCATACAGATCGGCAAACCGGGCATCCGGCACCCGCGCCGCAATCACATTGAAAAGAGTCTCGCGCAGCCTGTCACTCGTAGGCCGTGTAGCCAACCCTTTTGGAGCCCCCAACACTCGCGAACGGTATGTTCCCGCAATCACACGCATAAACCCATTCTATGAAAACCACGAGCATCACCCAAGCCGGTAATACCCTGTTCCCTGTTCCCTGTTCCCTGTTCCCTGAAAGAAACTACAATCAATCCAACATGCGTGGATGGTCGATCACTCTGGGCAAATACTTCGGCGTTGAGGTTCGTCTCCACGCCATCTTCGTTCTCTCATTGCCCATCATCATCATGCTGTCCTCGCTCTTGGACGGCAGCGGCATGCGTGGCTTCGGCCTTTGGCTGCTTCTGCTCTCAGCCGTGATTGTGCGTGAAGTGGGTCATGGACTCGCCACCGCATCCGCAGGATTCGCCGTCGACCGCCTGATGCTGCTCCCCACCGGTTCTGCGCCTACCGAAGAGCGTTCTCTCAACGCCAGCACACGCAGCGAACGCTTCATCGCTCTCTCCGGCCCACTCTCCAATTTCGCCGTAGGCATCACTATGGCGTTGCTGATGTACGCCGCCACACCTGCCATCAATCTCTTCGCGCAGCCGTGGGTTACGCCGCAACATCTTCTGCGTTCCGCCATCTGGGCACAGGTACTGCTCGGTGGTCTGCATCTTCTACCCGCGTGGCCTCTCGACTCGGGTATCGTCCTACGCCGTCAGTTCCGCCGTATCCGCGGCAACGATTCCGGCGTGCGCGCCTCCGCAGGCCTCTCTCACGCCATCGCGCTCGTACTCATCATCCTTGGCGCAGCGCTCACGAATGCGTGGCTCATCGTCATGGGTTGCTCACTGCTGCTGTCCAGCCGTGGCGACGCGATCACCCGCCTTGGCCAACAAGCCGCAGGCACGGTTACCGCAGCAGAAGTCATGCTCACTGACTTCGCCACGCTCTCCGCGTCCGACACGCTGGAAGACGCGCTCCGTCGCAGCGTCCATTCTCTGCAGGATGTTTTCCCCGTGGTGCGCGGCCCCATCCTCGTTGGTTCCATCCATCGCGACACACTCGCGCAAGCTCTCCGTGCCGACGGCAATGGATACGTGCAGGGCGTGATGACACGTACTGTCGAAGTTGTCTCCGCCGAAGACCTTCTGCTGCCCGCGCTGGAGCGCATGCAGAAGAATCGCGATGCGCAACTTGTCTCCGTCATGCGCGAAGAAAAACTTGTTGGCATCCTCACGCCCAACAGCCTCACGCAATCCATGTCCATGCTGGGCAATGCACGACGCGTCACCGAACTGGCCGCAGCAAGGTCTGGCGACGATGAGTAACGACGCACCACTCGCACCCGGCCTCTATCTCGTCGCCACGCCAATCGGTAATCTCGAAGACATCACACTGCGCGCCCTACGCATTCTGCGCAGCGCAGACCGTATCGCCTGCGAAGACACACGCCAGACGCAGAAGCTGCTGAACCACTTCGGCATCACCACGCCCACCGTCAGCTATCACCTGCACAACGAACGCGGCCGTTCCGAAGAACTCGTCAACGCGCTCCGTGAAGGCGCGCGCATCGCTGTCGTAAGCGACGCAGGCATGCCCGGCATTGCCGACCCCGGCGAAGAAATCGTGCGCGCCGCGATCGAGGCAAACATCGCGGTCTATCCCGTACCCGGAGCCAACGCGGTCCTCAGCGCACTTACCGCCAGTGGCCTGCCCACAGAACAATTTGCCTTCCACGGTTTCCTGCCTTCCAAAGCTGGCGAGCGCCGCACCATCCTCGAATCCCTGCGAGACAAGCTCAAAGCTGCACAAGAATCCGCAACACAAATTTTCTACGAAACACCACACCGCATCGCAGAAACACTGAGCGACGTAGAAGCAGTCTTCGGCCCCCAGCACCCCATCGCACTCGCACGCGAACTCACGAAACTGCACGAAGAATTTCTACGCGGCACCGCAAGCGAGGTCCGCACCACAGTGCAGTCGCGCGAAAACATTCGCGGCGAAATGGTGCTGCTGCTCTATGGAAAACTTCTCAACGAACAAAGCGAATCCAACGCCAGCCTCGCCGACCAGGTCCGCCGCCTCATCGGCAACGGCATCAGCGAAAAGGATGCGCTCAAACAAGTCGCCAAAGACCTCGGCATCGGCAAAAGCGAAGCCTACCGCGAATGGCAACGCACTCGCGGCAAACGCTAATTCTCCGTAGGCCGCTCCACACGATCCACGATCAAAAACCGAATCGACGCACGCGCATTCTTCAGCTTCAATCCCAACTGCTGCTTCAACGCATCGCGAAAGTTCGCAGAGTTATCTACCACACCTGCATCTCCACTCGCGGCATCATGCACCCACGTCAGATGAAAGTCGTACAGCCCCGTTAAACCTGTCTGATCCACCACGGGCCGAGGCACTGCCGCAATGCCCGTCATCGTCTGAATGGAGTTCGCAAACAAAGAAAGAGAAACGCCGCGCCCGCCGTAATGCTGCCCCGGCGTAGTGGAAGCGACATGCGCAACAACACCACACACCGGCGGCAGATCAGAAACGGGAGCACTGCATGTATCCGAAACCGGATGCGGTTGCAGCTTTGGCCCGGTCACTCCATCCTTCTCCAGCACTAGCGCAAACACGGGGGCATCCGCTTCTACTGTGTGCATTTGCAGATGAAAACGCTCCGCCAACAACGACTGCATCATCAGCCGCATCTGGTCGATCGTCGCATCCGCGGGCGCACGCGCAGAGATATCGAAGAACTCCGGCGGTGAATCAAACCCACCCGTCACCCAGAAAGGCGCGCCTGATTTCGGTGCACCGGAGAACATATTGAAGCGAAACGAAAGCTCCTGCGTACCCGACAACTTATACGCAAATGAGATGTAGCGCCACAGCGGTTGATGCGTAGCAACAAAGTACCCACCCGCAGCCGTACGAACATCATCCGCACTCACCGTGCTGTACACATTCCCTGAATCCAGCGGCACATTCGAACGCTGCGCAGCGCCCGCCTTGCTCGGCCGCACCGATGCAACATCAAACACCGGTGTTGCCCCACTCTGCGCAAACACACCAACGCTGAGGGTGATTGCAGATACCAATGTAGCGAACTGCATAGGGTAGTACTTCATAGTTGCGAAGTATACTCCATGACTACTTCGCCGCCGTCTCCAACACCACCGGCCCAATCAATCCATACTCCTGCACAATCTTCCGCTTGCGTACATCCGTATCCAGTTGCGACAACCGATTGTTCAGTGTCGTCGCCACACGCACTTCAATTGTGTTCGCCCCTGCATGCAGATACCTGCCAACTTCCACCGCAGCACTGATCTGGTTCGCAGGCACAGCCTTGCCATTCACCTTCAACTGGAACGAATCCATCACCTCACCCAACCGCAATACGGAAGACCTCCCGGCCTTCCAATCGTCAGGAAGATTCAACGTGGTTGTGTAAGTGCCAACGCCACTCACATCCGCCAATCCCGGAATTTTTCTCCACGACTTAAGCCCTTCCAACTCCACAGGAATCGCATCCTTCGATGTCTGCGTCGCCTCTACACCTGTCGCACCATATTTCACAGCAGGCTTCCAATCTTCCACTGCCAGGTGCCAACGCGCGCCCGTAAGGTCCATCGTCTTACCCGCACCAAAAGCAGTCACTACCGCACCGGCAACCGACGAAGTCAGTGGCAACTTGCTTAACGCAATCATCACCGCATCATCCGCGGCTATATGCAACGGCACACGCACTCCACCCGGCACCGCCTCATATCCTTGCAACGGCACAATCGCACCGCTCCACGCATCCAGCACGTACGGCTTTCCTTGCCCGTGCAGCGTCACCTTGCCGTCAAACACCTTCGTCCCCGCCAGCTCAAACAAGTTTGCAGGCTCACCCGGCGGCGTAACCTCCTGCTGGTTGTAGAAGAAGTAATACTGCACGCCACGTGCTGCATCCTCACGTCGCAAACTCAACACCTGCGAAGGAGCTTCCGGCTCTGCCGACGGATGAATGCCCAGCGACAACAATAACGCGGGCACATCGCCCTCATGCGTTACGCGATGCACATTCTTCAACTGCATCAACGCATCCATCGCCGATTTCACCGCAGCATCATCTTTCGTGTCGCGTCCCGGCACATGATCTGGCGCTTTACCCACAACGATGATCGGCAATCCTGCTTTCGCCAATGCAAGAATTCTCTGCGCCGTTGCCAACGGCATCTCATCCCGTTCCGGATTAGCATCCGGCTGCTGCTCTCCATCCAGGATCAGCACTTTGTACGCCGCTTTATTCGCAGCCAACACGTGATTCGTCACCACTGCACTCGGCATCGCCAGCAACGCCGGATCAAGATAATCCCGCGTAAATCCAGCCTCCTGCAACTTTGTATCCGGCCAGATGTGAAAGCCACCCTTCACCTGCATCGGCTGCGGAAACGTATAGCTCAGCATGTACACGGCAACATCCACCTTCGCCGTTCCCTGCGTCAACACCTGCTGCGTTCGCGCAAAGTAATCGTTGTACGTATTCGCATCAATCCAATTCGGATTGCGCGGCCCCCACGCATTTGAAAATCCTGCAGAACCAAACGAGTGATAACCGGGCCACTTCGCATCCTTCGCATCGCGATACGGATACACGTGATACACCAGCTTCGTAACGCCCGCCACATATTCGCGATGCATGCGGATCACCGCATCCTGAAACGTCTGCGCATACGCCTTCGACACAGCAGCGCAGCACTCCGTCGAATACCAAGTGTTGCCCGTCATGTGATTCGCCGCAGCAATCGGCAGAAAGCTATCCACCTCATCGCCAAAGAACAGCGACTCCGTCTCAGGCCTATCCAACACACTCGCCGCCTCAATCTCGTCTGGCGTCGTGGCAACCACTTCACCATAAGGCTGCAAGCGCAAACGCAGATTGTAACCATGCGCCCACGCGCGCATCGGCTTCAGATGGTTCTCAATCCACAACTGCGTGCGCATCGCATTCAGATCATTGCGCACACGCTCCGCGCTGCCATCACTGAACATAAAGTTCTGCGGGAACAAAGCCGCCGCGCTCTGCAGCAGCGAATACCCACGCAGCTCCTTGAACTCCGCCTCCATGTTGTTCGTCCATAACTCTGTCGGGCTGCCGCGATCCGCCGAATGCGAGTCATAAAAAATATCCCCACCATTCGCCCTCAGCAGCGCCTTCACATCCGGCGTCCAGTCCGACTCCATGCCGCGAATCAACTCATCCGTGCCTGCCTTGCTAAACAGATCAGGTTGTGCATTCGCGCCCTGTGACCAGAACGCAATGATCTTCCAATCACCCTCACTTGGAGCCTTCCAAGCAAGCTTGCCAGTAGTAGGCCCACCACCCACTCCAGCAGCATCCTTGCCCGTAATTTGAGACGTCACATCCACAGCCGAAGAAAAATCCAGCGTGGCCACGCCGCTATCGCACGACGACACACACTTGTACGCCATCACCGCAATCAACGTGCTTCTGCGCGGCTGCGGAGGAGGCGCGGGCCGCCCACCACCACCGCCTCCACCAAATCCACGATTCACCGGCGGCAACGGAGCTTTGAACGTCACCTCCGCAGTCTGCCCACCCTTCACATCTGACGCTGTAAACAACAGCGTCTTGCGCACATTGTCTTCATCCAGGCTGTAGCCCTTCGGAGCAGTCGTCGATCCATGACTCAAACTCACCTTCAGCCCCTTGCGATTCGCCTCCTGCAGAATCGCAATCAACTGCGGTGTCGCTGGAAATGTGCCCTGTCCAATCTCCACACCACCAATGCCCGACGCTGCCATCGCATCCACTTCTGCCTTCAACTCATCAGAGGTCAGCCCATCCGGTGTATTCATGCGCACCCAGGGTCTGTCTGACATCGACGGATGCGCAAAGCTTTGGGCCGTCAGCGGCGTCACCGGATTCCATCGCGTCCACGCCTGATTCGTTCCCGCCGTTGCAGCCTGTGCCATCGCAATTCCCGGAACAAGAACACCCAATCCCAGCATTCCCAAGTCCAACCATGTAAAGCGAGAACCCATAACCCTGACCATCTCCTGTGAGGCACCCCATCCTAAGTGACCTCACACAGCTTCGTGAATCAATTTCTCGCATTCGCAAACGGCGCAATCTTTCATGCACAGAAAACAACGTGCATCGTATCCTTGTGTTCGTCCATCTTTCACCGTGAACGTCCCCACAAAGGAAGGAACCCATGAAACGGTTTGCACTTACAGGATTGCTGCTGGCATCCGCGCTCCAGCCTGCCCTGGCACAGATCAACGCAGGCGAACAGAAGCCCGAGGCCAGCCTGCCCTTCACCATGACCCAGGTGGCCACGCTCCGCTACCCCTGGCGCATCGCCTTCCTGCCAGACGGCCGCATGCTCATCACGGAAAAAGTCGGAGGCATGGTCCTCATGACGCAGAAGGGTGAAAGCATCCCCGTCGCCAATGTCCCGCCAGTCCTGTACAAGGGCCAGGGCGGCCAGCTCGGCGTCTTCCTTTCGCCGTTCTATGCGAAGGACCACAGCGTCTATCTCACCTACTCTGAGCCCGGTGAACCCGGCGGATCCAGCCTCGCGCTGGCAAAAGCCCGCCTCGACCTGAAGCCCAACGCCGCCAGCCTTGAAGACCTGAAGGTCATCTGGCGCGACGGTGAGCGCGGACTCGGCGGCCAGTTCGGCGCGCAGATCGCATTCTCGCCTGACAAAAAGTTCCTCTACCTAACCGTGGGCGAACGCCAGCGCATGACACCCGCGCAGGATCCTAATCAGCCCCTGGGCAAAATCCTTCGCCTCACGCTCGACGGCAAACCTGCACCCGGTAACCCCTGGGCTGGCAAAACCGGCGCAGCAACTGTTCCTGTGATTGACCCGCCGTCGGACACCGAAGCCGCCAAGACCGCACCCAAGGTCCGCGACTACACCTTCCCCGGCCCCAACCTCACGCCGTCTGAAACGTGGACCAGCGGCCACCGCACACCCTACGGCCTCGCCTTTGCTCCCGACGGCAAACTGTGGGAAGCCGAGCACGGTCCCCGCGGTGGCGACGAGCTGAACCTCATCGAAAAGGGCAAGAACTACGGCTGGCCACTCGTCTCCTACGCTGTGAACTACAACGGTGTGCCCATCCCCAGCCCGGACACGCGCCCTGATCTGCAGAAGCCCGTCATCTACTGGACACCCATCATCGCTCCCGGCAACATCATGTTCTACAAGGGCAAGATGTTCCCGCAGTGGGATGGCAGCTTGCTAATGGGCGGCATGGCGACACACACGCTCAACCGCATCATTATCAACGGCTCCACAGCAAAACCGGCAGAGCGTTGGGATGTGGGCAAGCGCATCCGCGATGTAGAAGAAGCTCCGGATGGCGCACTCTGGTTCCTCGAAGACGACGCAAAGGGCGGCGTCTACCGCGTAACCCCCAAGTAAGCCAGCAAGAACCGAATCAATAAAGTGCCCAGATCTCAATCCCTGAGGTGTGGGCACTTTTGCTGCAAGCACAAACGTCATCGCAAAGTTGTACCCTTCTCAAGACCCGCCATGATGAAGCAGACTCTCGCCCTCGCGCTCCTCTTTGCCTCCACGCTTCACGCGCAGCAGCCAAAGCCGCTTACCTCGTACGTCGATCCGTACATCGGCGTTGACTGGGGCGGGAACACCTTCATCGGCTCCGCCATCCCCTTCGGCATGGTCAAGCTCGGCCCGGATATGGAGACGTTTGACCACAAGCCCTCGGGCTTTGGCTACTCGTCCAGCGGCAACATCCTCGGCTTCAGCCACACGCACCTCAGCGGCGCGCAGGGCAAGTACGGCAACATCCTCGTCATGCCCACAACGGGCGACGTCACTCCACTCGCCATCGCATCGCCGCGCGAAAAAGAAGTTGCACAACCCGGCTATTACGCCGCCACACTCACCCGCTACAACATCCGCGCCGAACTCTCCTCCACACGCCGCACCGGCATTCATCGCTACACCTTCCCCGCATCGCAAAATGCGCACCTCACGCTCGATCTGGAACACTGCCTCTCGCGGGGCAACTCGCAGGGATGGGAAGATCAACGCTTCGTCGGCGGCGAAGTCCACGTCACCAATCTGCATGAGATCACCGGCATTGGCCGTTATAGCGGCGGATGGAATCGCGGCGGCGAATACCGCGTCTACTTCGTCCTGCAAACCGACGCACCCGTCACCGCCGCACGCACATGGACCGGCAACGGCACCAACCCGTGGAAAGACGGCATCCCTGACACCACCACCATCCGCATCACGAACGACCACGACGCAACGGTCAATGCGGAAACACCCATCGGCGCCATCCTCGATTTCAAAACACGCGCGCAACAGCAGATCCACGTGCGGGTCGGCATCTCCTTCGTCTCCATCGATCAGGCACGCAACAACCTGCGTGAAGAAATGCCGAACTACGACCTCGACACCGCGCGCCGCAATGTCGTAGCGCAATGGCAGAAACAACTCGACACCATCCGTCTCAACGGCGCAACGGAGAAGCAGCGCCGCATGATCTACACGGCCATCTACCACACCATGATGATGCCCGTAGACCGCACCGGCGAGAACCCACTGTGGCAATCCACCGAGCCCTACTACGACGATTACTACGCCGTATGGGACACCTTCCGCTCCTCCGCACCCTTCCTCACACTCGTCGCGCCCGACCGTGAACGCGACCTCGTACGCTCGCTGCTGAACATCTATCAGCACGACGGCTACATGCCCGACGCACGCAGCGGCAACGTCACCGGACGCACACAAGGCGGCAGCAACACCGACGTTATGGTGGCCGACGCCTACGTGAAACATCTGCCCGGCATCGACTGGAACACCGCTCTGCAAGCCATGATTAAGAATGCGGAGGTCACTCCCGCCGATCTGCAGAAGGAAGGCCGCGGCGGCATCGCAGACTACAACAAGTTAGGTTACGTAACTACCAAAGATGAACGCGCAGGCTCCCGCACCGTCGAATACAGCAACGACGACTTCTCCATCGCCGAAGTAGCATGTGGCCTTGGCAAAGACGACGTTGCAAAGAAGTACCTCGCCCGCGCCCACAACTTTGAAAACCTCTGGGACAAGAATCTGGAAGAAGGCGCAGACGCAAATCCCCGCGCCAAACGCAGTGTTCCCGGCTTCAAAGGCTTCATCCGTCCAAAGAATCCAGATGGCACATGGGCAGCACCAAACAAAGACACACGCGGATCGTGGTGGAGCTTTTTCTACGAAGGCGATGAGTGGACCTATTCGCTCTATGCACCGCAGGACATGAAGCGCATCGTCGAACTCTCAGGCGGCCCGGAAGAATTCACCCGCCGCCTCGACTACACCTTCACCCACGGCCACTACGACGTCAGCAACGAACCCGGTTTCCTTCTGCCCATGCTCTACGCCTGGTCAAACCATCCCGATCACACCGCAGACGTACTCCGTCTCACACTGGAGAAATGGTTCAGCGACACACGCAGCGGCATCCCCGGCAACGACGACTCCGGCGCCATGTCGAGCTGGCTCATCTTCAACACACTGGGCTTCTATCCCGTCGCAGGCCAGGACGTCTACATCCTCGGCACACCCGCCATCCCTGATGCCACCATCGCCGTCGGCAACGGCAAGACACTGCACATCGTGGCGAAAAACGCAGGCGAAGACGGCCTGAACCGCTACATCCAATCCGCCACACTCAACGGCAAACCGCTCCACAACACATGGTTCCGCCACGCCGACATCGCCAACGGAGGCGAACTCATCCTCACCATGGGCTCAGCACCAAGCGCAACATGGGGCAAGCAAACACTGCCCCCCTCCATGTCCGACCCCGGCTTCAAACTCTGTACGAAGTAGTAAAGATCGTCGCTAAAAGGTTTCAAAATAGACCTCAATATTGAGGCGCACCGCAACTTTCTTCCTATCCTTCCGTGCAGGCTCGAATCGATATTGTGATACCGCCTTAGCGGCTTCAAGGGCGTAGTCACTCGCTGCCGGAAGGATTACCCATAACTCAGTGGGTTTACCATCCGAGCCTACCGTCAAGCCAATCCTTACGCTGGTTCGTGTGGGCTTTTCTTTATGTGCGCTTGCTGGAATTTCGGGATCTACCTGATGAGTGAGCTTAGGAGGAATCACTCCTTCCTTCACATCCAGCTTCACAATCCCGTCGCTCTTTGGGACATGCTTCCCAGGACCACAGTCCGTACACATCGCAACTGTCTGTGTCTTGGAAACATAGTTCCCCGGGACATTCTTCGCGACATAATCCGGGATAGAAGAAACTGCTTCGTCGAGCGAAGACCAGAATAGAAGTTTCTCAATTGCAGGCAATGCCTCATCAACTGTCCCGTCTTTGACGACCACACTGATCGACATGGGAGACTGAATCCCCGCCGCCGCTAAACCGTGCGTAGAGGGATTCCGTATGATGGCCGCTCTCTCTCCTTTGAGAGAAACAGTATCGCCATGAAGCGTGACTTGATTTGCGGTGAAAAAACCAAACTCATGCAGGAAAGGTTCCTTCGCTGACAGCTCCTCCGCTCGAAACTCATACTTGCGCTCTTTATCTGCGCTGTAATCCGTAAGTACTCGAGGCTGATTCACGATGTGATTTCGAAAGGCCACAAATGCAGCAGATTCTTGCGCAGCGGCTGGCAGAACAAACAGCAACAAACAAAATACGGAACGAAGCATAGCGAAATAGTCCCTCACAAACAAACAAATGAAAAGCGGGAGCATTGTGCTCCCGCTTTTAGGTACTCCCACATACAAAACAATTAGTGGATATCAAACGCCTCTGGGCTAAGTGAAGGATCGCTCTTCAGCAGAATCGTCTTCCGCGTCATCTCTTCCAGCTCCACCAGTCGCTTCGCATTGTTCGCCTTCAGCGTCTTCACCACTTCCGGATGCACACGCAGCAGAACATCCTGCTTCTCCAGGTGGCGATGCATCTTTCGCATCTCCACATAGATTTCGTTTGCCACCGTCACCGGCGACTTGATCATGCCCGTGCCTTCGGTGATCGGATCAGGAATGCACAGCGTACGTTCCAGGCTCTGCTTCACGCGCTTGCGCGTCATAATGACAAGACCGAAATCGTTGAACGGCAGAATCTTCGATGGCGCACGATCCGTCTTCATCTCGTCTTCCAGTGCCTGCAGCACCTTCGCACGATTCTTACGGTCATCCATGTCAATGAAGTCGATCACGATGATGCCGCCCAGATCGCGCAGACGAATCTGACGGACAATCTCCGGAATCGCATCCAGGTTCGTCTTCACAATCGTGTCTTCCAGGCGAGCCGTCTTACCAACATACTTACCGGTGTTAATGTCGATCGCCACCAGCGCTTCCGTCTGGTTGATCACAATCGATCCACCCGACTTCAGCCACACCTTCGACTTCAGCGCCTTATCAATCTCCTGCGTAATACCGAAGTGTTCAAAGACCGGCGTCTCCTTCGTGTACAGCTTCACACGACGCACCAGCGACGGCTGAAAGCGCTGCAGAAAGCGCAGCACGCGCTCATACTCCTGCTCCGTATCCACCCAGATTGCAGAGAAGTTATCCGTCACCTGGTCACGCAGAATACGCTCCACCAGGTTCAGATCGTGATAGATCAGCGCAGGCGACTTCGACGTCTCCGACCGCTGCTTGATGTCATTCCAGATCTGGATCAGGAAGCGCAGATCCGTACGCAACTCTTCTTCGCTTGCGCCATCCGCAGCCGTACGCACAATGAATCCACCCTGCGCATCGCCCTTCTCTGAAAGCAGAATCGACTTCAAGCGACGACGCTCTTCATCCGAAGAAATCTTGCGCGATACGCCCGTGTGATTCACCGTAGGCATGAACACCAGGAAGCGTCCCGGCAGCGCAATGTGCGACGTAATACGCGCACCCTTCTTCGCAATCGGTTCCTTCGCAATCTGAACCAGAATCTCCTGGCCCGGCTTCAACAGTTCGTTGATCGCCGGCAGATCCTGCGTCTGCACAGACTGACGACGTCCACGTCCGCGATCACCACCGCTGTTACGGCCTCCGCGACGATCACGCCCACCACGGCGGCTGCGCTCAGTGCGCTCCTGCCGCGGCTCGCTGGTTGAAGACTCGGAAGCATCTTCGTCCTCGTCTTCATCGCCACCAGCAAAGTCCGCCTCGGTGAATCCGCCGCTGGCATCTTCTTCCTCGTCAAAGTCCTCGCTCGGCACTTCGCGATCCAGATGCATCTCGTGCAGCACGCCGCCCAGGTCTGCGGAATCCTCCAGAGTCTCTTCTTCGTACTCGTCTTCCTCGTCGTCCGCGTTCCCGGCCAGCGCCTCGTACTCGAACTCGTCTTCCTCGTCGATCTCTTCTTCGTGGAAGTCGCCATCGCCATACGCATGAATCTGCGGCTGGAACTCTTCTTCAAACTCCACTGGCTCCGGCGTGGTCTCTGCTTCGGCCAGCGTCACAGACTGCACAGCACCTTCAACGGCTACAGGTGCTGCAGGCTCATAAATGTCCTGCTGTGCAATTGGCGCTACGCCCTGCTCCTCCACACCCGCAGTCACGGACAGCAACTCACCCGATGCCTGCAGCGTAGTGAAGTTCGGCTCCGCTGCAGTATTCGTCTCTGCGTGCAGATCATAGGTAGTGGGGTCGGTTTCTGCTCCCGACGCAATGGCCTCTTCTGCAGCCACAGTCTCCGCAGGCTCTTCCGCAACAAATTCAACTTCTTCGGTTGCATCCGCTTCTTCGGCAATCTTGTCCGTCTCGGCTTCGATGATTGCCTCTGCCTCAGCAGAAATCTCCGGCTTATCCGGCTCCTGCTCAAAGCGGCGAAGATCGCGGCGAGTTTCATCCTTCACACTCGCGCTTTCTCCTTCAACCGGTTCGTACTCAGCAGGCTCAGCAACCTCGACCACCTCAACGGACGCCACTTCAAACTCCGCCTCTGGCGCCACCGGCTCTGCATCTTCTGCAATCGGAGTAACTGGCACAGAATCAAACGCCGCGCCAGCATCTTCACTCAGCGCCTCTTCTACTTCCGGCGACAGTGCAGGTTCCGCAGCTTCTACAACAGGAGCAACTTCCTTCGGCTTGCGGTTCTTGTGGCGCGACAGCGTCTCGCCCGGCAGCACCGCACCACCATCCCAGCCCACAATCTCAATCAACGGTGTAGAAACCGTCACCACCTCAGGCTTCGGCGGCGCATTCTTCCGCGCCTCTTCTTCTTCTGCGGCAACTTCGGCAGGGTCACGATACTTGCGGATCGACTCGCCCGGCAGCACAATCGGCTCACCGGTCGGCTCCGGCAGAAACTCTTCCGGTGCATCGTATCCCGCATAGCTGTTGTCATACGGCGGAGCATCTGCCGAACGGCTGCTGCGCTCACCACGATCACGGTCACGTCCACCATTACGACCACGGCGATCCCGTCCACTGCGACCACCACGGCGATCATCCCGACGACCACGACCCTGGCTCGGGGTGTAACCCTCCGTAGGCGCTTCCGCCTCAGCGGAAAGATCAATCTCAATCGGGCTGCTCTCAGCAGCGGCGTCGAATGAAGTCGTCTCTTCGTCCTCGTCGTAGCCGCCTTCAATCGTCACCGATTCTGCATCCGCAGTCGTTGCCGTTACCTCAGGCGACTCACCACGACCACGGCCACGACGACGGCCACGGCGACCGCGCCAACGGCGGCTGCCTCCCGTCGATTCTGCATCGATGCTGCCCACGCCTTCGGTCGGCGAAGGTGCAATCGGCTCATCAAATGAAACGGTGCTCTCAGTTTCTGCGGAAGCCTCCGGAGCCTGGCGACGCTCGCCACCCCGCTCACGATCCCGTCCACCACGATCACGCCCACCGCGCTCGCGTCCACCACGACGGCCACCGCCAGCGTTGCTCTCGGCCGAATCGAAATCCGCGGAGTCACCCTGCTCTTCCATGAAGTCCGTGACATACAGGAAGGCATCGCGCTCCAGGCCGATGTCGACAAACGCCGACTGCATGCCTGGCAGCACGCGCGTTACTTTTCCGTTGTAGATAGATCCAGCGAGTGTGTATTCGTTCTCGCGCTCGTAGTAAATCTCCGCCAGTTGCTCGTCTTCGACGATGGCCAGCCGCGTCTCATGCGGCGTTGTGGAGATATAAATTTCCTTCGACATGTGTCCTGCTCGTTTCCGCCAACGGTTACGAGAGACTTCAGGTCAGTGCGGGAGCCGCGCTAGTCTTAGCGCGAAACAATCCCAAACGGCAGGGTGGAATCCGAACCAAGGCCATCCGGGCGCAGCACAAGCTCCCCCGAACGAGCGCCAAAACGCCCTCCGGGTGGTGATGGAACTTTTGTATGCGACCAGTGATGCATTCCTGCAAAGCCTCTTCGTATCAACTGCTTTTCCGGATTTGTGACCACGCTTGCCTCCGTTACAAAGGGGTGGAGGCGGGGCCGTTTACCGTCCGGCGAAGCAACTGCTGTAGTTCAGAACCTGATACCCAGCCGCCCTTCGTGACCCAATGGCCCGTAACCGGCAGCTTGCAATTCGTTACAACTAAACTTTGTTCAACCGCCCCGGCGACCTTTGCGCACGTCAGCGGCTACACTTCCCCGGCGGCGGCGAGACGCGCCAGCAGACGGAGTAAAACCTGCCTTTATTGTGCAACACCCACACCGTTTCTGGCTACCGGGTGACAGGCCTATAAATCCGGCGCTACCCTTCTCGTCGAAGGAATCACTGCCAGCTATGAATCTCTCCCGCCGCGACGCCCTGAAACTAGGCACCCTTTCCGCCGCCGCAACCATGCTCCCCAGCGGCCTCGCGCAGGCACAAAAGCTGGCCCCCGCAGTCTTCCAGCCGCTCCCCCTCGGCGAAATCAAACCCACCGGCTGGCTCCGCCGCCAACTTCAAGTTCAGGCCGACGGCATGGGTGGCCATCTCGACGAGTTCTGGCCCGACGTCAGCAATAACAGCGGATGGCTAGGCCGCACCGGCGAAAGCTGGGAGCGCGGCCCCTACTTCCTCGACGGCCTCTACCCGCTCGCCATCCTGCTCGACGACCCCAAACTCAAAACCAAAGCCAACCGCTGGATCGAATGGACACTCACCCACCAGCAGCCCAACGGTATGATCGGCCCCGCCAGCAATAACGACTGGTGGCCCCGCATGGTCATGGTCAAAGTCCTCATTCAGCACTACGAGGCCACCGGCGACAAACGCGTCCCCGACGTTCTCACAAAGTACTTCCACCACCAGCTAGCGGAACTACCCACACGCCCACTGCAAAGCTGGGGACTCTACCGCTGGCAGGACGCCGCCTACGGCGTCCAGTGGCTCTACGACCAGACGCACGATCCCGAACTCCCCCGCCTCGCCGCACTCCTGCAAAAACAGGGCTTCGACTGGACCGCCGAGTTCCGCAACTTCCCCTTCGAAAAAGCCACGGATAAAACCATCCTCGGCCCCCAAGGCTTCGACTCGCCCCTGCCTGAGCGAGCCATGCAGGCCCACGGCGTCAACAACGGCATGGCACTCAAAACCGCCGCCGTCCAATACCGCTCCAACGGCAACAGGCAGCAGGAGCTCGACAACTTCCGCATGCAGATCGGGAATCTCGACAAGTACCACGGCCTGCCCAACGGCATGTTCAGCTGCGACGAGCACCTCGCTGGCCCCAGCCCTGTCCAGGGCACCGAACTCTGCACCGTCGTCGAAACCATGTTCTCGCTCGAAGTCGCCCTCAGCACCTTCGGCGACGCCACTATCGCAGACCGTATCGAGAAGATCGCCTACAACGCCCTGCCCGGCACCTTCACCGACGACATGTGGGCGCACCAGTACGACCAGCAACCCAATCAGGTCCAGTGCAGCCTGAACAGCAAGCCCTGGAGCACCAACGGCCCCGAATCCAACCTCTACGGCCTCGAACCGCACTTCGGTTGCTGCACCGCCAACTTCCACCAGGGCTGGCCCAAATTCGTCGCCAGCCTCGCCATGAGCACACCCGACGACGGCCTCGCCATCACCCTCTACGCACCGTGCGAAATCAAAACCAAAGTCCGCAACGCAAACGTCCACATCACGGTAGAAACCGAGTACCCCTTCCGCGACACCGCACGCATCACCATCAACGCCGACAAGCCAACGCGATTCCCGCTCCACCTCCGCGGACCACAGTGGACAGACGGCACCACAGTAGAACTCGCAGGCAAACGCACCAATCTGCCCAGCGGCGGGTTTCTAGCCTTCGAGCGCGACTGGAAGTCCACCGATGTCATTACCCTCAAGCTCCCCATGCAGCCGCGAGCCACCCGCTGGTTCCACAACTCGCTCGCAATCGAACGCGGCCCACTCCTCTTCTCACTCGACCCCGGCCAAAGCTGGATGAAGCTCCGCGACCGCAAACCCACCGCCGACTGGCAGGTCTTCCCCACCGGCCCCTGGAACTACGCGTTAGCCACGGATGAAGCAGCAGCAACCAAACTCAAAGTAGAAGAGAAACCAGTAGGCGACCGCCCCTTCGCCACAGCAACACCCGCCGTCACCATCGCAGTCCCGGCTCACCAGATCGACCGCTGGCGCAGCACCGACGGCGTAGCCAACCCACTCCCGGAAAGCCCACTCACAGGCAAAGACCTCGCCAGCGCCCGCCCACAGGAAACCATCACGCTAGTCCCTTACGCCGGAGCCAAACTAAGAATCTCTGCCTTCCCGCAGATCAAGGCATAAGCAAGTTGATTAACGCGTGAAACAACCATTAGACGATGGTTACAACATACAAACAAGAGGCTTGCTAAGTTGCGGCCTATTAGAGATTGACTTCTATACTGCTTTCAATGAAATCCGAACTCGAAGCCAATTTTTCTAAAGAGCTCATCGAACCCACCCTCGATATTGCCCAAGACTACGCGGAAATGGGATTGGATTACCTTTTGTCGAGCGACATTGCTAAAGAAGTTCCAATCGTTAAGACCGCTTTTGCATTTTTCAAAACTGGAGTAGCAATCCGTGATAGGTACTTTGTTAAAAAACTTCTAGTTTTCCTAAAAGAATTCCATAGCAACCTATCCGACAGCGACGAGACGGAAGCTTTCCGTAAGCGAATCGACAATGACCCAGCTTTCCGAAATAGAGTCACCGAACACCTTCTCGTCATAATCGACAAATTGCTTGATGCAGAAAAAGCTCAAATTCTCGCTCGTCTTTTCCGTGCTCATGTGCACAGACATCTGACTTGGGACCAATTTGTAGACTTGTCGATTGTCCTCGATTCGTTGCGACGCGAAAGCCAAACATTTTTAAAAGAAATCGCGGGCACAAGCTTTTGGGGCTATCACGGCCCCGATAGACCAGGCGAGGCATCATTGTTCGCAGCTGGCATTGCGACGAGGCATGGAACCAAATTCGCCGTAACAGAGCAAGGACAGCTCCTCTATACATATGGACTTCTATGAGCCAGCCACCAGCATTTCCGGCTTACCGAATATCAGAACTATAGTGTGCGAATGTCTCGATACTTACGGCTTAGGCCGCGACTCCGGCGGCACAAGACCTGCCAACCGGTAATACACAACCAGTTGGCCATAGTGCTCCCCGCTGTGTTCGATGATGCCGTAGGCAATGTCGATCACGCGCGCTTTCTGCTCCGGGGTATACACAACTTCCGTCGTCAAACCCTTCTCACCTTTCGCTTGGATAGCGGCTGCGCCATCCGCGAAGGCTTTCTTGACGAATGCAACCACAGCGGCCTTGGACGGGTACTGCTCACGCTTCGGGTCTTCTGCTGCTTGGGTCTTCACGCCCATCACAGGATTCGTGAAGAAGTAGCAGGAACCTGCAGCATGCAGTAACTGCTCCGCAAAGCTCCGCTGCGCAGGTGTTGGCTTGAAGTCGTATTTGTCCTCGGGAAACTCTTCCGCCATCACCGTCAGCTTGCGGCCAATCTCATTCCAGGAATCAAGTACAACCTTCAATTCCGGGTCTGCAGGCTTGATGGCGATGTGTTGTTTCGGCGCGTCCTGGGCATGCGCAGTCCATGCGCATGCCAGCAGGACGATAGCAAGAAACGTTGTTCGTTTCATGTCTTCCTCCACGATTGAATCTCAAGAGTGTCAGCGTCCTACTTCGCCCGCACCAATCCCGCCACAACATCAGCAACCTTCTCGAAGATCTCCTTCCAACCCTCAAGCTGACCGCTCTCTGCAGCATCCTTCATAGGCTCATTGCCAATGAACGTGAGTTTTGTCTTGCCATCCCCAAGATCCTCAAACAGGGTCACGTCGTATGCCTCTTCAACCACCTCATGTTCGTATCCCACTTGTGCAGGGTCGATCTTGTTTCCTTCTGCATCGGCAAAGTACATGAGCGAGACGATCTTCTCGTACGGCACAATCTCGATGTACTCAATCCCATTCCAACACTCTTGCCCATCCGGCGACTTCATGCAGAAGAGCGCCTTCCCTCCCACGCGAAAATCAATCTTGCAGACAGGCGCCGTAAAGTCCTTCGGCCCCCACCACTGCATCACATACTTCGGATCGGTCCACGCCTTCCAAACCAGCTCGCGTGGAGCATCGAACACCCGCGTAATCGTCATCCGCTCTGTTTCGTTAACCGCGTTTTCTGCCATCTCGAGCCTCATCTTTCTTCATTTGAGTTACAACCGCGTCCAACCTGTCCAATCTCTCTTCCCAGAGCTTGCGATAGTTAAACGCCCAGTCGCTGACCGTCTTAATCGCCTCAGGCCGAAGCGTGCACACACTCTCACGTCCACGCTTCGTCTTCACCACAATCCGCGCCCGCACCAGGCATGCAACATGCTTTGAAATCATCTGCTGCGAGATCTCAAACGATTCCGTCAATCCATGCACGGTCGCAGGCCCATGCGAGAGCCGTTCGACCATGGCTCGCCGCGTCGGGTCAGATAATGCCGCAAATGCTGTGTCCAACTGATTCACAACCATATGGTTGTTGATTAGTGCACAGGTTGTCAAGATAAAGGTTTCCTACCGCTAAAAGCAGTGGACCCGCCAAATCAGTCTTCGTAGGCCAACGCGTCCAGTACCTCTAACCGCATGGATATCCATGCGGACCAAGCACTCGCAGCGAAGAACACAGAGGCAGCAATGATTCCAGCAGGCAGCCAAAAACTGTATGGAGTCTGCAAAACAAACAGCCCACCCAGAAGTGTTGAAATCAGCCACTCATGAAGGTAGGCCAGTAGCATTCCAACAATCGTTCCCGGCAAAGCGACGAGGAGCGCCTCCTGAAAAAGGAGGGTAAGGATGAAGAAGAGTGATCCACCCAAAACTCGGAGAATTGCGAATTGCCGTGTGCGTTCTCTGACTTGGGAGAATCTGTTGATTGCCATGAACAGAAATGTTGCTCCTGTTGCCACCCACGCAACCGCGACAACCATGAACCGTACCGCAACGATGAACCTGTTCGGATGGCTCGCTGGATCAAGCGACGCTCCAGCCAAAGTCAGCATCATCATCACCGCTAGCGCTATTCCTAGCGAGTTCAACGCGGCTTGCTGAGCGTTGTGGCGGAGGTGTTCCCTCACCAACGGATGCACGGTGATCATTTCGCTGTAGCATACCAGCGGTATGAAAGCTAAGTAGACCAATAGCAAATACGTAGAAAACTCTACCCTGCAATACCGAAAACCCAACCTATCGTTGGCAACTATTCCGCTTTCGCAACAGCCTCAACAGGAGCCACCAGCTTCCCCGCAGCCCGAACCATCTTCCGCACCGGCCACTCCCCGCGCGCCGGAAAGAAGATCGCACCCACCCGCTGCTTCTCCGGCCGGTAATACCAGCGCTTCAGCAGCGCAAGCTGGTCCCCCAGCTCCGTCATATCCTTCGCGCCACCACTACCATCAAACAGTCGCGTAACCGCAGCCAGCATCCGCTCCTCCGCAGAACCAGAAGACGAACCACCAGCAGCAGCAGCGCCACCTTCAAGCGGAGTAGCCGCCAGCATCATCGGCTGCGCAAACAAGCTCGACCCAACCTCTGCCTGCTCCTTCACCAACCGCACTCCTAAGAGAGACACCCGTTCCGGCCCGCGGAAACACCCATCCGCAAAACTCCACACCGCCACATGCGGCGCATCATCGTCCGCGCGCGAAGGACAAGGCATCACCAATACCGCCTTCAACTCACTCAACGGCTGCACCAACTCATCCGCAAACGCCGCCGCGGCCTTTACCTTCGCAATGCGCCCATGCACCGCCGCAGCCTGCTCAAACTCCATCGCTGCAGAAGCCTCATCGCGCTCCGCCTCCAACGCCGCAATCCGCGAGCCTCCGCGCGTCTTCAAAAATGCGAGCACTTGCTCACATTCCGCACTGTATTCCGCATCCGTACAACGCTTCTGACACGGCGCCATGCACTTCTTCATCTCGCCATAAATGCAACCCGGATCATCCACCGAAGGATGCAGCTCCATATAGCAACGGCGAATCAGAAACAACTCCTCCACCGCCTCGCAATACCGCTCCGCTGCCAGCCGCGAAGCAAACGGCCCAAACGTCGTCTGCAACGAACGACGCCGCAAATGGTTCGTCACATAAATTCGCGGATACGCATTCTCGGCCGCAAACCGAATCGTGAACGGAGGCGACAACCGCATCCTCTTCCGCGCCTCATCCGCACCAAACGCCAGATGCATCGCGCGATACAGCAACAGCAACGACTCAAACTCGCTGCCCGCCTCACGCCACGCAATCCGCGCAATCCGATCGCGCAGATTCAGCCGCTTCGTCTGCCCCTCGGCTGGCTCCAGCAAACGCTGCAACCGCCGGCGCACATTCGCACTCTTCATCAGATGCGGACGATCCGTCGCACTATGCCCAAACAGGCCCACCACCGCAGGCCCCGCAGGCAACTGCCGCAGCGCATCCGCCGCCTGCGCCGGATCAAACGCAATCTCATGCTCGAAGATGGGTTCCGCTGCCACTCTGCGATTCTAGCTGTCCCGAAGGCGCGTGCCCCACATCTCGCTCCTGAGATGTGGGGCAGCTTCGCAACGCGAAGCTCATACGGTCGAACGACCGTCATCCTGAACGAAGCGAAACGCAGCTGAAGGACCTGCATTCATTTCCGCCACCAGGATGCGACGGGAAGCAGACGACATTGCGAAGCACTACAATCCCCATGTCCGCATAGCACGCACAGACCGCGTCGTGAACGCAGCCGTGACATTCGCCATGCACCTGGGAGCAAGCACAATCATGCGTCACCTCATCGCCGCCAGCCTCGTCCTTCTGCCCTTCGCCGCCCACGCACAAAACACATCCGACTGGCCCAGCTATAACCGCACACTCAACGGCCAGCGCTTCGCCCCGCAGACAGAAATCACCGTGGCAAACGCAGCGAACCTGAAAGAGCTCTGCCGTTACGATCTCAAACTGCAAAGCAGCTTCCAGACCGGCCCCGTCGTCGTCGCCGGCACCATGTACCTCACCAGCGCGCACGACACCGTCGCCATCGACGCCAACACCTGCGCCGAAAAGTGGCGCGCGCATGAGGACTACACGATGGCCATCCCCAACGACACCAACCGTGGCGTAGCCTTCGCCGACGGCCGTGTCTTCCGCGGCACACAGGATGCGCGCCTGCTCGCGTACGACGCCGCATCTGGCAAGAAGCTATGGGACATCTCCCTCGGCGACCCCAAGCATCTCGAAACCACCTCCGCTGCGGTCCTCGCATGGAAGGGCATGGTCTTCACCGGCAACGCAGGCAGCAGCAAAGCACCCACCAAGGGCCGCATGTACGGCATTGAAGCTGCTACCGGCAAGATCGTATGGGAGCAGTACATGGTGCCGCGCTCCGCAGACGACAAATCCCGCGGCCCCGCAGCCCCTGCACCCAAAGTGAAAGGCACCGCTGACGAAGGCGGCACGCCCTGGACCGCCTTCACGCTCGACGAATCCACCGGCACGCTCTACGTGCCCGGCGGCAACCCCAGCAGCACAGAAGACGCCAGCTTCTCCGTCGCGCTCGACGCAAAGACCGGCGCCGTCAAACAGACCTACCTTCCCGTGAAGCACGACTTCCATGATTGGGAAGTCTCCGCCGCTCCGCTGCTCTACACCATCAATGGCAAAGCCATGCTCGCCTCCGCCACGAAGGACGGCCGCATCTACGCAGGCGACATCAAGACCGGCAAATCCGCATGGACAGCCAACGCCACAACCGTAAGCAACGAAACCGCACCACTCACCGCCACCGGTCCGCACGTCTGCCCCGGCACACTCGGCGGCAATGAATGGAGCAACCCCGCTTACTCACCTGTGACCAGGCTCATCTACAACGGAGCCGTTGACTGGTGCGCCACCCTCACCAGCACCAACACCTCAAAACCGAAGATCACCTTCGATGCCCCCTCACAAGCCACTGGCTGGGTCAAAGCATTCAACCCAGCCACGGGTAAAGGAGCATGGAGCTTCCACACACCCGCGCCCGTCGTTGGTGGCGTAACGCCCACCGCAGGCAACGTCCTCTTCGCAGGCGACCTCGCCGGCAACCTCTACGCCTTCAATGCAAAGACCGGCGACATCGCATGGAAGACAGCCACAGGAGGAGCCATCGGCGGCGGCGTCATCAGCTACGCCATCGCAGGCAAACAACGCATCGCCGTAACCTCGGGCATGAAGTCCAACACCTGGCCCATGGCCTCCGGCTCAGCCTCCATCGTCATCTACGGCTTGAATTAGAAACCATCACGAGAAGTAACGGGTGCCCCACGTCTCGATTCTGAGATGTGGGGCATCGCGCAAAGCGCGATCCAACGGCCATAGGCCGTCATTCTGAGCAGAGCGAAGAATCCCAACGCATTCAACCGCCGACACATCCGAACCCTTCCTGCCAAAGAAACCAAAACCAGCTTCGCCTCGCGAAGCTCAAACGGCCAAAGGCCGTCATCCTGAGCGAAGCCGAAGGACCTGCATTCCTCTCAAGCCACTACAACGTTTCTGGAAGCCAACATTCTGCGGGCAAGGCTTCAGCCGCTGAGGGAATTCAACACCCGCTGCTATCCTCAACCCAGCGGCACATGATGCAAACACGCACGATCCCCCGGCTTTTCCTTTGTTCCCTGTTGCTCCTTTCCGGTTGCGGCCAGCAAGAGACAAAGACCCCCGACACCCCGCAGCAAATCACTGCGCCGGAACTGCTGCCGCTTTCGCTTCCGCTCGCCATCGTAGGAACCACCTTCAACACAAGCCTGCTCGCACGTTACGGCACATCGCCATACACTTACGCCGTCACCAGCGGAACCCTGCCCACGGGCCTCACTCTTAGTTCCGGCGGCGCACTCACTGGCACCCCAACCACCACAGGCGTCTACGCATTTCAGGTCACACTCACGGACTCTGAGACTCCCGCCAAAACGGCAACGCAATCTTTCTCCGTCACCTCCTCCACACGGCTGCAGGTGGCATCTTCGGTGCCCATCCAGATTGCACGCGGAGCATCCTTCACCTCGCGCCTGTTGAGTGGAGGAACACCGCCATACACATCGGCAATTCTCAGCGGCACACTCCCCAGCGGAGTCGTACTGAACGCAGACGGCACAGTATCCGGAACAGCAACCGTGGCCGCTCCCTTCACAGCAACCATTCGCTGGACAGATGCCGTCGGTCAAACCGGAACCGGCACAGTAAGCATTCTCGTCACATCACCACCACTCGTCGCAACACCAGTGGCGCCGCTCTCCCTTCCTATCAACCAGAACATTCTGCAGCCGCTGAACGTGCAGGGCGGCACAACGCCCTATACGTTCTCCATCACCAGCGGCACCCTGCCCAACGGCGTTACTCTCACATCCACCGGCACACTGCAGGGTCAGGTCACGCAACCAGGCACATACAACGTCGTAATATCCGTCACCGACGCCACCATCCCGCAAAAGACCATCACCATTCCCGTCTCATTCCTGGTGTCGACAACCAGCGTGCACGTGAACTCTGACATCAACCTGCACACAGTTTCCGCAGAAGCCTACGGCATCCACACCTCTGTCTACGACCACTCCATCGGCGACATCAGCGGCGCAGCTCCCCTGCTCTCAACCGCAGGCACAAAGGTCCTGCGCTTCCCCGGCGGCTCTTACTCTGACCGCTATCACTGGGCGCAACATACCCTCACGCCAAACTTCTCGCCATCCGACACCGGAGCCTGCGCCAACATCTGGAATGGCTACCTTGCAGCCAACTCTGACTTCGGAAACTTCGGGCGACTCCTTCAGGCCAGCGGCACCACCGGCATCATCACCGTGAATTACGGCACCAGCGTGGCCGACTCCCTTGGAACAATCTCCACCAGCTGGAGCGGCGACAAGGACTGCTCTGCGCCCAACACCGGAGGCCAGCCGCAGGAAGCCGCCGCATGGGTCGCATACGCAAACGGAGCACCCGGCAACACACAAGTCATCGGCACCGACGCCACCGGATACGACTGGAAGACCGTCGGCTACTGGGCATCGCTGCGCGCCAGCCAGCCACTCGCACAGGATGACGGCCTCAACTTCCTGCGACTCGGCATGACCACGCCCATCGGCGTCCGTTACTGGGAGATTGGCAACGAGATCTACTACAACGGCTACAACAGCATCCTGACTGAAACTGATCTGCACGCGCCGTTCATCTACTCGAACGGCTATGCAAACGATCCTGACAGTCGACAGGGCATCAGCACGCTATCACCCACCGCATACGGCACCGGTGCCGCAGCGTATGCCAACGCCATGCGCGCCGTCGATCCCACCATTCAGGTCGGCATCGTCGTCGGTTCGGACATTGACCCCATCCCATCCACATGGACATCCGACGTCCTGACCGCAGCCTGCAGCAAAGCCACATTCGACTTCACCATCCTGCACTACTACCCCGGTACGTATAACGCCGTCACCACCGACGAACTACTCAGCAATCCCCAAAAAGATTTCCCCGGCATCGTGCAAGGGATTCAATCGCAGACCAACAGTCTCTGCACCACCTCACGCACTCCCATGCCCATCTTCATGACGGAGACCAACCCCAACGGCACACTCGCCTCCGCCACACCTGATGTCGCCACAGCACTCTTCGCCGCGCACGACTTGCTCACCGCATTCGAATCCGGCATCGACAACGCCGAATGGCTCGAACTGCACGGCGGTGCAGGCACCTTCCTGAGCGAATCAGAAGTACCCGGCCCAGCCTTCTACGGCTTCCAACTCGCCACCATCCTCGCCAGCGCAGGCGACCAACTCGTGCAAACCACCAGCGCCAGCAGCAACCTGCTCGTACACGCAGCAAAGCAAAAGAACGGCAAGCTAGCCGTCATGCTCATCAACCGCAGCGCCACAGACACGGCCTACGTCAACGTGCAGGGCAAGGGTCCGCTCACCAACATCGTCCGCTACGAATACGGCTCTCTCACAACCCCAACCAGCGCAAAGCTCGTTGGTAAATCGCTCGATAACAACGCAGCAAGCGCCATCAGCGTCGCGCCTCTCACTGCGGTCGTCATCGTCGCGGACGAGTCATCTTCCGCCAACTAAAACAAACACGTTGACCTGTAATGACAGCTCGTTGGCGTCTGTAATGCGCCCTGTGTATCCTGTGCGCGTGTCCAAACCAACTGAAAATCTGCCCTCTCTGAAAACTGAGACCGCTGCACCTTCGCGCGTCGATCGCCGTGACTTCCTTAAAACCAGCGCTCTCGTCGCAGGTGCATTCGCCGTTGGCGCGCCTGCCATTGTGCGTGGACAACATCTCAACAGCAAGCTGAACATCGCCTGCATCGGCATCGGCGGCAAAGGCCGCAGCGACACCGATGCCTGCTCCGCGCAAAACATCGTCGCTCTCTGCGACGTCGACGCCGGCACCGACGCCTATGCGATTCAGACCAAGAAGTATCCTGACGCAAAGTTCTACAAGGACTACCGCCAGATGCTCGATCAGATGGGCGACCGCATCGACGCCGTGACCGTCTCCACACCGGACCACATGCACGCCATCATCGCGTCCGCGGCCATGAAGCGTAATAAGGCAATCTTCTGCCAGAAGCCGCTCACGCAGACCATCTACGAAGCACGCTACCTCCGCAACATGGCGCATGACCACAAGCTCGTCACACAGATGGGTAATCAGGGCAGCGCCGCACCGGGCCTGCGCCGCGGTGTGGAAGTCATTCAGGACGGCCTCATAGGCCAGGTGCATCAGGTACACGTCTGGACCAACCGCCCCGTCTGGCCACAGGCAATGGACCGCCCCGTCGGAGAAGATCCCATCCCATCTACGCTCGATTGGGACGTTTGGCTCGGTCCCGCGCCCGTGCGCCCCTATGTCGGTCATCGCAATCCCAAGGACAAGAACGGCGTCTACACCCAGTTCAACTGGCGTGGCTGGCAGGACTTCGGCACCGGCGCACTCGGCGACATGGCCTGCCACACCGTCAACATGCCGTTCCGCGCCCTCGGTTTCGATGCCCCAACGGAAATCGAAGCCATCCCCTTCGGCACCATGAACAAGGAGTCCTACCCCGTAGGCACTAAGATCCGCTTCGAATTTCCCAAGCGCACCGCAAAGGTTCCGCTGGAACACCCCAGCTTCTTCCATCACACCCGCAAGATTGAATACGACGCCACCACACTCTTCTGGTACGACGGCGGTCAGCCCGACGAAAGCCTCCGCGGCGGGCACGATCTCACCAACAAGCCACCCGCAGAACTCACCGCAGACATCGTCGCTCTGCAGGGCAAACTCCCCGACAGCGGCTGCCTGCTCGTAGGCGACGGCGGCATGATCTTCTCGCCCGACGACTACGGCACGAACTTCTTCATCAAGCTCAAGGGCGAGAAGGAATTTGTTAACTACCTTAAGCATCCCGCGATGGCGAAGTACGCAGAGCGAATCCCACGCAACTCGCACGTCATGACGGATGCAAAAGGCTCCGCCAATCTCGTCCAGGCACACGCCGCCGAATGGCTCGCCGCAATCAAGGCCAACAAGCCCGAAGACTGCTACTCGCGCTTTGACATCGCAGGACGCCTCGTAGAAATCATGCTGCTCGGCTGCGTCTCCCTGCGCGCCGGCCAGAAGATCGAATGGGACGCCCACAAGATGGAAGCAAAGAACTGCCCACAAGCAGCACCCTACATCAAGCGCCAGAACCGCACCGGCTGGGCGCTCTCCTAGAGCAACTTCGCCACAAGCATGAAGAACGGTGGATGAGACAAGCAAACAAGCTTCCTATCCACCGTTTTTCATGCGCTCGTTCAACTCTTCTTCGGCGGATTGCCGCTGCCATCGTCACCAGGGCCACCATCGCCCGGCGTTCCGCCATAGATCGAACGACCATCCGGCAACGTAACGCGACGACCATCAATCAGGTGCGAACCATCCTTCGCACGATAACCATCCACAACAAGCGTGTCGCCGATTTTGATATCGCCCTTCTTCAAGCCACGACGTGACAACGCACCCGGCCCCGCGCCTTCACATCCCCACGTCGTTACTTTGCCTTTGTCATCCACTACGTCGACATAAAAGTAAGAGTGAGGGTTAGTCCATTCCACACGCGATAGTTTGCCCACCAGTCGAACCGGCTTTGAACCATCGAACTCCGCGGCAAAGGAATGGTGTGCGAAAGCAGGCACTGCAGCAAGCAGCACAAGCGCAGACGTAGCTGCAAACACTTTTGCCTTCATGGCAAAGGTCTCCTTAGTTGTATGTGAAAAACAAATGCGCAGACGCACGAAAGGCTCGCTGATGCGAGCCTGACAGGTGACTACGAGTAAGAGCGAAACTCTATCGACACAAGTGGGCGCAACACCAGCTCAGGGTGAGGGTGCTACAACAACGCGCCTGCAAAATTGCGTGCATGGGCTTGAATGTAAGCGGAACTTATCTTGCTGTCAACGGAATTGCTTGACGCCCCGCGCAATGTAACTTATGTTTTGGTTCATGCATCTACTCCCGATCGCGAATTGTTGCCGCCGGCCACATCTGCTGATCCGCGGAGTGATCGTGCGCGTTCTCTAACCTGAGCTTCTGCGTCCATCCCTTTTCTAACAATCCTTTGCGGGTCCGCTTGTTATGCGGAACGCGGCTGTGTGCTTTCTGTGTAACTGCGGAGTCGCACATACCCTTCGTCGCAAGGAGATTCCTGTGTATAGCCACGCCAAACGAGCGCTGCCTGCGTTCAGTCTGCTTTTCGCTCTACTTTCTGTAGGTGTGCCTGCCAACGCACAATCAGGAACCGGGCGTCCATCTCCCAACGCTGTCAATGAAGCAGACTTACCAAAGGGTCCCGCACCGCGACTTACAGATGGCCATCCAGACCTTTCCGGCTATTGGGTACCTAACAGAAAAGACAAACCAGGCGGCAACATCGGCAAGGATTATCCCGGCTATAAGTTGCCCTTCACACCCGCAGGCGAAGCCGCACTCAAATACAACGTAGAACACACAGTTGATCCCGAAGCACTCTGCATCGTCGGCGGCATTCCACGGCACGACGCAAGCGGACTTGCATTCCAACTACTACAGGGCCGCTCACAGGTTGCCTTTCTCTACTGGTACACCACCTATCGCCTCATTCCGTTCGATGTGAAAAAGCACGATCCCGATCCGGATCCGTCATTCTTCGGTGATGAAATTGGATGGTGGGAAGGCGATACCTTCGTCATCGATTCCACTTCGTTCAAAGAAGAGCGCACGTGGATTGATGAAAATGCTAATCCACACAGCGATCAACAGCACACCATCGAACGCTGGACGCGTCCCGACGTCTCGCATCTTCATCTTGAGCTCATCGTCGAAGACCCCAAGTTCTATAAAGAACCGCTGCACTACCAACGCACATGGTTCGCGGGTAAGCCCGGCCAGATTATTCGTGAATACTCCTGCGCAGAAGACAACGTTGATGCCCCGCACATCGGCCCTGGACCTGGACCAATCGGTCCTGACGGACAGCGAGGCTACGGCAAACTAGCACCTCTGCCACCACCTCCGGACAAGGATCATCCCGCAAAGACTTCTATTCCTGAATAGGTAACTTTCCTAACGAACGTCTCCGTGAGCCACTGCAACTCACGGAGACGAGCCACCTTTTTTTGAATAAGGATGTAGCTTGCCGCACTTCATTCAACACGTATGCCAGTTGCTTTACGACTCGCAATTCGGCACATACATCCGTGAATCGGATTACGCCTTCTCCATCATTGAGTCGATCCATGTACTTGCCATCACACTGCTCGTGGGCACAATCGCTCTGCTTGATCTGCGCATGCTCGGCGTTGTCCTGCGTGGCGTCTCCGTCACACGCATCGCACACACGGTATTTCCGCTCACATGGTCAGGCTTTGCCGTCATGTTTGTTTCCGGATTCCTGCTGTTCTGGGCTGAGGCGGCAAAGAACTACGGCAATCCAGCCTTTCGTATCAAGCTGGTTCTGCTTCTGCTGGTGGGATTAAATCCCCTCATCTTTCACACCACCATCTACCGCCGCGTCCATGAGTGGGAGCAGCTTGAGCTGTCTCCCTGGCGCGCCCGAGCTGCAGCCATCGCCTCGCTTTCCCTGTGGAGCGGCATCATCGTCGCGGGCCGCATGATTGCTTACTTCTAAAGGAGAGCCAATGCTTCCGTTGTTCGTTGCCCTATCGCACTCATGGCTCGGCCAGTACATGCAGCAATCACGCTGGGGTTTTGCCGTAGTTGAAGCGATTCACCTTCTTGGACTCGCGGTATTGGGTGGTGTTGTCCTCGTCGTCGATCTTCGCTTGCTCGGTCTGATTCTCAAAACAGAATCGGCACGCAACATCGCCCGCGGATTAAGCCGCACCTTGTTAGCAAGTCTTACGGTAATGCTTCTAACCGGTATAGCTCTCACCTCAGAAGAAGCGCTCAAGTGCTATCACAGCCCCGCATTCCGCTGGAAGATGTTGCTCCTCGCTGCGGCATTGCTGTTCTACTTCACCTTTCACCGCGCAGCACTGCTGCGCACAGATAAGTACCAGACAAACCTATGGTCGCGGCTCGCGGGCGCTGTATCGCTCACATTGTGGCTGGGTGTTGGTGTAGCAGGCCGCGCCATCGGTCTGCTCTAGACGAACTATTTGAAGAAAAGAGGCTGCATGAAATATCAATGGTCCAGGCTGTACACCCTGTCGATAAGTAGCCTCGTATGCATTGCCTCTGCCGCGATCGCAATCGGTGCACAAAACTCAAAGAGTACCGCCAAGCCACTTCCATCCAGCATTCAGCAAACGATGGATCTCCTGATCGATCCTGCAGCAGATTCTCTTTGGGAATCAGTTGGCACAGAAGAAACCGCCCATGGAACGCGTGAGAAGCAGCCGCGCACAGCAGCGGAATGGCAGAAGGTTGCACAACACGCACAGGCTCTCGTGCTTGGAGCAAAGCGCCTGCAAACGCCAGGCTTTCCCGTAGGTGCAAACGCACACAGCAAATTAGCAGACGCAGACACCCCAGGCACACGCACGGCTGCGCAAATCAGAGTCGACATCGATGCAGACCCAGCGCGATTTCGCGCAGCAGCGATTCGTTTGGAAGAGGCTGCAAATCACGCGCTAACAGCCAGCAGGACACACAATGCTGCGGGAGTCCTTACTGCAGGTGCAGAACTGGATGCTGCCTGCGAAGCATGCCACGCCGCCTATTGGTATCCGCGAACACCACCGCAACACCTACCCTCCCCGGCCGAGTTCGCCGCGCAATCGACACGACACTGAATGCAAGCACTGCAAGACCGACAAACGACTCACGCTTACGCTTACGCTTCCCTGCGATGAATGCACGCCAAAACGGAATATAGGGAGGGCCACCATCGCATAAAGATGGCTTGTGCGAACATACGCGTAAGCAACCGTCGCGCGTCAGCAGTTGGGAGAAAACAGCATGCAGCAGGAAGCAACGAGCGGTCTGGTAATACGTCGCAGCAGTCATTCTGTCGATGAAGTCGTGGAATCGTTGCAGGCGATGTTAGCGGCAAAAGGCATCCACCTGTTCGCCTTAGTCGACCATAGCGGAGAAGCCGCAAAGGTCGGCCTCAGCATGAGACCCACAAAGCTATTCATCTTTGGTGATCCCAAAGCCGGAACCCCACTCATGCTCGCATCCATCACCAGTGCGATCGACCTGCCGCTTAAGATTCTCGTTTGGGAAGACGAACAAGGGGCAACACAACTGGCCTACAACGACCCGGCATATCTCGGCGCTCGCCACCACATACCGGAAACATTGTTAGTGAACATCGCAAGCATTGAGAAACTCGTTGAAAAACTGATATAGAAAACGATTGCCATGAAGCTCATGGCTGGCCGCTCCCACAAACGGCAAGCAGCGGTGTCAAGCCCCCAAAGCACCTAAGTAAAACAAATCAAAACAAATAGAGTTGGCATGTTATTTCCCGACGCTCTCTAATAATAGAAACAAGGGAAAAACTAAGAGCTAAGGTCCAATAGCTAAAACCTTTAGAAAGACGATTTTGCCTCTAACCCCAATGGGCAGACGATTTTAGCGGCACTAGCGCCGTAACCCCAATAGAAAGACGATTTTAGGAAAACAGGGGGGAGGGGGTACCCCCCACACCTAAGGGCGGACAACACGCCGAAGGCGTCGAGGACAGCACGAAGTGCCCTACGCTCCGGCTATCGTCATCCCCTCAACTCGGAAGCACGGAGAAGCCGAAGCACCGCGAAAAATCAGGTCATTCCCAACCGCAACAATGTTGCGATACATGTCCTTCAGATTGCCTGCAATCGTGATCTCTTCCACAGCGCCGGTGAACTCACCATTCTCAATCCACAAACCAGCAGCGCCCTGCGAATAGTCGCCCGTCACCAGGTTCACACCGCTGCCCAGAACCTCGGTGACATAAAGCCCGTTCTGCACCTCGGCAATGATCTCCCGCGGTGTCTGCGTTCCAGCCTCCATGTAGAAGTTCCCCGCACCAATACCAGGCGCTCCGGCCAACCCGCGCGAAGCATTCCCGGTGCTCTTCACACCCAGCTTGCGTGCGGTGTACGAGTTTGTCACATACGTCTGAAGCACGCCCTTGTCGACGATCACCTTGCGCTGCATCGGCAAACCATCACCATCAAACGGCAACGTGCCGAAACCACCAAGCATCGGCTCCAGCATCATTGTGCCGTCATCCACAACCGTCACCAGCGGACTGGCAATCTGATCGCCCAGCTTGTCCTCGAACATCGACGCATGACGATAGATCGCATCGCCGTTCACCGCGTCGAAGATGTCCCCGATAATGCCGCGTGCAATCTCCCGTGAGAACACCACCGAAGCCTTCTGCGTCTTCACCCGCCGCGAACCAAGCCTGCGCACCGCACGCTTCGCCGCCTCTTTGCCAACATCCTCCGGCGATTCCAGCTTCGTCAACGTACGCGCACCGCTGCTCCATCCATCGCGCTGCATCCCGGAAGCATCCTGCGCAATCGCCGTCACGCCAATGCTGCAGTAGCTCTTGCGATACTCACCCGCAAACCCACACGAGTTCGCCATCGCCTTATACGAAGTCGCCGCAGAGAACGTACCGCCATCACTGTTCTGGATACGCACATCAGCCGCCATCGCCGCAGCCTCGGTCGCACGCGCCATCTCAATCCGGTCCGAAGCAGACAGCTTGTACACATCCTCGAAGTAGATATGTAAACCTTCCGCATTGCGTACCGACGAATACTCCCTCGCATCCGGCAACCCGGCAAATGGGTCTTCCTCGGTAATGCGCACCAACTCCACCGCACCACTCACCAGCCGCTTGAGGCTCTCCTCACTCAGGTCATTGGTAGAGGTACTGGCAGTACGCAACCCATGGAACACCCGCAAACCAACCGCCCGCGACGTCGACTCCGTAAGCGTCTCCACCTGCCCCAGCCGCACCTTGGTGGAGAACTCATCCCCCTCAAACACCACAGCCTCAGCATCGGTGGCCCCCGCCCCCAACGCACGCTCCACAATCTCCTGCACCAGAGCCAGCTTCACCTGCTTCGTCGTCGCCATGCTTAGTTCCCTATTCCGTGGCCAGTCCGCCGACCGTCATTTTGTCCAGCTTCACCGTCGGCATACCAACACCAACAGGCACGCCCTGTCCGCGCTTGCCGCAGGTGCCAATGCCCTCATCCAACGCCAGGTCATGGCCCACCATGCTCACGTGCTTCAGCGCCGTCGCTCCATCACCAATCAGCATCGCGCCCTTCACCGGCGCAGTCACCTTGCCATCCTCGATGAGGTAGGCTTCGCTGGCGGCGAATACGAACTTGCCGTTGGTAATGTCCACCGAACCACCGGAGAAGTTCACCGCGTACAAGCCACGCTTGACGCTGCGCAGGATATCCGCGGGATCATCCTCACCCGCCAGCATGTAGGTGTTGGTCATGCGCGGCATCGGCACGCAAGCATAGCTCTCGCGGCGTCCGCTGCCCGTCGACGGCAGGCCCAGCACCTTCGCCGACAGCTTGTCGCTCATGTACTGCCGCAAGATGCCCTTCTCGATCAGGACGTTGTTGCGCGTCGGCGTACCTTCGTCGTCCACGTTCAACGACCCGCGGCGGTTGGCGATGGTGCCGTTGTCCACCACCGTCACCTTATCCGTAGCCACACGCTCGCCCATCAACCCAGCAAACGCTGACTGCTTCTTCCGGTTGAAGTCCGCCTCCAACCCATGTCCGACAGCTTCGTGGATCAGTACGCCCGGCCATCCCGGCCCGAGCACCACTTCCATCTCACCGGCAGGCGCAGCCACCGCATCCAGTTGTAGGATGGCCTGCCGTGAGGCTTGGTGCGCATAGTGTTCTGGTGTACGCTCCGTGGTGTAGAAGTCCAGCTTGACACGGCCCCCGCCTCCGCCAGACCCGCGTGTGGTGACCCCGTCCGCCCCCTTCGCAATCACAAAAACACTGAACCGACTCAACGGTTGCGTGTCCGAAGCCCACGTGCCGTCACTGGCAGCAATCAGAATGTGACGAACCTCATCGTTGAATCCTGCACGAACCTGCGTGATGCGCGAGTCATACGTACGCGCCGCCTTATCCGCACGCTGCACCAACGCCAGCTTCTCGCGTATCTCCGCATCCAGCCCAACAACCGGATATAGGTTATGCACCTGCGTCTCCACAAACGGCACAACCTGCTGCTTCGCTGGCCCACTGGCAATCAACGCAGCCGTCTTCGCCGCATGGGTCAGCCGGTCTTCCTCCAGCGAATCCGTATAGCTATAACCTGTTCGCTCACCACTAAGTACGCGAACACCGCAACCCGTACTGTGGCCTTGGCTAGCCGACTTCACGATCCCCTCATCAATCCCAATAGAGGACGAAGTGACCGACTCAAAGTACAGCTCCGCGAAGTCCCCCCCGGCACTCAACGCAGCAGCAAGGCAGCGTGTCACAAGCGCATGGTCGACGCCGAAGCGTTCCTGGAAGTAGTTAGGAGAAGTCGATGTGGACGGCGGGGCAGCCAGGCTACTCATTCTGTCCTGATTCTACCCCTCTTTGTGCTAGGTTCAGGAGGATGACAACCGACACCCAAACGCAGCCGTCCAGCGATCCACGGTACCCGGTGGGCCGCTTCCACAAGCCGCAGACCATCGACGCAGTTGCTATCGAGACTGGCCTGAAGACGCTGGAAGAATTACCCAGGAAGCTTCGGAATGCAGTCGCGGATCTGAACGACGCGCAACTTGCCACCCCGTATCGTGAAGGTGGATGGACGGTGCGGCAAACGGTCCATCATGTCGCCGATTCCCACATGAATGCCTACATCCGTATGAAGCTCGCACTGACGGAAGATGCTCCCGTAATCAGGACGTACGAAGAGGCGCTCTGGGCTGAGTTGTCCGATGGCAAGAACGCGCCTTTGGAATGGTCACTGCAACTCCTCGAAGCACTGCATTCGCGCTGGGTGATGATGCTCCGTTCCTTAGATGACAAGCAATGGCAGCGCACGTTTGTACATCCCGAACATGGTCCGGTCAGTCTCCAGACGGGGCTGCTTATGTACGACTGGCATAGCCGTCATCACCTCGCACACATCACTTCCTTGCGGCAAGCCAAGGGCTGGTAAGCATTGGCATCATTGCGCACAGTGGAAGACCAATCGCCGGAAGTGGTTGCGCGTGCGCTGGAAGACTTTCTTGCAGACTACCCAACCGCCCTTGTCCTGGAAGAAGGACGCATGATCTTCGACATGCGTTCCGCACGCTACTCCATCCAGCAGGATCGCGGACGCTGCACTCTGCACCTGTGGAGTGAAGAGCACAACATGGTGCGGCGCATCACCGGCTCTGCATTGCGCAAGGATACGCTACGACTTGCCAGCATGCGCTTTGGACAAAGCAAGCCGCAGATGCTGGAGTTTGTATCGCGTCCTGATCGTCGTACACCAACAGAACGCGACACAACGCGAAGAGAATATGTTGCGCGTCTCGAACGTGTGCTTCAGCGTCAGTTCCCTGATTGGAAGTGCGATGCATTTCGTTCCGCAATGGACCTGGAGAAATCATTCGGTCCTGCATACGCGCGGGGCATGCTGATGCGCGGACAGGATGCGTGGGCTGTCGTCGGCGTGAATGCAGAGGAATCGCAAAGCACCATCGACGGCATTCTGACTGTTGGGATTTTGTGGCTGCAACACTGCCGTGATCATGCGGGCGGCAAGCGGCTGTTTCGCGGTTTGCGTGTTGTTCTTCCAAAGGGTACATCGCTCACGACACTCTCGCGTATGGGATGGCTGCGCCCCGATGCTGCGCAGTGGGAGTTGTACGAACTGGATGAGGGCACAGAAGCGCTGGAAGAGTGCGACCTGGCCGATACCGGTAACCTGGCAACGCGGTTGATTCATGCCACAGATCAACGACGCATGATAGAGCGCTTTGCCACTGCCATCGAGCAAGCACTTTCTCTCGTGCCAGAGACGATGCGCGATCGTGTGGAACTACGTCCACGTTCTTCCACAGAGATGGCACTCCTGCTGCACGGCCTGGAATTTGCGCGGATTCGTCATGGTGCATCCGCAAATTCATTTGACCGCACAACGGAGATAACGTTTGGGAACAGTGCACAGGAAACACCATTGGAGCCAGATACGGAGCCGATGCTGCGAGACTTTGTACAGCGGCTCTTCGAACGTCGTTATGCTGCAGGCTCGCAGAAGGATCCCCTGTTTCGTATGGCGCCGGAAGCATGGCTTGAGTCATCTCTGCGCGCCAATATCGGTTCATTGACCGATGGGCAAAGTAGCCTGTCGCAGTTTGATCCGGAACATGTCTACGCACAGGTCCCTGCTTTTCAAGCGGGTGATCGCGGCATGCTGGACCTGCTCACAGTCACACGCGATGGCCGTCTTGCAGTTCTGGAACTGAAAGCAAATGAAGATATGCACTTTGCATTACAGGGGCTGGATTACTGGCTTCGCGTTCGTTGGCACCACACGCAAACCATCGACGCTTCTTCAGGACTGGGCGCATTGCAACAACACGGATACTTCCCTACGCTGCGTCTGAGCGCATTACCACCACGGCTGTATTTGGTTGCGCCATCATTGCGTATCCATCCGGTAACAGAAACAGTTCTCCGCTACCTCAAACCAGAGGTGGAATGGGCCCTGCTTGGCCTGAATGAAAAATGGCGCGAAGGCGTGAAAGTAATCACGCGCCTCCGCGCCTCTTCTTTCGGACGCTAAGTTAGCGGCTGTTCACCGGACGCCACAGATCAATCTCCGGCGTATCCACAGCGTACTGATTAATCTGCTTCAGCTCTTCTTCACTGAAGGTGAGATTTCTCAGTGAGTTCAGCGAATCATCCAACTGGGCAACGTTGCGAGCGCCAATGAGCGACGAAGTAACGCGAGGATCACGCAGCGTCCATGCAATGGCCATCTGCGCCAGCGACTGTCCGCGCTTTTCTGCAATTGCACTCAGTGCTCGTACGCGCCCCAGAGTTTCCGGCTTCAGCAGATCTTTGCTGAAGCTGCTGTCGCCACCACTTGCGCGTGTGTTTTGTGTCGCATCACCCTTCAGATACTTGTTGGTCAGGAGGCCCTGCGCCAACGGGGAAAACGCAATGCATCCCACGCCAAGCTCGCCCAATGTGTCCAACAGTCCCTGCTCCAGAAAGCGATTCAGCATGGAATACGACGGCTGATGAATCAGAAGGCGAATGCCTTCCTTCGCCAGCAGTTCATACGCGATCTTCGTACGCTCAGGCGAGTACGAAGAGATGCCCACATAGAGCGCCTTGCCCTGACGGACAATCTGCGCAAGAGCACTTACCGTCTCTTCAATCGGAGTATCGAAATCGGGGCGATGGGTGTAGAAGATATCGACATACTCCAGCCCCATACGCTTCAGTGATTGATCTAGCGAAGCGACAAGATACTTCTTCGATCCACCAATGCCATATGGCCCGGGCCACATATCCCAGCCAGCTTTGGACGAAATGATGAGTTCATCGCGATGCGCCGCGAAGTCTGTGCGCAGCACCTTGCCGAAGTTTTCTTCCGCAGAACCATAGGGCGGGCCATAGTTATTCGCCAGATCGAAGTGCGTAACACCGCGATCAAACGCGCGTCGCAACATGGCTCGGCCTGTCTCAAAGACATCATCGCCACCAAAGTTCTGCCACAGGCCCAACGTAATCAGAGGCAACTTAATGCCGCTCTTGCCGCAGCGACGAAACTGCGCATTACTGTATCGATCAGGATTGGCGACGTACGACTGCGGAAATGCCATGCACTTACTCTCCACGGATAAAAGCTATCTGCATCGCAAAGTATACGCGGCTGACATCACACTCTTCCCGTGCCACGGAGGGTATAGGCAAGTGCTTCCAGTGTTCGTTCAGGAGGCACATCGGTCGGTACAGCCACCTCCATCTTCATGCACAGTGTATCCAGAAGGCGCGACCCAAGCTGAGCGCGTGCCTCCATTGGCAACGAGATCGCACGAGCAAGGAAACTGTCGATCAGGTGCAGGTCGTTATGTGTGAGACGGGCGACACGGTCCGCAGGAATTTCAGACAACATTGGAGGCGGAGTTGCAGGAGCTTCAAAGAGGTTGGAAGTGAAACTCCGACTTACAGGTGCAGACAAATATCCACCGAACTCATCTGTGCGTTCATGCACAACGATAGTGCCAGCTACGAGATCCCCCAGCCGCTTATTCTGCTTTGTCACAAGAATGGAAATCACACCTGTGAGATAGGCTCCCGGCAAGTTATCAATCACACGCAGCAGATTGCGTGCCAATGCCTCAAACAGCGTAATCTGCCGCCCGCTGTCTTTGATTACGCGGATCTTCAGCACACGTTTACCCGGCGTCTGCCCGTTGCGGAATGCTTCGAACAATGCGTAATAACCCCAGATAAGGGTGAAATATCCAAGGATAAGGAGCGCTACGAACCACTTCGCCGCAGTGTTGGACATGTTGTCCAGCTTGCTCGTACCAATCGCGCTGAAAACAATCGCTGCAACAAAAATCAGCAACAGTGTGACCGCTGTCTGGATCGCAATATCCAGTGCAGTCGCAAGAAACCGGCTTCCCAGGCCAGCCAGCGGAAAGTACAGCGCGACCTGTTCTGGCGTGTCGATTGCGTGATCGTCAAAAGTGGCGGGCGGTTGGGAAAACGTGCTCACAGAGGCAGACTCTCCAGTTAGCATTCACTATATGGTCTCCAACGGCTGGATTGCGGCGCGACGTGAAGATTGGGATCGACTGCATGCGCTGACCACAAGTGTGGAGGCAAAGGGATTGAAGTCGCTTACGGCAGACGATCTGCGCGATTTCGGCCTGCTCTATCGTCGTGCGACGGCTGATCTTTCCGCAGTACGCAGCGACCGAACCGCACAATCTCTGGCTGAATATCTGAATCGCCTTGTTAGCCGCGCTCATAATCACGTCTATAGCGGGCAGCGCACCAGCATGCTCAGCGTCTGGCGTTTTCTCAGCGCGGATTTCCCCATATTGGTGCGGCGTCTATGGCCTTACATTGCCGCTTCAGTAACCCTGTGTCTTCTGGGTGCGCTGCTCGGTTCGTTAGAGACGATCGCTCGCCCGCATTTCATGCGCGCTGTTCTAGGGCCGGAGATGGTGGCAACCATTGAACGCCATGAAATGTGGACAGAGAGTGTGCTGAGTGCCAAACCGCAGGAATCCAGCGCCATCATGACGAACAATATCGCCGTTACGTTTTATGTTTTTGCGGGTGGCATCCTTGCGGGCATTCCAACGGTATTGATGTTGTTCTGGAATGGCATGAGTGTCGGCATCATCTCTACGGCCTGCGCGCAACATGGCATGGCGCTCGATCTCTGGAGTTTTGTCGCAGCACATGGTGCGTTGGAACTACCGAGCATCTTCATTGCCGGTGGTGCAGGCCTGCGGATTGCCACAGGCTTGCTTTTCCCCGGCACCCTGACACGAAGGACTTCACTTGCGCGTGCGGGCAACGAAGCCGTACGCCTGCTTGCAGGTACCATCCCCATGCTGTTCATCGCGGGAATCCTGGAAGCCTTTCTCGATCCCACACATGTACCGAAAGCAGTGAAATTTTCAGTGTGCGCACTGTTGCTGACAGGGCTTTTCTTTTGGTTGAGCGAAGGCGGACGCAAGCGTCTGCCTGATATCAAAGCTGTCCCTGCGACTTAACTTCCAGGTACTTCGAGATACTGTCGCTGGCAACGTTTGCAGCACTGGTTTCTACCACCAGGACGCCTTGGGAACGCAATTGAGCCAGTAGAGTTCTTCTACGGTCAAGCATCTCCTGCGCCGCTGTAATGGCATACATTTCATGTGTGTTCTTCGGGCAAGACGACGCCAACGCTTCCAGTTCCGGTTGTTGAAGCAAAACAAGAACGACCAAATGACGGCGCACTAATGCGCTTACGGCGGTCACGATCTCCGGCCTACCTGCGCTTTCCGTCATTTCAGTAATCCACAATACAAGTCCGCGCCTCCGCTGCAACTGCCGCAAACGCACAGAGGCCATCAGATGATCTGCTTCCGCCGTCTCTGATCGCACCTGTGACAGCGCGTCGATCATGCGCCGCAAATGCAGCGTTCCCGATGATGGCAGTAGCTGCTGTTGCACACCACGGCCATACGTCAATAACGCACTGCGATCACCCGACTGCTGAATAACACGCGCGAGCTGTCCAGCTGCTGACGCTGCTTGATCCAACTGCGTAACGATTTGTGTTGCATCCTCTTCACCGTTCGCCGTGGATGTCTTTTCCAACACGAATGTTGTGCGCGATAGCCTTCCGGCATCCAACACAATCCAAACCTGCTGTGAACGCTCTGTGGTGAATTGTTGCGTGATCAGGCGATTGTGTCGTGCCGTTGCTTTCCAAGAAATATTGCGTAGTTCATCGCCAGTACGATACTCGCGCAACTGCTCAAATTCACGTCCGAGGCCAATACGCCGCAGTCTGCGCTTCTCCAGTTCAATCTGTCGCGCACGTAATAGGAATAATTCTGAAGATTCATTCGCCTGCTCTCCTGCCGCATAAACACGAATGGTTTGACGAAGGTCTGCGACTGCCCATCGCTCGGCAAATCCAATCGCGCCGCGATAACGGAAGTACAACTTACCCAGAGCCAGGTCGCCGCGCTGCGATGGCGTTGCCATGTATCTCACTGTCGATGGTTCGCTCGGATAGCTAAACATCGCCCCGATAGGTTGCGAGAACAACATGGATACATGCAGGTCATCTGTAAAGTGCAGCGTATGAATCCCGCTGGCAGACTTTATTGCCTGCAATTCGACATCAGCCGGAGTTCCTAACTCCGGCGCATGAAGAAACCTTCGTGTTAACTGAAATCGCTCAGGCGCTGGCAGCAAGAGCGCATCCACAACAAATGTTCCAAGCAACAATGCGTCAACCCCGAACATCAGCCATGGAGTGCGGCTAGCAAGGAACGCCGGGATACTAAGCAGTACGGATGCGGCCAGCAAAAGCAGCAGACGCGGTGTGGCACCAAAACCCAACAGTCTGCCAAGATGCTTCCCTTTAGGATGCGCAGCAGTAGTAACCGGTGATGGAATGAGCGTCTGCATGATTCTTTAACGAGGCAATGGAGTTGCTGCCAGTAAATCCGCGACCACACGATCCGTATTAAATCCTTCCAGTTCCGCCTCGGGTCTCAGGATGAGCCTGTGGCGCAAAACAGGTGCAGCAGCAGACTTCACATCATCGGGCAAAAGATAGTTGCGGCCGTCACGCGCGGCATAGGCTTTGGCAACCAACAGCAGGCTTGTCGCTGCACGAGGTGATGCACCGAGTGTTAACGCTGGCCATTCTCGTGTGCGCCGTACAACAGCGAGCAAATAGTCAAACAATGCTGGCTCAACCTGCACCGCACGCACTTCTGCACGTGCGGCTTCCATCAATTGCGGCATTACAGGCGTTAATTCGACATCTTCTAAACGGTGACCTACCGGTACTTCATGATGACGTTCAAGCACAACTCGCTCTTCCGCCAACTCTGGATAAGCAACACGAATTTTCAGCAGAAAGCGATCGAGCTGTGCTTCGGGTAGCGGATACGTACCCTCAAACTCAAGAGGATTCTGCGTTGCAAAGACAGTAAAGTATGGCGACAGAGCATACGTCTGGCCATCCAGCGTTACCTGTCGCTCCTCCATGGATTCCAGGAGTGCAGCCTGCGTTCTAGGAGGCATGCGGTTAATTTCGTCAGCCAGCAAAAACTCAGTGAACACTGGGCCACGATGCATGACAAACTCGCCGGTCTTCGGAGAAAACACGTTGGTTCCCAGGATGTCCGCAGGCATGATGTCCGGTGTTCCCTGCACGCGACGAAAATCAAGACCGAGGAAGCGAGCCAGAGTTTTCACCGCAAGCGTCTTCGCGACACCTGGAACGCCTTCAATCAGCGCATGTCCACCACAAAGTAATGTCAGCAAAGATTGCTCAATCAACTCCTGTTGCCCGGCAAGCACGCGGCCAAGCTCTTCGCGACCGCTTTGAAATAGTTCAAGGGAATGGCTCGTGGTGTTCACTTCATCTCCTGTACAAGCGGTTGAGATTGCGATGACTTCATCATGATTTGTAACCGTTCGATCTCTGCGTCCACTGCTCGCACCAATGTCAGCGCATCACGCGGACGCAGAGTTTCATAACGTGCAGCCTGTAGGCGATCTAGCAGCGCAGCAAGCGATTCTTGCGATTCACCGAACCGTTGCGCAATAAAGTCCGCTGCTCTCTGACTGGAATCTGCCATGTCAGCAGGCAGACCGCACACAGATGTCAAGAACCTTATAAGTCTGCGGTGAGCCCCATCTGTGGCAGGCTTGGACACTCCTGCACGTTCGTATAAGGCCCCCATACTCTCTACAAACTCAAGTGGCGATGCACGTGGCACCACAAGCGGTTCACGTATCGGTCCGCTACGCCGTGTGTACGTGAACATCAGAAACAAGAGAACAAGCGATGTCTGTACGATGAGGGAGCGCAGAGGCAGACCATGCAAGTAATCTGACGGCGAGGCCTGCTCACCACGATAGAACTCGTCGAAGATCACTGCACGACGACCATCGCCCGATGCTGGCCCAATTGCAAGCAGCAACAGATGCAACGACTGGTCCTGCTTCAATCCGCGATTGCTGAATGGCTCCGCTGAAGCGAGATAAATCATCGCACCGCCGTGCGGATATTTACGATGCACCAACACGGCATCCGCGCCACATCGCGCATCCACACGTACCAATGGCTCCAACGCATTCCAGGGCGCTATGTCATACAGCGCAAAACTGCCCGCCTGCGCCAGTTCACTATTTCCTTCTGGCAGTGCATTGCATAGGTTGCCTACAAACTGAGTAGGCTTTCCCGTACGACCACCAGGAAGAAATAATGCACCGCTCGATCCTGTTGCAATAACACGGCCACCACGACGAAGGAAGCGCTCCACCGCATCGTAATCACGCTTCTGTGCGTCCTCTGCAGGAGTATTTGGCGCAGCCAGCACATATGTGGTGTGAGCAGCGTCCGCTTCATCCAGCTTGGGTGCAGACGCATCGGATCGGCTTACGTTGTAACCAAGTTGCTGCAGCAGTAGATACGCGCCCTTCCAACCGGCAGCACCAGGATTGTAGGTGGTGGGCTTCTTGTCATCATCACTCGTTGCAGGAGCAAAGATGGCAGTAAGCGTCACCAGGAGCATCATGACACCGAGTACCCACAATACGGTACGGCGATCTGCGTTCGGCGACCTCATCGTGTCGCTCCTACGGCAACGCACTGGACACGATGATAATTCTGCTGCGCCGCTTCGTAATCTTCTTGCGTAGCATGAGCAAAGCCATACCAGATGCGCTCGAATGCAACTGTTTGCGCCGTCAGCGGTTCACGCAACAGCGAAGAAACCAACAGCAGTTGAAGTACCTCTCGCGGCGTACGTGTCTCACTGCGACGTAGCGTACGACGTTCTTCTAACAAAACGATGGTTGCCCAATAGAGACAATGAATCGCATCGCGCCATTCTCCATTTGCAGCGTGTATCTGCGCCAGCTCTGCCCATGCACGTGATGCTTCGATAGCTTCGCGCTTTGCCACATCTCCCGTCAGCTTTCCAAGAGCTATGCGTTGCCGGTCGAGTGCGCGATAGATCCAAAGAACAAGCAATGTAATCGCCGCAAGCAAAGATCCCCATTCCAGAAACTTTCCAAACCAAGGAGCGATCCGGCCAAGTGAAGCCGCGCCGCCAAAGATGCGTGCCAGCTTCTCTGACAACCATGCACTGACGCGTTCTCGCCAGGAATATTCGTGTACGACTTGAAACTCTTTCGAAGCCAGCACGTGGTCGCGCTGCACACGATCTTTCTGTTGCAGCGGTAAAGCAGACTTCGGGTGATTTAACTCCTCTTCCTGATCACTTAACCGTTGCTCTGCTTGTGCGAGTAGTTCCGTATGAGAACGGTGCACTGTAGGATCTCGATCATCCAGCAATGCCCGCAACCATCCATAACGCACAGTAAAGGATTGCCCTTGCAGTGGATGAACACGATCGTCATTGCCCACGCTCTCGGGGTTACACGCAGTCACGACACGGCCACAATCGGCGACCAAACTGCGTAACTCATCCAGGTGATGTCGATATTCATCAACAGAAACGTCCTGCAACGAAGGGAGACCTTGCGGCGGCATCAACGCGGGGACCTGCGCTTGCGCACGCAGGCACGGCGCAACGAATGCCACTACCAAAAGCCATCGATGCACGTCTTGCAAAAAGATCATCGCTAGCGATCAGGCTCCGGCTTCAGCACGTTCTGCAATGGAACGCTGCAACAAAAGTTCAATGTCATACCCTTCGCGGCGCACACGCTCGTCCGTATAGAACAAAGCCATTGCAATGGAAGCCACCGGAGAGACCAAGGCTGTCGCGATGAAAGCAATCAACAAGTCTGCTGCCAGAAGCAGAACGCGTTGTGCACCGTGCATGGTCTGCGCAAGGAAAACGAAAGGCACTTGCAGACCGCCTGCAACCATGTGCAGAACGTACACAAGCAAAAGCGCTAGAAAGATGCGGCCCTTACGCCCTGCTACCAACGCGCGCGAACGCCGAAGCGACGCATTAACACCAAGATTCTCCATCACGCCAGCTGCTTGGGCCAATGCCACACGGAGATAGTTCAATACGCCCAGAACAAAACCCGCCATTAACAGCAACCATCCCAGCAAGACGAGTCCTACAAAAGCCGCCGGGTGCGCCTTGACTCCGCCCGGCAATAGCAGCGCAATCAGCATCAACACAACACCGCCCAACACGGGCCACAAGAAGCTCCAAATCTGGCGTAATGCAATACCGGTCCAACGAAGCCAGTAACCCCGAATCGCGCGATAGGCATCTGCTGCAGTTGAAAGCGTGCCTTGCGATAGCTGCTGAACGGCGCGCACCGTGGCCGCTTGGGCCACGCCATAAACCACAAGGATGAGCAGTACTGCAGGCAGAAATGCCACCTGCATCAGAGCCATGGATCCCATCGCCTGTGCGGCTGCATTGGGATTCCCCGCCGTCGGTTGCGGGAGCTGCGCGAAGTCCCTCAGGAATATCAGCCGCAGAGCAGTGCTCAACACCACAACCGTTGCAGGCAAGGTACCGATGCCCACGAACAACCAGAAGTGCCTGCGGTAGAGCGCAAGCGTGCGGTCAAGGATCTCGCCCGTGGAAAGTGGCCGCAACATGGGCGGTTGCGCAGGTGAAGGCGCGACGGGCTCCTGCACGAGAGGCGCCCCATAACTCGACGGCGAAAATCCCTGGTAGCCAGGCTGCGTTTCCATCGCGACTCTCCTTCTTGCCTAGCGTGAAGCAGTCGACAACCACTGTTGCAGGCCGGGTTGTTGTTGACCACGAAAACGCACGCAACTATTGATGCTGTTTAACGCGTCACGCAAAGCACGGTCTGAGGAGTCCACTTTATGCGACGCGAAGAACTGCTGCACATCATCATGCTCTTCCTGCGAACAGAACGCACCCGTTGCGGAAACCAGACGATTGCCGCTACTGGTGGTCAACTGTGCGTGAATCGCATCCCAATGTTCCTTGATATAGTTCCACGTTTGCTGACGCGTTTTGCGTGTCTGCAGCAGAATGGTGAGCAATATCCAACTGTCCTGGTTGCGAACTTTGCCTGCAGCGATATCATCCAGCGTACGTTTCACCAGCGCAGGGTCTTCAAACGTCGCCAGCAAATACAGCGCCTGTGTTTGCTGGTTGGGATCAGTGCTGGTCTGAGCCACCCGCTGCATACGGTCATACAAAGCGGCGTCGCCGTGCTGTGCGGCGATTGCAAGTGCAGTATGCGCAAGCTCTGGATCTACCCTGCTATCGCCACTGAGGTCAGCGTTGGCAATGGTGTTTGCCTGTGCCAGCACAGCTGGATCTTGAGCGCCACCGAGCAGGCTGAACAACGTAACCCGACGTTGCTCCGCTTCAACGGACTCAGATGCGGATGCTTCTCCCAGCGAGCGATAGACCGGGCCGAACTCATTCCGCACCCACGCCTCGATCTGCCCTGTCTGCTGGTCGGTAGCGACACGGCTGCGCAACGACCCCAGGCCACTCACGGCTTGCTGCAGCACCTGTGCACTTGGGTCCGCACGCAGGGCTTCCACCAGTTGCATGTACTCGCCAACGGAGCCCTGACCGGAACGAAGTAGTGCGTAATGATCACCAACAAGCAGGATGCGTTCGGGTGCAGAATACGACGGTGCATGTTGCAGCACAGACTGCAGCGTGGCCGCGTCGTAGTTGCTGCGATAGTAGCCTCTGGCACTTACGTTCCGCAGGTCTTCCGGCGCACTTGCGGTGACACTCGCATCGCCACGAATCACCTGACACGTTCCCTTCGCAGGGCAGATGGGAACAGACCACGATTGGATAGGAGTTGTCGCTGGAGGGCTGAGGAAGAAGCGGCTCTCCTTCACTGCATAGTTGCCTTTGCCATTCGCCGTGAAGGTTAGTAGCGGCTCTCCCGGCTGTGCGACAAAGCTCTCCATCACTGCATCCACTGGCTTACTGCTGGCCTTGGTCTGCGCACCCCAGAAGTCTTCCGCAGTGGCGTTGCCGAACTTGTGCGCCTCCATGTAGTTATGTACACCGCGCTGGAAGGCACTCTCGCCGACATAGTGTTCCACCATGCCGATGACAGCTCCAGCCTTGCCGTACGCAATGCCGTCGAACTGCTCGTTGATCTCCTCCGGTGTGTCGGCTTTGCTGCGGATGGCACGTGTCTGTGCGGCTGCATCCAGGTTCAGCGTGCTGTTGAGGGTTTGGGCTTCGTCCTCTAGCACGCCCCATGTTGGCTGCCATTCGTGTACTGCCTTCGACTCCATCCATGTGGCGAAGCCCTCGTTCAGCCACAGGTTGTCCCACCACTTCATGGTGACCAGGTCGCCGAACCACTGATGGGCCATCTCGTGCGCGACGACGATCGCCACGTTCTTCCGGTCACTCAGAGAGGAGTTCTTCTCATCCACCAGCAGCGCGGTTTCGCGGTAGGTGATGCAACCCCAGTTCTCCATAGCGCCTGCCTCGAAGTCGGGGATGCCGATGAGATCCAGCTTGGGCATGGCGTATTTCACGCCGAAGTATTGGTCGTAGTAATGCAGGAAGTGTTCCGCCGCCTTCACCGCGAAGGGCGTCAGAGCAACCTTGTCCGGTGTGGAACAGACACGGATGGGAATGCCGTCGGATTCACCCTTGGAGCATGTCCAATCACCTACCTGAAAGGCGAGTAGATACGTGGACATCTTTGGTGTGGTGGCGAAGGTCTGCGTGTGCATGCCATTGTCTACGGGCTTGTCGCTGGTCATGTTGGTGTTGGCGATTACGGTATCGCCTTTGTCGATCGTCATGGCCAGATCGAACGTCGCCTTCATCGCAGGCTCGTCAAAGCTGGGGAATGCACGGCGCGCATCGGTTGCCTCAAACTGTGTCACTGCGTAGTTGCGCTTCGCTGTCTTGGAGAGATAGAAGCCGCGTAGCTTGTCGTTCAGGATGCCGGTGAACTGGATCGATAACGACACCTTTCCTGCAGGAAGCGGCGTGGTGAAGGTGAATGTGGCCTGCTCTTTGTCAGTGTCGTAACTTACGGTTCCGGTTTGTCCCAGCTCTGGTTTCTGCGCGTCTGCGATACGCTGACGAATCACCTTCACACTATTGATCTTCAGCTCGATGGCATTCAGTGTGATCGCGGTCTTCGGTGTGTCGAGTGTGAGATCAATCGTCTCTTCGCCTGTGAATGTTGCTGCCTTCAGGTTCGGCGTGAGATGCAACGAGTAATGCTCGGGATGAACGTCCGAGGGAAGGCGCTGCGCGGAAGCCGCGACTGCAACTGCAAAAACAAAAGGGAGAAAACGAAGACGCATGCGGACAGTGTATGCCTCGCCTCCCGGCATGGGTATACGGGAATCGTGGTGTTGCCGCAGCACGTTCGGTGTCAAGCATGGGACTCAGTTGTCGTCGTCGCCACCTTCACCGTCCTCCACCAGTTGCGTGGAGGTGCCGACTACGCTATAGACCACCGGGTCGCTACCGTTGGGCTTCACCGTTACGCGCATGGGTTCACGCTGCCACACCGAAGGAAGGCAGACGGGGCGAACACGCTCGGTTTGCGGCCATGGTGCGATGACCCTGGACAGTGCTGCCTTGTGCGCGCCGATCTGCCAGACCTCTGCGCTAAGTCCACTTGCCTTGGCCGTGGTGTGAATACCGCAGTACGCTGCGTAGTCGCGATACCAGACCACATCGCTGATGCTGGCGTCGAAGTCCGGCAAGTGCAGTGCCGTTACGCGGCCGGAGACGCGGTCGACGAGTATCCACGAACCCGGCTGCCAGACCCAACGACCAGACTTCTCTCCGGGCAGAGCGTCATTGATGTGCAGTACGCGGCGCGCTACGAAGCTGCGCTCTGTAATGTCATGCGTATCGCCGGTGAGCCATTCGCGCGTCTTGCCGTCGACGACCAACGGGCGGATGCGCAATGTTCCTGCCTCGTCCTCCTTCGCCTCGCTGGAGACGTCTGCCGCAACGAATGGGACGCGACGCACAGCGCCCAGCACGACGGTGTGCACCTTGGCAGTGGCAGCATGAATAGGCAGCAGCGCCGCAAATGCGGCGAGCATTGCAGTGGACCGGCAGAAACGCATACGCGGAGGGTAATGCTGCCGAAGCTACCGGGGCAAATACCAAAAGTTCGGTTTCTGTGATGGCGAAGGGATATTCGCGTATCCAGGAAGGTTCCTCCCTAATTTGGTAGAGTTTTCCGCTGGTTGGCAGAATCTACCGAGTAAACGGAGGCGTAAGATGCAGGCATAAGTTCTTGCGGACCGGCCGCTGTGCCGCTTGTCCGCCCGGATTTTCAAGCCGAAAGGAAACTCAAGAAGCTCATGTGGAAACCCAACACTCCCGGCTCCGGCGCTGCCACACCCTCCACCCCCGAACCCGTTCGTCCCAGCCAGCCTGCTGTGTCGTCCTATGAACAGCAGCCCAGCACCCGCACTGCCAGCCCGCAGACACCTGCCTCCACCGGTGAGCAGGCGACCATCGGCAAGAGCCTGATGATCAAGGGCGAAGTGACGGGCTCGGAATCCCTGTACATCGACGGCCGTATTGAAGGCACCATCAACCTGCCGGGCAACCGCGTTACCGTGGGCCGCAATGGCCAGGTGGCAGCGAACATCTCTGCCCGCGAGATCGTGGTCCTGGGCAAGGTTCGCGGCAACTGCCAGGCAAGCGACCGCATTGACATCCGCAGCGAAGGCTCGCTGACGGGCGACGTGATCGCAGCCCGCATCTCCATTGAAGACGGCGCGTTCTTCAAGGGTGGCATCGACATCCGCAAGCCCGGCGACCCGAAGGCTGCCGCTGCTGCTACCACTTCCGCACCGGCCGAACAGGGCCAGCTTGTGGAATCGGCTTCGTAAGCGAATCCCACCTCAGAATGAGAAACCCCGCTTCGGCGGGGTTTTCTTGTCTTTAGCCCAGAGGGGTACCCCCCTCCCCCCTGTTTTTCTAAAATCGTCTTTCTAAACGGTTTATGGATTTAGTGGCTGTAAAATCGTCTTCCTATTGGGGTTAGGGGCAAAATCGTCTTTCTAAAGCTTTTAGCTGGTGGCTTTCGCTTTTAGCTATTTCCCTTCTTCTATTTTAGAGAGTTTAGGGAAATTACCTGCCAACTCTATTTCTTTTGGTTTGTTGGGGTTGGGTGGTTTTGGGGCTTGACAGTATTTGGTTCGGTTCTGGAAGAGCGGCCAGCCATGGTTGTTCCGTGGGCGCGCGGGGTTGGCGTTATGCTCCTGTTTATTTTGGTGACCGCGCGGGTTCTTGGCTGGGGTTTTGCGGCAGGGCTGAAGCCCTGCCCTCCGAGTACTTCGTACCGTTCACGACGCTTCGCGTGATCGCCCAGGTTTGGCTGTTGATGCGGTTTTGGCTTCCTGCGGCGTTGGAGTGGGGTGAGAGGAATGCAGGTCCTTCGGCTTCACTTCGTTTCGCTCAGGATGACGAATTGCATTCGTACGAGCTTCGCTGGTTCGCACTCTGTGCGACGGATCGCGCTTTGCGCGATAAGCCAGGTTCGCTTCGCAAACCTGGGGCATGCGCGTTTGTGGCCGGAAGGGATGAGCAGCGTTGGTGCGGTGAAGTGTGTGGGGATTCTTCGCTTCGCTCTGAATGACGGCCTTGGGCCGTTGGATCGCGCCTTGCGCGATGCCCGGGTTAGCTTCGCGGACCTGGGGCACCCGGTTTTGGTGGTGATGCGGTTTCGGCTTCCTGCGGCGTTGGAGTGGGCGGAGGGGAATGCGGGTCCTTCGGCTTCACTTCGTTTCGCTCAGGATGACGAATTTCATTCGTAGGAGCTTCGCTGGTTCGCACTCCGTGCGATGGATCGTGCTCGCGCGATGACCCAGGTTAGCTTCGCCAACCTGGGGGATTCGGTTTTGGTGGCGGGGCGAGTCGAGCGGGCCTTTAGCCTTTGTTCTTTACGGACGCGTACCTGGGCCTTCGGCCCAGGCTAAGATATCGGCGCGCCTTTGGCGCTTGTTCGCGTAGTGACTGGCTTTGATTGACCTTCTAGGGAGATTGGGCTGCTCGAAGGTCTGGATGCGAAATACTTTCGCATCGAGTGGGCAATTTTGACTGCGTGCAACCCTTCGAGGTGACTCGTCTCTCAAAGTGGAGGAGCCTGATTTTTTATGAGTTTGCGATCGTTTGTCATTCTTTCCGTTTTTGTTCTGGGTGGGGTTGCGACAGCAGCCGCGCAGAGTGCTGCCGATGATACAGCGCAGAAGCCTTCCGAACTGGTGCAGCCAGCGCTGGATAAGGTGGCGCATGCGGGCAGCAATGTGGACCTGAACAAATGGAAGGGTGGCAACGGACTGCGCGGCGAGGTGGATGCCAATCTGGCCTCGGTGCAGAAGGATTTGCAGAACACGCTGCCTTCGATACTTTCGGATTCCGATAAAGCGCCCGAATCTGTACCGGCGAGTCTTCGTATTCTGATGAACCTGGACGCGCTGTACAGTGTGCTGTTGCGCATTGAGATAGCAGGTAAGGCAAACGCTCCACGGGACCAGGCAGACGCGCTGGATGGGGCATTGGCGGCGCTGGATGGGGCACGTCGTAGCCTGGGTGACCGGATTACTTCTTCCGCAGCGGCGCAAGAGAAGCATGTGACGCAGTTGCAGGCGACGATTCAGCAGCAGAATGCGCAAATTGCAGCTGCACAACAGGCTGCGGCGACGGCGGCAGCGGCTGTGCCACCGGCAAAGACGACCACGAAGAAGAAAACCGTGAAGAAGAAGCCTGCTACGACGACTCCTGCTGCTACAACCGCTCCTGCGGCTGCACCACCGGGGGCTACGAAGTAGGTTTCCCTTAGCCTTCATTCCCTTTGTTACGGCAGGGCTTCAGCCCTGCCCTTCCGAAAGAGGACGTGCTTTGCGCGTTGGAGCTTCGCTTTTGCGAAGCTGGTTTGGGACTCGTGGCTGGAAGGATTCGGAAATAGTGGCAGGATGAGGGTTCGCTGGGATTCTTCGCTGCGCTCAGAATGACGGTCTTTGACCGTAGGAGCTTCGCTGGTTCTCACAATGAGAGCGGCATTCTGACAATGAGAGAGGCATCCCGTTTGGGATGCCTCTCTTGCTTGCCGGTGGCGCGATCTTTGCAATGTTGCATCGCGGCCATGCTTTTCACGTTGCTTAGCGGCCGTGCTCTTCGAGGTATTTTTCGACTTCGAGAGCGGCCATGCAGCCGGTGCCTGCGGCGGTGATGGCCTGGCGGTAGCGGCGGTCCTGCACGTCGCCTGCGGCGAAGACGCCGGGGATGACCTGACCGTTGCGCGTGGTGAAGACGTTGTCCTTGCTCTTGATGTAGCCATCTTCGTCCAGATCCATCTGGCCTTCAAAGAACTTGGCGTTCGGGATGTGGCCGATGCCGAGGAAGAAGCCGCTGAGTGCGATGTTCTTTACTTCGCCTGTGACAGTGTTGCGCACGCGGATGCCGCTGACTTCCTTTTGCTCCACGCCGAGAACCTCTTCCACGACCGTGTTCTGCAGAAACTCAATCTGCGGATGAGCCATGGCGCGTTCCAGCATGATCTTGCTGGCGCGGAAGGTGGCCGAGCGATGGATCAGGTACACCTTGGTAGCAAAACGGGTGAGGAAGATGGCCTCTTCCATGGCCGAGTCGCCGCCGCCAATGACGCAAATCTCTTTGCCGGAGAAGAAGAAGCCGTCGCAGGTGGCGCAGGAGGAAACGCCGTGGCCGATGAGCGCCTGTTCGCTGGGCAGTCCCAGCCAACGCGCTGATGCGCCGGACGCAACGATGAGCGTGCGCGTGTGCACGATGCGATTGCCGCCGAAGTTCAACTCAATGGGTGTCTTGGACAGGTCCGCGGAGTGGAGATGGCCCATCTCGATTTCTGCGCCGAACTTCTGCGCCTGCTTGCGGATGTTCTCCACAAGTTCAGGACCCTGCACGCCGTCAGGCCAGCCGGGAAAGTTTTCCACCAGCGTGGTGATGGAGAGCTGGCCGCCGGGTTCGTGGCCTTCAATGACAAGCGGCTTGAGGTTGGCGCGAGCCGTGTAAATGGCAGCGGTAAGGCCGCTGACGCCGGAGCCGAGGATGACAACGTCGCGTGTGGTGCTGGATGGCGTAGAGGATGTGTTCGACATGAGGTCCGATCTGCTGTCTCTTTTGCGCTGACCATTAAAGCAGACAACGCAACAGCCATCATTCTAAATGCGCGAGCAGTATGAAAGGATTCATGACGGGCCACCCGGTATGCGACGGTGGCGTCCCACAGACTGATGACGACACGACAAAAGAAGCTTTCTGAACCGACACGAGACATTTTGAAGGGCGCGCTGGCGGGATTGATTGGCGGCTTGATTGCCACGGCAGCCAAGTCTGCTGCGGAAAAGGTTTATCCGCCCCATGAGCATGGCGAGCCGGAGCCCCGGCAGAAGAAGTTCTTGGAAGAGAGCCTTCCCTGGGTTCTGGGAGCGACGGCGGGCGCTGCCTATGGTGCGTTGGCCGAGATCTATCCGCAGGTGACCGATAAGTATGGCGCCAACTTTGGCATGACGCTGATGGCGGTGACGCACGAGGGGCCTTTGCATGCCCTGGGGCTGGCGACGCGTCCGGAGCCGAACGAAGCTCGGGAGCAACGCAGCGAAGTGGTGACGCATGTGGTGTACGGCGTGGTGTGCGAGACGGTGCGGGGGCTGGTGCGGCGCTCTCTTTAAGAGCAGTTGACAGGCGAGTGCCGGGTTCACTACATAAGCGGCGGAACACTTGCGTGTGCTGAGGCGTATTGCGAGCACACGCTTTTAAAGGATGCCCCGCTATGCTCGTTGTTCGATCGTCCGGTATTGCGTTTTTGCTGCTCACAACCTTTGCTGCAACCTGCCAGACCGCCGTTCAACCGGGGTCGATGAAGAAGGTTGCGGAGGTTGATCCACGTTTTCTTTCCTACAACGTGGAGACAGTAGAGATTACGGGTGGTCGTTTCTGGAAGCCGTATTCCGCGAAGACAGAAGCGCCTGCAGCGGCGGCGGCAAATGCAAACATGCCTGTAGGGATTGATCCGAGCATGTTTCAATATCGCGCTCCGATTGATCTTTCGCAGGCGAAGTTGCGACGGCTGGCAGGTGCGCTGGCTCCGGCTTATATGCGTGTGAGCGGGACGTGGCGGAACAGCAGCTACTTTCAGAACACGGATGATCCTGCGCCGAAGACTCCGCCGAAGGGTTACCAGGCGGTGTTGACGCGCGCGCAGTGGAAGGGTGTGGTGGACTTTTCGCACGCTGCGGGTGCGGAGCTGGTGACGTCCGTTGCCACGAGTGCGGGAACGCGCGATGCGAACGGGGCGTGGACTCCTGCGGAAGCGGCTGGGTTCTTCGAATACACAAAGAGTATTGGTGGCCACATTGCCGCAACGGAGTTCATGAATGAGCCGACGTATGCGTCGATTGGTGGAGCGCCTGCGGGTTACAGCGGGGCGGACTTTGGGCGCGATATGAAGGTGTTCAGCGGCTTTCTGAAGAAAGCTTCACCCGGTACGCTACTGCTGGGACCGGGAAGTGTCGGCGAGGGCACGGTCATGGCGGGCGGTGCGACTGCGGGTGGACCGAAGCTGTCGCCAACAACGCCGGAGATAATGCAGGCTACGGGGCCGATCTTTGATGGCTTCTCGTACCACTTTTATTCGGACGCTTCGCAGCGTTGTACGCGCATGATGGGGGCGAAGTACATCAACACGCCGGAGACGGCGATGACGACTGCATGGTTTGACCGAAATATGCAGTCACTGAATTTCTATGCGGCCTATCGCGACAAATACCTGCCCGGAAAGCCTCTTTGGTTGACGGAGACGGGCGAGGCGGCGTGTGGCGGTGATCCTTTTGCCGCGCAGTTTGTGGATGTGTTTCGTTTCATGGATCAGCTTGGTTCGCTGTCGGCAAAGGGTGTGCGCAGCGTGATGGTGAACACGCTGGCGTCAAGCGATTACGGGCTATTGGATGAAGAAACGTATGCCCCGCGACCGAACTTCTGGGCAGCCGTGTTGTGGAAGCGCACGATGGGCGAGCGCGTGCTGGATCCTGGCATTTCGCTGGGCAGTAAAGCGCGTGTGTATGCCGCTTGTGAACGCGATCACAAGGGCGGCGTGACGCTGCTGGTGATTAACTTTGACAACGCAGCGGAACAGACGCTTGTACTGCCTGTAGCGGGTGAGCGTTACACGCTTTCGTCGCCGGAGCTGACGAGTAAGCAGACTATGCTGAATGGGACAGAATTGACTGCCGGTGAGGATGGTTCGTTGCCGGCTATGGGTGGCGCGAAGGTGTCTGCGGGGAAGGTTGGCTTTGCGCCTTTGACCGTTAGTTTTGTTACGCTGCCGGATGTTAAGAACGCAGCTTGCCGGTAAATAAAACGCCCTCTTCTCCCGATGTTTTGCAGTAGGAGAAGAGGGCGTTTTTGTTTTGTTGCGAGTTGCTAAATCTGCGAGTAGGCAGTGGGTGTGAGCACGAGGTTGTCGACGTGCGTCACGATGGGTTCGCTGGCGTAGCGCGGATTGCTGGAGAGCTTCTTCCAGTCAGGGTGGCTGGTGAAGTTCTTCCAGTTCTGATCCATGGCGGCGAGGTCTTTGTGCGCCAGCATATAGGTCAGGCTGGGAAGGTCGGGGCCGATGAGGTTGTCAGAGTAGAAGACGCCGCGTGCGCCTGATTCCTCAAAGATGCGGAACTCGCCCTGATGGAACATTTCCACCTTGCGCTCGTGTGCGGCGAAGGTGGGGCTGATGTAGGTGCGGAGCTGCAGGATGCGAGGCTCCTTTGCCGGAACGACGAGCTGCGGGAAACCTTCAAAAGCAATCGAGAGGCGGCTGGTGACACTGATGAACGGCGACTGCGTGGCCGGTGTTGCCCAGAATGGAGCGGCGGCGGAGACGAATGCCGGATCCTTCGCGAGCAGAAGGTCGAGTTTCGCGAGTTTCTCCAGGTCGTTGCCCGAGATGATGACGTAGACCTGCGGTGTGGCGTCGCCGTAGCTGAGATTGAAGACACCGACGGGGCCGAGGCCGAGGCGCTGCAATGCAGGCAGAAGCGCGTCAGACAGATAGGTGCTGAGCAGCTTGCCCGAAGGGCCAGACTGCATTTTATAAATGCGGGTCAGGAAGTAGCTGCGGGGCTTTGCGCCTTGCGCTACGGACGGGGTTGCGTTTGCCATTCCAGCGGCGGCTGCCAGAGCAGCGCCTCCCTTTAACCAGTCGCGCCGGTTCATGTTCGGTTCCTTCTTGGATGAAATCGGATGTGCGGGAAAAGTGTACCGGTATGAGCCATGCATTCGCGAGCGGTTTCACACGCGTGACATCTCCTGACGCTCGCCGCTCCATTATGCTGAGGGTATGCGTAAGTTCCTTGCTACAGCCGCCCTTGTTGCCGTTCTTTTGCCGTCTGCCGCCCATGCGTGGTGGGAGAAGGGACACCGCCTGGTGGCGCAGATTGCCTGGGACCACCTGACGCCGGTTGCGCGCAAGAATGTGCAGTTTCTGCTGGGTAAGGAGTCGCTTTCAGACGTGGCTTCCTGGCCGGATGTGTACCGTCCGAGTGTGACGCAGACGGGTAACTGGCACTTCACGGATATTCCGGGAGACACGGATAAGTATGATCGCGACCGTGACTGCCCGTTGCAACCAGGCGTGAAGATGGGTAGCTATAACGACAAGGTGCGCGACTGCGCCACGGACCGTATTCCGTTCTTTGAAAAGATCGTTGCAGATACAACAGTCGACCCTTCTGAGCGCGCAACGGCGCTGAAGTTCCTGGTTCACTTTGTCGGCGATATCCACCAGCCGTTTCATGCGTCGGGCGTAGAGAAGGGTGGCAACGGCATTATCGTCACCGCGTTTGGTCAGCCGACTTGCAGCAGCTATGCCACCCAATCCAAGTGCAACCTGCACGCGATCTGGGATGGTTTCCTGATTGACCGCCGCAAGCTGAGCGATAAGCAGTATCTGAAGATGCTGGAAGGCGATATTAAAGCGCACTCAGTAGAAGCTGGACCGATTGATGCTGTGGCCTGGACGGAACAGTCAAAGATTGTTTCTGACGCAGGCATGGTGCAGAGCGGCGCTGATATTGATGATGCGTATTACCAGAAGTTCATTCCAACGATTGATCGTCAGTTGGAACTGGGCGGACTTCGGTTGGCCGCAGTCTTGAATGCAGCCTTCACACAACCGCCACACACCTTTGTGCCGGTGGATGCAGAAAAGGCAGAAGCACAACGCGAAAGCGCATCGCAGAAGCCCGCAAGCAAGTAAGTTACGACTTACCTGAATCGACGAGAGAGGGTCGCCATATGGCGACCCTCTCGTACGTTCTTACTCATTTAAGAGATTAGTTTCCTGCAGGAGCGGGCGGTGCAGGGGTCGCAGTTCCTTTCGCTGCGCTAAAGCTGCCGCTGACACCAAACGGATCCACGTCCATGGTGCCGGTCAACGCGCCTTTATCCAGCTTGCCGTGATAGGTGATGGTGTAGTCGTCACCGTTGTATTTGCCATTGTGCTGGAAGGTAACGTCGCCACCTTTGACGGAACCGGTGGTGGGCCACTTGGTTCCCTGCACGTCGCAGTTGCCAGTGAGGCTGGCGTCGTCTGCCTGAACAAAGGTGCAGTGCTCTACCACCTGAACACCGGCGACTTCACCACCGATATCCCATGCGCCCGCAACGTTTGCCGGAGCTGTCGTCTGCGCCATGAGAGGTGCTGCCACTGCGAATGCTGCGATCCATAGCTTCTTCATTTATGTCCTCCACCAAAGGGTGTTGCGGTTACTGAGATTACTTATTGATCTTTTTCATGGCAAAGGCTCCGCCCGCATTGATTGGCTGCATGTCAATGGAGCCAGTGATCGATGAGGAAGAATCCACCTTGCCGAAGAAGGATACCGTCATATCTTCTCCCTGGTACGCAGCAGGGTGTGAAAAGGTTACATTCCCGCCGTTGTTCTTTCCAGTAACGGCAAACTTTCCACCGGGTGTATCGCAGGTGCCACTCAGAACACCTTCTGCGGACTGCTTCAACGCACAGGTTTCATTCACGGCAATTCCCTGCACCTCAGTCTGCGTGGTCCATGTACCGGTGATATCTGACGGAGACTGCGCATGCATTGTGGCAAGAAACAAACATACACAGATAGAAAGGGACAGTTTCACTTGGTATCTCCGCAGAAGTTTGGGTTAACTCCCACTGTAGAACCTGTTTTGTATTTTGTCTGACACAAAATATCCCACATGCGGGCTTTTTCACCCGATAGATGTTTACAGCGTATGCCGTTAAGATGGGGCCATCCGCAATGCAGACCTTATCCGGCCGACAAAGACAGAGAGCGTTGTTCTGGCGCAAAGGAGAAAGCACGTCTCTGCACGCTGTAAGAATTGTCACGGCTACCGTCGTGATGCTTGTGGCGTTTCCTGTGCTTCTGGGTTGGGTACTGCCCGATACAGCGAAATTTGTGCCTGCGGGATGGATGGCCATGAAGGCCAATACCGCATTGCTGATCCTGATGAGTCTGGCGAGTCTTCTTGCGACCGAACGTAGCCGTTCCCGCTGGATGAAGATGGTCGGAGCTGTGCTGGGTTTGGCTGTGTTTGTTTTAGCCGGTGTTACAGCGATTCAATATGCGGACATTCACCTCTTTGAGGTAAATACGATGCTGGCACCGGATCCTTATGGGAGGGTTCCGGGACGGCCATCCTTGCAGGCCAGCATTGGATTTCTGCTGATGGGCGTTGCCCTGTGTACGCTGGGCGGACGCACACGCCGCACACTGCGGGTTGCGGATGGGATGGCCATGCTACTGATCCTGTTTCTACTTAGTTTTGTAGGAAGTATTTTCTTCACCACTGAGGGATCGCCCGGATGGTCGCTGAAGCGCCAACTGGCACCAGAAACATTCCTTTGCCTTTGCCTGCTGACTGCTCTGGTTGCGCTGCGCAGGACAGAGCCAGGCGGCATTTTTCATATCTTTCGAGAGCGTGGCATGGGTGGAAAGACCGCGCGACTGGCGGGGCCAGCGGCTCTGGCATTTCCTTTTGTTTTGTCAGGGCTGCGCGAGGTGATGATTCGTTTCCACCTGCTTACAACAAACTATGCAATCGCTTTTGCTCCTGCAGTGACGGCAGTGCTGGCGCTACTGTTTGTGATGCTGCTGGCCCGCCGTAACCGCGATCTGGAAACCGCGTTGCACGATCTTTCTCTGCGCGACGAATTGACCGGTGTGTACAACAGGCGAGGATTTCATCTGCTGGCGGAACAGGCGTTTCGTGAGGCCGTGCGCGCGAGTTCTGGTTTCTCCGTCATCTTTCTGGATGTGGATGACCTGAAGGTGATTAACGATACTGCCGGACATGATGATGGATCGCGCCTGCTGCAGCGTATGGCGAAAGAACTGCATCATGCATTTCGCTTAACGGACATTGTGGGGCGGATTGGCGGAGATGAATTCCTGGTGGCAGCAAAGGCAACACAAAGTGAGATATTGCATGCCATCCAGAGATTGCATGATGCCACGTCTGTGACTTCAGAGGAAGAGTTTCCGCTGCGCTTCAGCTACGGGATTGCTTCGCGGGAAACCATGAGCGATACGCTGACAGACCTGATCCAGCAGGCCGATGCACGGATGTACGAAACCAAGCGCAGGAGAAAAGGGGAGAGCGGGGCGCACCTTAGAATGGAACCGGAAGAATTGACGCAACGATAGTTAAGTTTGTTACCGTTCCGGCTCTACGTGCTTCATTACCCAGCCGAGCGAGATGCTGTTGGACACCTCTAACGAAGTCACACGCAGTCCGTACTGCGCGGCTCGCGGCTCAATGAGTTCGACGATGCGCTCTGCAAAAAGCGATGGCGAGTTGAGGATGGTGTCTGTCTCAAACTCCACGGATGCGGATGGGATCACCTTCTCAAGCGCGACGTAGAGCGCGCCAAACGCGTCGGAACTCTGCGTGATGTAAAGCTGGGGATCACTGACGCGATACTCACCACCGAAGGATGCGCGGACCACGCCATCGTCTGCAGTGAGCAGTTCGCGGGCAGAGACCTGAAACGGCTTGGTGCGCATGTCCACCGGCACCAACGACTGCGAGGGACGAACCCAGTGATAACCGGGTTCGACGACCTTCACTACGGAGTCGCCCTTGAGAAGAACGCCGCGGTTGAACGGCAGCAGTTTGATGCGCGACGGCACAAACGACAGCTTGCCCAGAATGCGCTGCAGAACCGTGCCCGCCAGCACAATCAGCGCCAGCTCCACTGCTACCCCTGCCAGAACGTCAAACGAATTCGCCATAATCCCTGTCAATAGATTAGACGCTCTGTCCAGCGGAGATGATTCTGTCTCAAAACGACTGCCGAGAAAAAAATGAGCCCGCCGCGAACGGCAGGCCCAATGGCCAAAGAGGATCAGTTGCCTCAGAAGTTGAATTTGGCGGCAGCCTGGAAGATGCGAGGATCGCCTGCGGCGGTCGCGTATCCGAATGTGCTGCTGCTGGGGTTAGAGGTGGTAAAGCCGTTGAGGAATGGGTGGTTGAACATGTTGAAGCTTTCAATGCGAAGCTGAAGATTCAACCGCTCGTGGATGGGGAAGATGCGGCTCAACGCGACGTCCATGTTGTAGTAAGCGGGGCCGCGCAAGGAGTTGCGCGCCAGGTTGCCGTATGTACCGGTCGGGTTGAGCGTATAGGCCGATCCGACGAAGTAGAAGCGGTTTCCGGGAGTTGAGCTTGTTACCTTGACGCCACTGTAGACATTCGCTCCCGCCACTGCATTGGGACGATCATTTGCCTGTGCGGTCAGCGAACGGTCCGAACCGCTGGTTACGTTGTATGTTGCACCGCTCATGATGCGCAGATATGGTGCGAGCTGCCAGTGGTTGACCACCGCCGATGTCCATCCATGCAGACTCTTGAAGTTGCTCTGTGCAACGACTGTGACGTTTGCAATGTGACGGATATCGAAACCGCAGTAGGAGTAATCGCCGCGTGGGTTATCCGAGTTTTGCAACGTGGTTGCAGCCACGTCACCCGGATTGTCCGCCAGCGAAAGGCACTTGGACCAGGTGTAGTTTGCCAGGAAGCTGAAGCTTCCCGTACCGCGATGCTGCACGGTAAAGATGCCACCGTGATACGCCGAGTACGCCTTGTCGTCGATCAGCGTCATCGTTGGTGTGTAATACGCACCCTGCGATGGATTCGTCAGCGAAAGCGGTGTACGTGCGTTCGCGTTGGCTGAAGCCGTGGTGGAGCAAGCCGAACCAGACGCAGGCAGATTCGATCCTGTCAGAGCACCGCATGATCCAGCCAGGCCGGTGGAAGTTCCGGGAATGTACTTTGCGTGGTTAAAGTAATTGCCAAGCCACTGGAAGTTATTCTTGTTGCCAAGGTAGTTCATGGACATGGACCAACCCATGCCGAGGTCATGCTGCAAACTGGCTGTCCACTGATAAATTACCGGCGTACGGATATTCCGCTTCAGAACAACGAACTGTCCCTGTGTTGGGAAGGTCGCCGTCTTATCCGGAGGAAATACACCGGGGAAAGGGCTGCCACCGGGATAACCCGACCATGGATCAGAAAACGGGATGTTACCGGTGAGATCAATTTCATTGGTGTAAGGCGGATTCGTCATCTGCCGTTGGTTCATGTATAGGTTCGGCACGTCATACATGATGGCGCCGCCCATACGAATGACTGTCTTATCGTCTGCCGCATAGGAAAGACCGACGCGTGGCGAGAAGTTCAGCATGCGGTTGTTTGTCAGGCTCTTCGGAATTCCCGGATCGCCGTAGTACAGCGAACCTGCTGGAGCATTGGGAAACACGATGGAGTGCGTTCCATTGTTAAACGCAGTCTGATCAAATGTGCTTCCGCGGCCTTGCTTGTCCGTTTGATACAGCATCGGTTCCCAGCGGAGACCATAGGTTGCAGTCAGCTTCTGCGTTGCATGCCATGTGTCCTGTCCGTAAAGCGAAAAGATGTTTTGGCGGAACTCATTCGGTTGATTACGGCTTTGACCAAAGGACTGCATACGTCCTGTGAGGAAGTCGAGCATGCCTTCACCGGTGTTGCCATTCTTCGCACCACTTAGCTGGCCGTTGAATGTGTATTGACCATTCTGCAGATAACCCGCACTCACGTTGTTGCCCGTACGGATGTACTCTGCACCAAACGCAACTGCATGCTTTCCAAGCTGCCAATCGATGTCATCCGAAAATGCTTCGGTATTCACGTTGAAGAAGCCAGGGGAGCACGTTCCGCAACCCACCGAAAATCCATTGGTCACGCTGAGACGGAGATCCACTGGCACATAGGTGTACACGTTGACGCCGAGTGTCTGTGCGTTGATGCCGCCTGCTGTCGGTCCACGGTTATTTCTACGACGTGCGTACGTTCCGTGGAACGTATTGATCATGTTCGATGTGAAGTTGAATGTATCTCCGAGTGTGAAGGTCTGCACACGTTCATCGTTACCCGCTGTGGTGGTTAGCAACAGGTTCGTTGGCGAGTAATACGATGGTGCGTTGTAATTCGTGATGTAGTAACGGCCAAACAGCGAATGGCGCGGGGACCATGTGTAATCGACACGGCCAATGTATTGGTCTTCCGAGTAGTTCGCCGGAAGTGCGATACGGATGTAGCCGTACTGATCTGCGAGAGACGTTGGCAGGTACTTCACCAGGTTCAGCGATTGCGGGCTGTAAGTGGAGGTATCCACACGGCGATAATTTGCAGAGCCAGGCGTGGTGGAGATGGTGGCTCCGCTTGCCGGGTTCAACAGCGTCTGGCCGTCCTTCACGTTGTAGGCGCAATTACCGCCCATCTTGCTGAAGTCGCCCGACAGCTCTGCAGCTGTAGGAATGCAGTAGCCTGTGGCGTTGCTTACCTGACGGTTTCTTGTTCCCTGATAGCCGCCAAAGAAGAACAACTTGTCACGTACGACATAGCCGCCGAACGTGCCACCAAACTGATTCCGCTTCAGTGTGTCCTTCGCTACGGAGAAGAAGTTCGTGGAGTTGATGATGTTATTGCGGATGAACTCGAAGACCGTTCCATGCCACTGGTTCGTGCCAGAGTTTGTGACAGCATTGACCAGTGCGCCGGGGTGAATACCATTACGCGCAGGCAGCCAGTTGGACTCCACTGAAAATTCGCGGAGTGCGTCGGGGAACGGGAATGGCAAGTTTACGTTTGTGAACTCGTCAACGTGATAGCCGCCGTCGAGCACGTAGTTGTTGTAATTGCCCTGTCCGCCCGCTACAGCGATCACTGTGGAACTGGCGTAGTTCTTGGAACCCACCATATCGCCGCTGGGTGCAGTAACTGCTCCGCCCGTGATGAGTACAAGCTGCGTTGGCTGACGACCATTCAGCGGCAGTTCGTTGATGCGCGTGGAGTCGACGACCTGCTTGAAGTTCACCGTCTCCGTTTCCAGAGACACACCGTTCGACTGAACCGTCACCTCTTCTGCCGAAGAACCAACCTTCATTTCCGCGTTGATGGTGCTGCTGTTACCCACTTGGAGGAGGATGTTCTGCTGCACGTATGAAGCGAAGCCTGTTGCCGTGACAGTGAGTTTGTATGTCCCAACGGGAATATTGGGGAAGGAGTAACGGCCTTCCGCATCGCTTTTCGCGGCGCGCGTAAAGTCTGTGGCCGTATTCGTGATGGTGATGCTGGCACCTGGGATAGTGGCGCCGGCGGGATCCACCACGGCTCCGGAAAGACTTGCCGTTCCAGCAGCCTGAGCATACGCCGCGGGCACGGATACCAGCGCGGATCCGCCTACAAGCAGCGGACATAGAAGCAGTGCGCTTCTCCGCAATGAAGTTGTCATATACAGCCTCCAAGAAATGCAGTGGCAAGCCACCGCGCACGAAACGTTTCAGCTCGCAAAACCGGTGGCTTTGCAAGGCGAAAGGAAGCTATGCGAGATGAGGGAGATTCGTCAATAAAAATGTTTCTTATTGATAATCGGAGAATCCAGTCAGGACACAGCAGGAGGTATATCAGGTCTCAATCTGCAGGCTTTCTATAATGACCGCAACGGAACTTTTGGGGGATGAGATGCGAAAGCAGCTACTGGCAGTGGCAATGTTGGCAACAAGTGTCGTGGCGAGTGCGGGTTCGACAGGGTCGGTCTACAGCTTTCACATGAAGACGATCGACGGTACACCGACGACACTGGCACCGTATAAGGGCAAGGTGCTGCTGCTGGTGAATGTGGCCAGCGCCTGTGGCTACACGCCGCAGTACGCGGCGCTGGAATCGGTCTACGAGAAGTACAAGGACAAGGGACTGGTCATTGTCGGCATTCCGGCGAATAACTTCGCCAACCAGGAGAGCGGTTCGGACGCAGAGATCAAGACCTTCTGCAACCGTAAGTACCATGTATCGTTTCCGATGATGTCGAAGATTTCCGTTAAGGGTGCGGATCAGACGCCGCTGTACGGTTACTTGACCAGCTCAACTACCGACCCGAAGTTTGCCGGAGATATCAAGTGGAATTTCACTAAGTTCCTGGTCGCTCGCAACGGTCAACCCGTAGCTCGTTTTGAGCCTGCAACTACACCGGATTCGCCGCAGGTGATTGCGGCGATTGAGAGCGAACTTAGTAAGAAGTAGTTAAAAAAATACCGGTGATGTAAACAGCGGCCCGCACCTCCTCTTACCGTGGAGCAGGTGTGGGCCGTATGCGTTTCTGTCATTCCGTACATTCACGTTATTTTCTTTCCTATTCTTTTGTGTTCGGCCTATGATCTACGCCGGAAGCTGCGGGGGTGCTGCAATCACTCCCGCGCTGCCCAACTTTTTTGCGCTTACTGAATTGATGAAGCCGCTCCCTTAGAGAGCACGGATCTGTTCCGGACAGACGCCGCATTTCTGCCATGCGCGTCATAACTGCAATCTCTTTTCAGGAGATACCCATGCACGTCCGTAATCTTCCCGTTCTTGCATTTGCCTTGCTGTGTAAGGGTGCACTCGCAGCCACGCTCTGCGTGAGCGCCAGTGGTGGCGGGTGTTATCACCACATCAGCGATGCCGTAGCTGCTGCCGCACCGGGCGACACCATCGTTGTCGTTGAGGGAACCTTTCACGAGCAAGTCACTATCACCAAGTCACTGTCGTTGACTGCGCTAAGCGGTGTGATCGACGCGTCCGGTATGGTCAATGGAGTTATCGTAGATGGCCTGCACAACGCTGGCCTGGCGAATGTACATATTTCGAACCTGACAATTAAGAACGCCAAGCATGAAGGCATTCTTGTGTTGAACGCTTCGTATGTCAGCGTTTCCGGTAACACGGTGAAGAACAACAACACTTCGCTGGCTGGAGGAATGTGTCCTGACCTGCCAACCTATGAGCCGGGTGAAGCGCAGGACTGCGGTGAAGGCATTCATCTGCAAGCCGCGGATCACGCGATTGTGACGGACAACACTGTGACGGGTAATGCAGGCGGCATTCTGATCTCAGACGATAGCGGGCCGACGCATGACAACCTGATCAGCTTCAACAATGTGCATGACAACCCCGGTGCATGCGGCATCACCATGGCTTCGCATGTGCCTGCGCCCAGCACTGGCGCGGCAGTGCCTTTTGGCGTGTATCACAACACCATCTATGGCAATCGTTCGTTGCGGAATGGTGCGGGAATTGGTGGCGGCGCGGGCTTCGGCATCTTTGCTTCAATTCCGGGTGCGAAGACCTACAGCAACGTGGTGGTGAACAATTTCGCCAAGGATAACGGCCTGCCCGGTATTGCGATGCATGCGCATGCGCCGAATCAACAGTTGAACGACAACATGCTGATTGGCAATACGCTCGTAGGCAACGGAGCCGATACTGCCGATGCCGCAACCGCAGGGCCGACCGGCATCAATGTCTTCTCCGCTGTGCCGACATCGAATGCGAGCGGCATCATGATCTCTGGCAATAACATTCAGCAGGAGCAGGTGGATGTGAATGTGAACAATCCGCAAGCCGTCACCGTGGAGTTCAATAACCTGCTGGGCAAAGGTACAGGTGTGTCGAACACGGGGACATCGACTGTGGATGCCACGGGCAATTGGTGGGGCTGCATCTTTGGGCCGACACTGGCGCCGGGTGCCTGCTCGACGGTTAAGGGCGCAGTCATTTCCCTGCCGTGGTCCATTACGCCGGTGCAGATTCAGCCTAACTTCTAACCGATGCAACGTCGTGTATACCGTTGGGCGGACTCTTCGGAGTTCGCCCTTTGTTTTCTGATTGCGACTGACTCCTGATTAAGAGTGGCATCGTGCCGCCCCCATAGAGTCTCGTAGGCTTGGCGCATCCTGGTTCACATTTCGCTTTCAAAAGAACGGTATGCTGTTGGCCATGAAGAAACACCTTGCTGCCTGCGTTCTGATGTGTTCGCTTGCCGTTCTGTCTGCGTCCGCGCAGAAGATGAATACGCTTACTGCCAAAGAAAAGGCGGATGGCTGGAAGCTGTTGTTTGATGGCAAGACGACGAATGGTTGGCACAGTGCGCGTGGTGGTGGCTTTCCTGCTACGGGTTGGGCAGTGCAGGACGGCACCATTACTGTGACTGAGACGGGTGGCGAAGAAGCTGGCAACGGCGGCGATATTGTTACCGACCGTACTTACTCCAACTTTGAGTTGTCGGTGGACTTCAAGACTTCGCCGGGTGCGAACTCCGGCATTATGTACTTTGTGAACCTGGACCTGATGCCGTGGCACAACGGCCACGGTTCGCCCGTTGGATTTGAGTATCAGATTCTGGATGACGCTCTGCACCCGGATGCGAAGCGCGGCAAGGATGGCGACCGCACTGTGGCGTCACTCTATGACATGATCCCCGCCGCTGCGGATAAGCCCATCAAGCCCGTGGGCGAATGGAATACGGCGCGTATCGTTGTGCGCGGCAAACATGCGGAGCATTGGCTGAATGGTGTGAAGGTTCTGGAGTACGACCGTGACTCACCGGAGTTCAAGGCCATCCTTGCGGCGAGTAAGTACCATGTGTTTCCGCAGTACGGGCAGGAGACGAGCGGATACATCCTGCTACAGGATCATGGATTTCCGGTTTGGTTCCGGAATATCAAGATTCGGGAATTGCACTAAACTTCGATCGCTTTCGAATGACTTACTACTGGTCTACTTCATCAGTAAGCCAGCCATAAGCCCCCGGCATAATCGTCTCAGCAGAAGGTGTCCAAACCCCTCCAGACGCAAGTATCTTCACCCGTTGCAGCCGAATACTGGATAGATCTATTGTGAATTGCTTCAGATCTGCATCTTGAAAATTCATCCATTTAATCTCTTGATCCAGATTAGCTTTCCAATTCGGATCATAACGAAGAGGTTTCCAAGACATATCCCATCCATCATTTTCGTAGACCAAGAAGTCATTTGCATAAATGCGTAGAGACTTAATGCGTTTGGTGATACCCGGTGAACACCTAAGCTGAACAAACGCTCGATCCAGTTTTCCTAAATTACCTATCGATTTACCGTCAGAAAACGTCCCTCCCGCTTCCAGACGTTTTAGATACTGATAGCTAAATAGAAATGTCCCTACCTCATCTCGGAAAGGTGGGGAAAGCCAGACCTTACTCTGTATTCCGTCTGTCGGGCCGAATCCCATAGGCAAGAGCTGCTTCTCACTGAAACTTGAAATATATATCGAAGGTGCGTTTCGGTCCTCAGTAAAGCTAATCGCTGTGACACAAGCAAAACTCTGTAGATCGGACAATGTAGCCACATCTTTCAATGCAATCACTGCGAAGATTCCTCTAAGAGGTTGGTCCCACTCCCGGATAAAAACGGGTCTCAAGCTTTCATCGTTACGTGATTTCGTAGGCACAGGCCTCGCCACTGCAGCAACATTAGCTTCTGTCAAATCAACCCATCTTTTGGCACCCAAAAGAGCTAGAAAGGTTACAAGTAGAGTGAACAACAACCTGGATAAAAGACTTCTTATGCAAAGACCGCGTAGAGAGAACAGGGATTTGATGGATAGCGGTAAAACAGCCAAAACGAAAGCGGCTCGCGCTACGTAAAATTGTTTTGACAGGGACAGAGAACAGGTGGCAACAGCTAAGAATGCTGCCGATATCCATGAAAGCGAAGTCCATCCGAATACGTCCGCCCAGAAATCCTTAGTAGGTAGGGATGGCTGGGCAAAGGCTGCATCTCTCGCAATTCGTCTTTCAAGTTTGATCCTAGAATCCTTGCCCATCCGGAGAATTCTATAAGAGGGGTACTGGAGGAGATAGCGGCGATTTTAGAAACTTCCAGCACGGTCCACAAACAAAGGGCGGACTCTTTCGAGTCCGCCCTTTGTTTCTTGTTGTGATCGCGCTTATTCGGCGGCGAGTTCTTCCTGTTCGCCTTCCATGCGCATGGCTTCGAGCTCGCGCTCTTCTGCGTCGTGCGCTTCCTGGACTTCCTGCTGGATCTTGGCTGCCGCTTCTTCCAGCTCTGGTGAGAGCTGAACGTTGCGGTAGTACTCCATGCCCGTACCAGCGGGGATGAGGCGACCGACGATGACGTTTTCCTTCAGGCCGCGGAGGGTATCCACAGCGCCGTTGATGGACGCCTCAGTGAGTACGCGGGTCGTCTCCTGGAAGCTGGCCGCGGAGATGAAGCTGTCAGTGGACAGCGACGCCTTCGTGATACCCAGCAGCAGCGGACGGCCAAGCGGCGGACGGCCACCATCGTTCAGGCAGCGCTGGCGCTCCGCGTTGTAGCGGAAGCGATCCACCTGCTGCTCGAGGAGGAAGGTGCTGTCACCCACTTCGTCGATCTTGACCCAGCGAAGCATCTGGCGAACGATCACCTCGATGTGCTTATCCGAGATGGCCACGCCCTGCAGACGGTAGACTTCCTGGATTTCGTTCACCAGGTAACGCTGCAGTTCCTGCTCACCGAGCACGGCGAGAACGTCATGCGGGTTCAGCGGACCGTCAAACAGCTTGTCACCAGCCTGAAGGCGTTCGCCCTCCTGCACGTTGACGTAGATGCTGCGCGGTACGCTGTACTCACGCTCTTCGCCGTTGTCGCCCGTGATGTAGATCTTGCGCTGGCCCTTGACCACGTCGCCAAAGCGAACCACACCGTCGATCTCGGCAATTGTGGCCGTCTCGCGCGGCTTACGCGCTTCGAACAGTTCCACAACGCGCGGCAGACCGCCCGTGATGTCCTTGGTACGGGTGGACTCACGCGGGATCTTGGCGAGGATGTCGCCCGGTCCCACTTCCTGTCCGTCCTGCACCATGAGGTTTGCACGGCTGGGCATGAGGTAACGCTTCTTGCCACCGTCGATGCCGTCAACGATCAGCGCCGGCTGGCGCTTTTCATCGGGAGCGTCGGCAACAACGAGACGCGACAGGCCGGTGACCTCGTCCACTTCGTCGTTGAGCGTGACACCTTCCTGCAGATCCTTGAACTGGATGGTGCCGCCGATTTCCGTGACGATGGAGTAGGTGTACGGATCCCACTCGCCGAGCGTGGTGCCGATTTCAACCTGAGCGCCATCTTCCACGCGCAGCTTTGCACCGTAGACGATGGGGTAACGCTCACGTTCGCGGCCCTTGTCGTCAATGATGGCGACCTGACCCGAACGGTTCATGGCAACCAGGCTGCCGTCCTTGGCGCGAACGGTGGAAAGGTTAATGAACTTAACCGCTCCGGCGTTCTTCGCGTCGAGGTGCGACTGATCCGAAACTCGCGATGCCGTACCACCCACGTGGAAGGTACGCATGGTGAGCTGCGTGCCGGGTTCACCGATGGACTGAGCAGCGATAACACCGACCGCTTCACCCATTTCCACCAGCTTGCCCGACCCGAGGTTACGGCCGTAGCAGAGCTTGCAGACGCCACGCTTGGATTCGCAGGTGAGCACCGAGCGGATCTTCACCTTCTCCACGCCAGCGGCCTGGATGTCGGTTGCGAGCTGCTCGTCGATCTCCTGGTTCGGGCCGATGACGATGTTGCCTTCCTGGTCCTTGTACTCTTCGGTCGTTACACGGCCGATGATACGGTCGCGCAGCGGCTCGATGATTTCGCCAGCTTCGATGATCGGCATGACGTAAATGCCCTTGCTGGTGCCGCAATCGCTCTCGGTGATGATGACGTCCTGAGCGACGTCAACGAGACGACGGGTCAGGTAGCCCGAGTCAGCGGTCTTCAACGCGGTATCCGCAAGGCCCTTACGCGCGCCGTGCGTCGAGATGAAGTACTGCTGCACCGTGAGGCCTTCACGGAAGTTCGCGGTGATGGGCACTTCGATGATTTCGCCCGAGGGCTTCGCCATCAAACCACGCATACCGGAGAGCTGACGGATCTGCTGCTTCGAACCACGCGCACCGGAGTCGGCCATGATGTAGATCGGGTTCATGGCTCCTTCCTTGTCCGCACGCTTCATGTTGTTGAACATTTCATCTGCAACGCGCTCCGTTACACCGGACCACATCTGGATGACCTTGTTCGAACGCTCGCCGTTAGTGATGGCACCGTCGAGGTACTGCTGCTGCACAGCAATTACCTGCTTTTCAGCTTCGTGCACAACGGTGTACTTGCTGTCCGGGATCACCATGTCGTCGAGACCGACCGAGAGGCCGGAACGCGTGGCGAACTGGAAGCCGAGTTCCTTGATGCGATCGAGCGCCTTCACCGTCACTTCGAGACCGAGGTTCAGGTAGCAGTAGTTGATGAGCTGGCCGATGCCCTTCTTCTTCAGCAGACCGTTTACGTACGGCATGCCTTCCGGCAGAGCGTCGTTCAGGATGGCGCGGCCCACAGTGGTGTTGATGAACTGCTTGTTGTACTCAACCACTTCTGTGTGCGTCAGGTCCTGATCGTCGTATGCCGTCGTGAGGTCAAGCACGGGGCCGGTGTAACGCAGACGAATCGGCGTCAGCGTTTCCACCTGCTTGGCTTCGAGAGCCATCAGCACTTCTTCAATGTTCGCGAAGACGCGGCCTTCACCCTTGGCGCCAACCTTGGCCTTGGTCAGGTAGTACAGACCAAGAACCATGTCCTGCGTGGGCACCGTGATGGGCTGACCCGACGCGGGTGACAGGATGTTGTGCGCAGCGAGCATCAGCACGCTGGCTTCGACCTGAGCTTCCGGCGACAACGGAATGTGCACAGCCATCTGGTCACCGTCGAAGTCGGCGTTGAACGCCGTGCAGACGAGCGGGTGAATCTTGATGGCCTTACCTTCTACGAGCACAGGCTCAAACGCCTGGATGCCGAGACGGTGAAGTGTTGGAGCGCGGTTCAACAGGACCGGGTGATCCTTGATGACCTCTTCCAGGATGTCCCAGACGATGGGCTCCTGCATCTCCACCATTTCCTTGGCCTGCTTGATGGTGGTGCAGTGGCCTGTCTGCTCAAGGCGGTGATAGATGAAGGGCTTGAAGAGTTCAAGCGCCATCTTCTTCGGCAGACCGCACTGGTGCAGCTTCAGCTCAGGACCGACCACAATTACGGAACGGCCGGAGTAATCCACACGCTTACCGAGCAGGTTCTGACGGAAGCGGCCCTGCTTACCCTTGAGGGTGTCAGAGAGCGACTTGAGCGGACGGTTGTTTGCACCGCGCAGCACGCGGCCACGACGGCCGTTGTCAAACAGCGCGTCGACTGCTTCCTGCAGCATGCGCTTTTCGTTGCGCACGATGACTTCAGGAGCATGCAGGTCCATCAGCTTCTTCAGACGGTTGTTACGGTTGATCACGCGGCGATACAGATCGTTAAGATCCGAAGTCGCGAAACGGCCACCGTCCAATGGCACGAGCGGGCGAAGCTCAGGCGGGATCACGGGGATCACGTCGAGGATCATCCACTGGGGCTTGTTGTCGCTGCGGCGGAAGGCCTCAACAACCTTGAGACGCTTGGCGTACTTCAGCTTCTTCTGAAGGCTCTGTTCGACCTTCATCTTCTCGCGCATCTCAATGGCGAGCTCTTCGATCTCAACGCGCTTCAGCAGTTCCTTGATGGCTTCCGCGCCCATCATGGCCTTGAAGCCCGAGGGACGGTACTGCTGATCGAGCTCGCGGAAACGCTGCTCGTCCTTGATGATTTCGCGCTCCTTCACGGGCGCATCACCTGCGTCGATAACAACGTACGACTCGAAGTAGAGAACAGCTTCGAGCTCGCGCAGCGAGATGTCGAGCAGGTGGCCGATACGCGACGGCAGGCCCTTAAAGAACCAGACGTGCGAGCAGGGCGATGCCAGCTCGATGTGGCCCAGGCGCTCACGACGAACCTTGGACAGTGTGACTTCGACGCCGCACTTGTCGCAGATCACGCCGCGGTGCTTCATGCGCTTGTACTTGCCGCAGAGGCACTCCCAGTCCGTGATGGGTCCGAAGATGCGGGCGCAGAAGAGGCCATCGCGTTCGGGCTTGAAGGTACGGTAGTTGATGGTTTCCGGCTTCGTCACCTCACCGTGCGACCACGAACGAATCTTCTCGGGGGATGCGAGCGAAATTCGGATCGAATCGAAATCGGTGATGGGGCCGGACATCTCAAACGGGCTTGAACGGAACATTCGGTTGGTCTCCGTTGCAGCTATTAGCTCTTCGCTTCTGGCTCTTAGCTAGTGCTGCGGTTGGTACTGCTATTCGCAATCACTTGTGGCGGATTGCATGCCGGTACTTACAAAACTTATGCGCTGCTTGAGCTCCGCCTTTAGCCCTTAGCAAGTACAAGCTAAGAGCTAAAGGCTAAGAGCCAGAAGTTAGTCGGCGGCTGCCGCGATGGGCATCGTCGGGATCTTCTTCAGGTCTTCCTGCTTGACGAGTTCCACGTCAAGGCAGAGTGACTGCAGCTCGCGGATGAGCACGTTGAACGACTCCGGTACGCCGGGTTCGATCGCCGCTTCGCCCTTCACGATAGCCTCGTAGATCTTCGTACGTCCGAAGACGTCATCCGACTTGGCCGTGAGCAGCTCCTGCAGGATGTAAGCCGCGCCGTATGCTTCCAGCGCCCACACTTCCATCTCACCGAAGCGCTGTCCGCCGAACTGTGCCTTACCACCCAGCGGCTGCTGCGTGATGAGTGAGTACGGTCCGATGGAGCGAGCGTGAATCTTGTCGTCCACAAGGTGCGACAGCTTCAGCATGTAGATGTAGCCAACGGTTGCCGGCTGTTCGAACGCATCGCCGGTCATACCGTCGAAGAGTTCGCTCTTACCGGACGAAGGCAGACCAGCCGCTGCAAGCAGCGCCTTGATTTCGCCTTCCTGTGCACCGTCGAACACCGCAGTGCCGAACCAGATGCCACGCTTCATGCCCTTGGCGACGCGAAGCGTCATCTCGTCATCCAGCTCCAGGAGCTGGTTCAGAGCAGCCGTGTTCTTGAAGCGAGCCTTGAAGATTTCACGAACCTCGTTGGCGTCCGCGGCCTGCTTCGCCAACTCAGCAACCTTCACGCCGAGTTCGTGCGCAGCCCAACCGAGGTGCGTTTCGAGAATCTGACCCACGTTCATACGCGACGGCACACCCAGCGGATTCAGCACGATTTCTACCGGCGTTCCATCCGGCAGGTACGGCATGTCTTCCTCAGGCAGGATGCGTGCAACCACACCCTTGTTACCGTGACGGCCGGCCATCTTGTCACCCACCGAGAGGCGGCGCTTCATGGCGATGTACACCTTCACCATCTTGATGACGCCAGGCGAAAGCTCATCGCCCTTCTGCATCTTGCCGATCTTCTCGTTCGTGATCTTGCGCAGAACGTCGATCTGACGCGAGGTCATCTCTTCGATCTCGTCGATCTGCTCGTTCACGCGCGGATCCTTGTCGGCGTAACGAATACGCTTGAGGTTACGCGTGCTGATCAGCTCGATGGTGTCGCGATCAAGGATGTCGCCCTTGGAGAGCAGCTTCTTGTTGGTGCGCTCGTCATGCAGGTCAGCCTGCACTTCCTTGCCACCCAGAATTGCTTCCAAACGCTTCAGACGCTCGTCGGTCAGGATTCGGATTTCGTCAGCCAGATTCTTCTCCAGCCGCTCAATCTGCTCCTGCTCAATCTGCTTGGCGCGCTCGTCCTTCTCCTGGCCCTTACGGGAGAAGATGCGGACGTCGACCACCGTGCCTTCGATACCCGGAGGGCACGTCAGCGAAGCATCACGTACGTCGCCAGCCTTCTCACCGAAGATGGCGCGCAGCAGCTTCTCTTCCGGCGTCAGCTGGGTTTCGCCCTTCGGCGTTACCTTGCCCACAAGGATGTCGTTGTGACCAACCTTCGCGCCGATGCGGATGATGCCCGACTCGTCCAGGTCACGCAGAGCGTGCTCAGAAACGTTCGGAATATCGCGCGTGATTTCTTCCGGTCCCAGCTTCGTGTCGCGCGCTTCGATCTCGAACTCCTCGATGTGGATCGAGGTGTAGTAGTCCTCACGGACCAGCTTTTCCGAGATGAGGATCGCGTCCTCGAAGTTGTAACCGCGCCACGGCATGAAGGCCACCAGCACGTTACGACCAAGACCAAGCTCGCCCTGCTCCGTGCAAGGACCATCTGCGATCACCTGGCCCTTAACCACGCGGTCGCCCTTGCGAACGATCGGCTTCTGGTTGATGCAGGTGTTCTGGTTCGAGCGCTTGAACTTCGTGAGCTGATAGATGTCCGAACCCACCTCACGCGACAACTGCGTGGGATGATGCTCGCCCTCGACACGCACGATGATGCGCTCGGAGTCGACCGAATCAATGATACCGTTACGGCGAGCAAGGATCACAGCACCGGAATCGCGAGCCGTGACGCCTTCCATACCCGTACCGACGAACGGAGCTTCCGCCATCAGCAACGGCACCGACTGACGCTGCATGTTCGCACCCATCAGAGCGCGGTTCGCGTCGTCATGCTCAAGGAATGGCACGAGCGATGCAGCAACCGACACAAGCTGCTTCGGCGAAACGTCAATGTAGTCGATCTCGCTCTTGGGAACGAGTACGAAGTTACCCTGACGACGAGCGTTGACCAGGTCTTCCGTCAACTGACCTTCAGCGTCCATCTCCACGTTCGCCTGAGCGATCGTGTGACGATCTTCTTCCCATGCGGAAAGGTAGAAGCTGAACGGCTCGGTCTCAATGACACGCTTGCCAGCCTTCGCCAGATCCTGCTTCATCTTGCGAGCTTCGTTGATTTCAACTGGGTCGCCCTGACGCAGACCGCTCTCACCGGCGTTGGTGATCGCGACATAGTCAATGACCTTACCGTCCTTGACCTTGCGGTAAGGCGATTCGATGAAGCCGTACTCGTTGATGCGCGCAAAGCAGCTCAGCGACGAGATCAGACCGATGTTCGGGCCTTCCGGCGTTTCGATCGGGCAGATACGGCCATAGTGCGTCGGGTGAACGTCGCGGACTTCGAAGCCAGCGCGTTCACGCGACAGACCGCCCGGTCCAAGGGCCGACAGACGACGCTTGTGCGTGATTTCCGACAGCGGGTTCGTCTGGTCCATGAACTGCGAGAGCTGCGACGATCCGAAGAACTCGCGGATCGCAGCCATCACCGGCTTGGCATTGATGAGGTCGTGCGGCATGGCCGTCGACATCTCCTGGTACACGCTCATCTTTTCCTTGATGGCGCGCTCCATACGCACAAGACCGATGCGGAACTGGTTCTCCATCAACTCGCCCACCGCGCGAACGCGACGGTTGCCGAGGTGATCGATGTCGTCCACAAGGCCGATGTTCTTACGCAGCTTCAGCAGGTAACGGATGGTTCCGTAGAAGTCTTCCGGCGTCAGCGTGCGCTTGTCCAGGTTGGTTGCGTCCTGGTTCTCGTACAGCTTGATGTTGAACTTCAGACGGCCCACGCGCGAGAAGTCATACTTGCGCGGATCGAAGAACATGCCTTCGAACAGAGCCGTCGCGGTGTCCAGCGTCGGCGGGTCGCCCGGACGCAGCTTACGGTAGATCTCGATGAGAGCTTCTTCCGGCTTGCGAACCGAGTCACGCTTCAGCGTGTTCGTGATGATGTTGCCTACGTCGTCCTTCTCAGGGAAGAACACTTCGAAGCTGGTGGCGCCGCTCTGCAGCGTCTTGTGCAGCTTGTCTGCGCCAGCTTCCTGGTTGGCCTCATACAGCAGCTCGCCCGTGGTCAGATCGACAACGTCAGCAGCGAAGATCGCGCCATCGAAGTCGCTCTGCGCAACTTCAATTTCCGTGACGCCGCCTGCGCGCAGCTTGGACAGCAGCGCGGTGCTGATCTTGCGGCCAGCAGCAACGATTTCCGCGCCGTCGGTGCCATTGATTGCGTTGGCAGGCTTCACACCAACAATGTTGGTCGCGCCTTCCGCAGGGATCTGCCAGAAGAGCTTGCCATCGCGAACCTGGATGGTGTCTGCGGTGTAGAAGGTCTTGAGGATTTCTTCGTCCGTGCGCAGGCCGAGAGCGCGCAGGAAGATGGTTCCCAGGAACTTACGCTTACGGTCAATGCGGACGTACAGAATGTTCTTCTGGTCGTACTCGAACTCAACCCAGCTTCCGCGGTACGGGATGATCTTGCCCAGGAAGTAGGTACGGTTGTTCGCCGTCTCAAAGAAGACGCCGGGCGAACGGTGCAACTGCGACACGATGACACGCTCGGTGCCGTTCACAATGAACGTACCGTTGGCCGACATCAAAGGAATGTCGCCAAAGAAGACTTCCTGCTCCTTCATGTCGCGCAGGGTCTTCACGCCCGTCTCCGGGTCCTTGTCGTAAATCTTTAGGCGGATGGTGACCTTCAGCGGAGCGGAATAGGTCATGCCACGCTCTTCGCACTCAGCCTGGTCATACTTCAACTGCAGACCCACCGGGTCACCGCACTTGGTGCAGAAGTCCGGCGTGTTCTTGTTGTAGGTACCGCAATAGTGGCAGAGCACATCGCCGGGATGGAACGGGTCGGTGATGACCATGTGGCCGCAGGTGGTGCAGGCCGTGCGCAGGTGGTTCAGACCTTTCAAGTAGCCGCACTTGCACTCCCAGTTGCCGATGGAATAATCGACAAACTCCAACTCCGACACGTTGCGGAAATCGGTGATCGGGAACACGGAGGTAAACACGGACTGCAGTCCGTTGTCCTCGCGCTCCTGGGGCAGCTTGTCCATCTGGAGGAAGCGCTCATACGAACGACGCTGCACCTCGATCAGATTCGGGATCTGAATTGCGGTTGGGATCTTGGAAAAGTCGAGACGGCTGCGGAGTGCGCGCGTTTCGGTGTTGCTTGCCATACGTTGTAGACTCCCCTTGTTCGTGCCGAGGCCTCCCTTCCGATTTCCACCGCATCCGATGCGGTAGAGTTTCGATTGAGAGCCGAAACATGGCCGTGTGGGCGGCTGTTTCGTGGGTGGTGTGCGCTTAAAGTTCCTGCGGAGGCTCTGCCCCGGTGCGAGTTCCGCGCGCAATTGAGATGGGCTTGATGCCCGTTCAGGGTGATACGAAGCTTGTCTTCTCGGTTACTGCTGATTTCCTGCCATTACAGTGCTATGCCGGTGTATGCGGTCGACTCGGAGGTTTCTCCGGAGACGCGAAATGGCCCACAGGGACAGGAAAGCCCGTGAGCGCAAGATCCGACTTTTGCACCAGTTCAAATTTGCTAAAAATAACTGCCGCCCTTGTTACCCTTCTCGCTGCCTGGCGGGGCAGGAAATTTGAGGCGTTGACTGCACGATAGACCTCCGCCGCCTGAGACATACCGTGGCCGGCTCTCACTTGAGCCGGAGAAGGTTCTGATTGTCGCTTTAGCCGACCAACTCCAAAGAAGAGGATACCCAAGGACAAAGAATTGCGCAAGTGCCGAAAAGCTACAAAGTCCAAGCTCTCTTCCCGCGAGAAATACACGTTAGCCAACTGAGACTACACTTGCGTCGTTCAGAACGAGTTTTTGGGGCGCGAGGAGGGCTCCAGAAGGACCAGTTCAGTCCCGATGCCGTTCAAATCTCCAGATACCAAATGGGCCCGCATTCTCCGTTTCGATATCCGAAGGATTTGGCAAACGTGAAACTTTGGGGGAAAGCTTCTCCACGTGATAGTAGAGGTCATCGTTCCCCTTGATGATCTGCTGTAATGCATCCAAGTCGATCTCATGTAAGCTGCGTTGCTCATTCCAATCAAGAATTTCGCGACCTGCACGGCCATATGAGTATGAGTGTTGGACGAGGCTGTGCAGCATGGCTGCATCACAGATCGCGATTTCGTTAACGGATGCAGCAGCGCCAATCGCCAGGACGAATAATGAGGTCTTGCTGAACCTGAGCCGTTGCAGGTAACGCGCACTGATCCAGGAAAGCAGCATAAGAGGAATTATGCTGCCACGCATGCAGTAATTATTGAAAAGACTATAACCAATCCAATAGGTAGACAACAGGAATAGCGCGACAAGAACGAGGATCAGGCCATCCGTTTGAGCGATTCGGCTGCGGGCTTTGACAAGAATAATAATCTGCGGCAGGAAATTAAGCGCTAGCAGAATGCAGAAGAGGAAAAAGCCTCCTACAAGCCCTAGCGGGATCGACCAGTGCAGAGGTGCGATAACTAGATGAAAATCAGGATGCAACGGAACGAGGAAACCGACCGATCCACGTTTACCAAGATATATCCATAAGATCGGCAAAGCGAGCAAGACAATTTGCAGCGTGATTAAGACAAGATCGCGAAAGCGGCTGCGGAGATCGCGGTAAGCCAGCAGAAGCCCAAGGGGAAGCGCACCTAATACAACAAATACGCTGCTGTAAAAGGCGAACACGACCAGTAGGGCGACATGAAGGAGGGATGCAAGATGTCTGTCCCTACAGCCCCAAAGGTGAGCCGCAAGCAACAGGGCGACAGCGGCGAGAAGGTGGTGAATAACCCAGAGTAATAAGGTGACAAAGGATGGATAATTTAGACGTAAGCCAATGAAAAACATCCAAATGGCATGATGGCGGAGAGGCTCTACCAACGAAAAGAGCGATTCAATACCGGCGTACAAGCCAAACAAGTATGCGGCGCCAAAAGCCTGCGAACGACTTTCCGCATAGTAGAGCATGATCCAAATCAAAGAGAAGATACTTGTAATAGTGTAGAAGATCGTTGCCACTGCGAATACGCTCTTGATAGTTACGAATGAAACCGGGAGCGCAACATACAAGGCAGAGGGAAGCATCCAAGCTGCGTAGTAGAACGAGAGATATGCGTGCGAATTAAAGCTCGAAACAGCAGGATAGGATGCGCTATGGACGAGCGAGTTGATCTCCTGAATATGCCATAAATCATCCCAAACCACGACACGCATGAGAGAGTGTCTGAGCGGCTCGATAATATAGGCGACACGTGCCAGACAACAGAGCAGCGCTAGCACCCCAGCGCAACGCAGTAAGACAATCTGGTCCTTCTGTGCTAGTGCGCCAGTAGTTCTATTTATAACCACAGGCTGGAGACGCCACGACAAGAGAAGCGCGAGCAAAAAGACCACAGGTAGAAGACTGGTTCGGACACGAACCAGATTCATGACCACCATGGTTAGGATATCTGCTGGAAGCACGCAATACAGAATCAGCATGCTAAGCCGTGGAAGTGCAAGTAGGAAACGGTCGATCCGAGCCGCCACGGATCCTCCCAAGCGCAGTGAGGAAAATCAAGAGTCCACGGCGCACTTATATGCGCCGTGGACTAATCTAGAGTAACTACTTGATTTCGACAGTCGCGATGCCGTCAAACTTCTTGGCAATAGCAGCTGCGTCATCCTTCGAAACGTTCTCCTTCAGGGGCTTCGGAGCGCCGTCAACCAGGTCCTTAGCTTCCTTCAGGCCCAGGCTCGTTACTTCACGAACAGCCTTGATGGTGTTGATCTTGTTTGCGCCGGCATCCTTCAGGATAACGGTGAACTCGGTCTTCTCTTCTGCTGCCGGAGCGGCTGCGCCGCCACCTGCTGCAGGAGCAACGGCCACAGCTGCTGCTGCTGCCGAAACGCCGAGGCGCTCTTCAAGCTTCTTCACGAGCTCAGCTGCTTCGAGCAGGCTCAGGCTAACGATTGCGTCTTCCAACTGCTGGATGTCTGCCATGGTAATTCCCTCTTAGTCAATCAATCTGGATACTGCGGATTACGTCTCCGGAATCCAACTTCTATTCCGGCTGTCCTTCCCGTTTTCAAGGTTTCCGATGCGCCCAGACTTGCGCCCCTCAAAACAGTCACGACAAAACTTATTGCGAACCCGGCGATACCCTGCCGGGTCAAACTTTTATCCCTCGGCGGGAGCTTCGTCGGCAGCCGCTTCGGCCTGAGCCGAAGCACCTTCCGTGTCCGCAGCGGGAGCAGCTTCCGCTGCTGCTGCGACAGGAGCCGCGCCACCCAGCTTGTTCTGTTCCACGGCCTGGTTGATCACCACAGCCAGATCGCGACCGGTTGCGTTGATGACCGTAGCCAGACGCTGCGCCGGAGCGTTGATGAGGAACAGGAGCTTTGCGAACAGCTCTTCCTTGCCCGGCATGGTTGCCAGCTGGTTCACTTCCGCAACGGAAAGAACCTTGCCGTCGACGATGCCCAGCTTGAAGGTGAACTGCGAGTTGTCCTTCACCCAGGTGCTCAGAGCCTTCGCCAGAGCCACCGGATCGCCGGAGGTGTAAGCGATGGAGCTGACGCCCTTCAGGCCGCCCAGCGCGTTCTCAATCTTGGTGCCTTCGCCAGCCTTGGGAGCCAGCTTGTTCTTCAACACCTGATACTTGCCGCCCGCAGCGCGGACAGTCTTGCGGAGGTCAACATCCTTTGCCGCGGTCATCGCGGTGAAGGTGCCGATGATGGCAGCGGTCGCGCCCTGCAGCTCGCCCGCGAGCGCCGCAACCTTCTCCTGCTTCTTCTGCTTGGTCAATGCCATGGTTTTATCCCTCGCCGGGTTCGCGCCCGGCCGAATCTTTCAGAGCCGCACTATGCGCGGCGAAATCGTTACGCCTTTGCGGCAGCCTCGGCGACAGCCTGATCCAGCTCAATGCCAGGGCCCATCGTGGACGAGATATACATCGCCTTGATGTACTTGCCCTTAGCAGCAGCCGGCTTCGCCTTCACAACGGCGCTGATCACGGTCATTGCGTTCTCGACCAGCTTCTCTGCTTCAAAAGAGCTCTTGCCCACCGGAACGTGAACCAACGCGGTCTTGTCTGCGCGGAACTCAACCTTACCGGCCTTGATTTCCTTCACAGCAGCAGCCACATCCGTGGTCACGGTGCCCGTCTTCGGGTTCGGCATCAAGCCACGGGGACCCAGAACCTTACCGAGACGACCGATCGAACGCATCATGTCCGGCGTTGCAATCAGGGCGTCAAAGTCCGTCCAGGACTCCTTCTGGATCTTCTCAACGAGCTCTTCGCCGCCGACGATATCTGCACCGGCTTCCGTAGCCAGACGCTGGTTTTCCGCAGTCGAAATCACGGCAACCTTCTTCGTCTTACCCAGACCGTGGGGCAGCAGAACGGTCGCACGAACCATCTGGTCAGCGTGACGCGTGTCTACGCCAAGGCGCAGGGTAATGTCGACGTTCTCATCGAACTTCGCGTACTTGATCTTCTGCAGGAGGGGGACTGCGTCCGTCAGGGCGTAGGTGCGGGGCTCAACAGCCGCGCGCGCCTTAGCCAGATTCTTCGAAATCTTGCGTGCCATTCCTATTCCTTTGTCTCCCACCGCCTGAACCATTGGACAAAGCGGGCTGATGGATTCTTCTAGCCCAGCGGGCATGCCTCGCGCTGACTACTGGCTTCCGGCTTTCGCCTTCCACCCAAACTCAACGAGGGCCCCGCCCTTTGTCCGCAGCGTAATTTTCACGCTGAACCCGTCCCGAATTGCGATTACTCAACTGCTGCGGGGAACGAGCCGTTCGGCCGTGGTGTTGGACGGAAGCTGCTTTCGCAACTTCCATGTATTCGAGGACCGCAGGCACAGGGCACACACGGAGGCTCGAACACTCTTATCAGTATGCCGCTGTAAGCCCTGATTGTCAACAATGATCCTATTTCGTCAGTTCCATGTGCCCAAAAGGTTTTGAGTAGACGCGTTTCTTCCACAACGCCAAACACCGTCAGCAGAGCGCAAGTAACACATAAAATTATATTTAAAACGAATACGGGGAATGGCACGCTGCTTGCTCTATTCCTATGCAGAAGCGAGGCGGACCACCGCCTCCCGCAAATTTACTTCCCCCGGAGGGACTGTAGTTATGGCTATCGCGGCGACTGCTCCCACATCTGTCCGTAAACAGGCTGCCTGGCTTCCTGTGCTTTTCGGCATTGCCGTTATTTGCGGCGAATCCACCAATACCATGGGTGCAAATCATACGGTCATCTGGCTGTCGCAGCTGGCGGCCTGGTCAGGCCATTCGGATGGCCCATTGGCTCTGGTGAATCACGTTCTGCGCAAGTCTGGCCATTTTACTGGCTACGGCTTGCTGGGAATCTTCTTTGCACGTGGTTGGTACTCTGTACTGCGACGCCACATCGTTGCCAGCTGGAGCACGCTTCGCATGCGCGCTGCGCTTTTCGGCATCCTCTCAACGGCTGTGGTCGCATCTGCCGACGAGATCCACCAGATCTTCCTGCCGACGCGTGGTGCGTCAGTATGGGACGTCCTGCTGGATACGAGCGGAGCGGTTGTGCTGAATTCCCTGTTTCTTGCGTTTCTGGCTGCGCGACGCAATGCCCTGCTGCATCCGCAGACTCAATTCATTACGCTGGGACTGTCCTTCGCACAGCTGCCTGAGCAGTTTGCAAACACGCACGACGTGCGCGTACTACGGGCTCGCTCCGCAAAAGGAATTGCCGGCATCCGTCGCGGAGTTCGCAACACCAAGAGCTGGCCTGCTCCTTCTCTTCGGAAGCCGACCTTTACTCGTTGGCAGGGCGCAACAATCTTCCTATCAAAAACGACAGAAGAATAAGACAGACTGCGCCGGTGGTATCCAGCCACACATCGGATACCACCCCGGTGCGATCTGCCATGAAACTCTGGTGCAGTTCGTCCAGCGATGCCACCAGAGTTGTGCAGGCAACCGCCATCACCATTGCGTAGCCACGCCATACGCCTTCTGAACGATGCTTCATCGGAATTAGCCAGAAGAGCAGCCAAGCTCGCAACCATGCCAGCCCAAGCAGACCGTAGCCGGTGAAGTGCCCAGTCTTACGGATGTAATGGTGAATCTCCAACCATCGCGTATCGGATACCTGCCCTGCGATCGCTTGATAGAGCGAACGCAGCCATCCTGAGGTGTGGTCTGAAGAGAAGGCATGCGTTGACTCAATCGCAATGGCCACCAGCATGACCATCACCGGTAGCCACGTAAGAGACAGCCAACTTGTAAAGGTTGTCGTAATGGGAGCCTGACGCCCACCGAGTAATACAGGCCGACTCATCGCATCTCCAGCTTTGGGATCGGAAGATTCACCGAGATCAAATTGCTTGCGCATAGAGTGAAGGGCCGCATGGAATTTCCATGGGGCCCTTCACTTTCATGCTTGATTCGAATGCGGCTTACGCTGCTTCGCTGTTCTCGTCGCCGCCCTGCTCGGCAAGCTGCTTCTGCAGCTCTTCGCGCTTCTTGGCCTTCAGGTCTTCACGCTTCTGCTGCTTCGCGCCCAGTTCCTTCTCAGCACCCAGCAGTTCGATGATGGCCTTTTCGCCGCCATCGCCCTGACGGAAGCCCGCCTTAACGATGCGCAGGTAACCGCCCTGGCGATCGCCGTAGCGAGGAGCAACCGTCGCGAACAGACGCGTCACGGAGTCATCCGTCATCAGGAACGCGAGTGCCTGACGACGCGAGTGAACATCACCCTTCTTACCCAAGGTGATCATCTTCTCGACCAGCGGACGAACAGCCTTGGCCTTCGCCAGGGTCGTCTCCACACGGTCTTCTACCAGAATCGAGGTAACCAGGTTGCGCAGAAGTGCGCGGCGGTGGCTCGTATTCCGTCCAAGTTTGTTTCCAGCTTTGCGATGACGCATAGTACTTACCTTCCAATTTCAAATTCGACGGCTCGCACCGAGCGCATCGCTAACACTTAGCTTTCAGCCTTTAGCTCTTAGCTTCTAGCTCCTGGAAAATACCCAGGAAGAAAACTAAGTGCTTTCGCTCCGCCGTCAGCTCTCAGCTTCGCCAATGAATGGCTAAAAGCTAAGAGCCAACGGCTAAGAGCTTAAAAGTTTTCCGTCTCCGGCATTACGAGGTCATCCTCATCTTCGTCTTCTTCATCATCGAAGTTGCCGAAGGAGGCGGCCAGCGTTGCCGCAGGCAGAACCGAGGTCGGTCCCGGAACCGGGTTGCCCTGATCGTCGATCTTCATGCCGAGCGAGAGGCCCATCTGAGCAAGGATTTCCTTGATCTCGTTCAAGCTCTTGCGGCCGAAGTTCTTCGTCTTCAGCATCTCGGCTTCGGTCTTCTGGATCAGTTCACCGATCGTCGCGATGTTGGCGTTCTTCAGGCAGTTGTAGCTGCGAACCGACAGCTCCAGTTCCTCAACCGAACGGTTCAGGTTGTCGTTACGCAGAGCCGGACCGTCATGGCCGCCGTCCAGGCCGCTCTCCAGCTCTTCTTCAAAGTTGATGAAGATCGTCATGTGATCCTTCATCAGCTTTGCGGAGAGACCGAGCGCATCCGCCGGAAGCACCGTGCCGTTCGTCCAGATTTCGATGGTCAGCTTGTCATAGTCAGTGATCTGACCGAGACGTGCTGCCTCTACTGCGTAGTTCACCTTACGTACAGGCGAGTGAACCGAATCCACCGGAATGAAGCCGATGCCGAGATCCGGATCAAAATTCTTGTCTGCCGAAACGTAGCCACGGCCACGCTTCAAGCGCATTTCCATGTCCAGCTTGCCGCCTTCGGACACGGTTGCGATGTAGATGTCCTTGTCCAGAATCTCTACGTCGCCGTCAGCTTCGATCATGCCGCTGGTGACAACACCGGGCTGATCTGCACGCAGGTACAGAGCCTTCGGGCCGTCGCCGTTCAGCTTGAACGGGATCTGCTTCAGGTTCAGGATGATGTCGGTCGCGTCTTCCACCACACCGGTGATCGACTGGAACTCGTGCAGCACGCCTTCGATCTTCACAGCGGTAACGGCGGCGCCTTCAATGGAGCTGAGCAGGGTGCGGCGCAGGCTGTTGCCTACCGTCGTACCAAAGCCACGCTCAAAGGGCTGCGCGCTGAACTTACCGTACTTCTCCGTCAGCGTTTCGGTGTCAACCGCAAGACGCTTCGGCTTCTGAAAACCTCTCCACAACATTGGCTACTCTCCTCATTTCCTGGCTTCATCGCATGCCGCGAAGCATTTTGCGGTGCGTGAAGGTCGGTTCCTTCGGTTGAGTCACTTCAGGGAACGCTGTATTACTACAGTGCCCCAGGTGGGACTTACGGCCAGAATATCGAGTGGCCGTGCCTCGATTCGAAGTAGCTATGCGGCAGATGCGAGCGAACCCGCATCTGCCGCTATGGCTTACTTCGAGTACAGTTCGACGATCAGCTGCTCGTTGACCGGGATCTGGATCTCTTCGCGCTTCGGCAGAGCGAGAACCTTCACGGTGCGGCCTTCGCGGTCGATCTGCAGCCACGTGGGCTGTGCCAGACCAGCGTGGAACTGAGCCGCGCCCTCCACGATGTCGAGCTTCTTCGTCGCTTCCTTCAGTTCAACGCTGTCGCCAACCTTGATCTGGTAGGAAGGAATGTTTACCTTCTTGCCGTTCACGAGCACGTGGCCGTGACGGACAAGCTGACGGGCCTGGCGGCGCGACAGAGCAAAGCCCGCACGGTACACCAGAGCGTCAAGACGGCGCTCAAGCTGCTGGAGCAGCAGTTCGCCGGTAACACCGGTCTTGTTCGAAGCCTTCTCGTAGTACGAGCGGAACTGGCCTTCGAGCGTGAAGTAGATGCGCTTTGCCTTCTGCTTTTCGCGCAGCTGCAGACCGTAGCCCACAACCTTCTTGGCGCGTGCCTGGCCATGCTGCCCCGGGGGGAAGTTGCGCTTGTCGATAGCGCACTTCTCGGAGAAGCAACGCGAACCCTTCAGAAACAGCTTGACGCCATCGCGCCGGCAAAGACGGCAGACAGCTCCCGTATAACGTGCCATTGAATCTTTCTCTCTTTCCTAACTTCAGGTGACGATCGCTTTACAGGCTGGCGGCCCTTCATCGCGATCCAAACTACAGGATGAATCCCGCGGTGGAGGCACTTACAAACAGTGCCTCCACCTGGCGGGTGAACTTACACGCGGCGACGCTTCGGCGGGCGGCAGCCGTTGTGCGGGATCGGCGTGACGTCGCGGATGCTACGCACATCGATGCCGGCAGCAGCCAGCGCACGTACTGCCGACTCACGGCCCGAACCGGGGCCGGAGACGCGCACGTCAACCGAACGCAGACCGTGATCGCGAGCAGCGGTGGCAGCGTTCATAGCAGCCTGCTGCGCCGCGAACGGCGTGCCCTTACGCGAACCACGGAAGCCGAGCGAGCCCGAGCTCTTCCAGCTCAGCGTGTTGCCCTGCTGGTCCGTGATGGTCACGATGGTGTTGTTGAAGGAAGCCTGGATGAAGACCAGACCGTACGGGACATTTTTCCGTTCCCGCTTCTTAAACTTCTTGCCCTTGCCGGACTTTCCGGCTGTATTCTGCTTAGCCATTACTTAGTCGCCTTCTTCTTTCCGGCAACCGTGCCCTTACGGGGGCCTTTGCGCGTGCGGGCGTTCGTGTGGGTGCGCTGTCCGCGAACAGGCAGATTACGGCGGTGACGGATACCACGGTAGCTCTGGATTTCCATCAGGCGCTTGATGTTCAGGCCGATTTCCTTGCGGAGATCGCCTTCAATGCCGCCTTCCTGCTCGATAACTGCACGGATCTTGTTCAGCTCGTCCTCGTCCAGCGTGCTTACCTTACGCAGCGGATCGATGTCCGCCTTCGCAAGAATCTGCAGCGCGCGAGTGTCGCCGATTCCGTAGATATAGGTGAGGCCGATGCGTGCCTGCTTGTTGTTGGGCACATCGACTCCGGCAATACGTGCCATGTGTCTTTCCTCGTGTACTTCTTGGTCCTGACGCTGTCGTACAGAACCGGGTTATGCGGTTTGCCCGGGGTTCATCGCAAGCCTTTGCTTCGGCTAACTCGCCCCTGAGGAACGTCTTCACACTTAGTACGTCTTGCCCTAAGTGGAAGCCGCGGGTTCCGCGGTGTTTGTTACTCAAACAAGCTGCAGCAGGTTATCCCTGGCGCTGCTTGTGCTTTGCAACTTCGCAGATCACTCGTACAACACCCTTACGGTGAACGATCTGGCACTTGTCGCAAATCTTCTTAACGGAAGCGCGTACCTTCATTTGCTTCTCTTTCCTTCTTCAGCAGATCAACGTGCGTCTGCTGTGCTGTTATCCACTACGCGACTACTTGTAGCGGTACACAATACGCCCGCGGTTCAAGTCATACGGGCTCAACTCAATGGCAACACGGTCTCCGGGGAGAATGCGGATGAAGTTCTTGCGCATGCGGCCGGAAACGTGGGCCAGCACCTGGTGCTTGTTCTCCAGTTCCACCTTGAACATTGCGTTCGGCAGGGTTTCTACAACCACTGCCATGACTTCAATTGCATCTTCCTTCGGCAAACTGTCTCCTTGTAACTACTGCCAACACTTACTCAACTTACTGCGTCAGGACGACCGGACCGTCTTTCGTAACAGCTACCGTGTGTTCGAAGTGGGCGCTCATGCTGCCGTCCGTCGTCACTGCGGTCCATCCATCCTTCAATACCTTCACGTCAGCCGTTCCAGCGTTAATCATCGGCTCAATAGCAAGCACCATGCCTGCCTTGAGCTTCGTTCCCTTACCGCGCTTTCCGTAGTTCGGAACCTGCGGATCTTCGTGCATGTTCTTGCCGATGCCATGTCCCACGAAGTCACGTACAACTCCGTAACCTTCGGCCTCGCACATCTCCTGCACCGCGGCGCCAATGTCGCCCACCGTGCCACCGACGCGTACTTCCTGAATCGCCTGCTCGAGCGACGCCTTCGTCACATCCAGCAGCTTGCGTGTCTCCGGGCTGATCTTACCCACGGGGTAGGTTCCCGCCGCGTCCGAGTAATAGCCTTCCAGAATCACGCCGCAGTCCACCGACACAATGTCGCCTTCCTGCAGAACCTTCTTCTCCGAGGGGATTCCGTGAATCACCTCGTTGTTCACTGAGGTGCACAGGCAGCAGGGGTAATCGTTATAACCCTTGAATGCCGGCTTGCCACCCAGCTCACGAATCTTTGCCTCGGCAACGCGCTCCAAATCCATCGTGGTTGCGCCCGGCTTCACAGCCGCTTCCACTGCAATGTGGACCTGACGCAGGATGCGGCCACTTGCGCGCATCTTCTCGATTTCCTGCGGTGTTTTAATCGCGATCGCCATCGGTACTGCTTACATGCCCTCGCGCCGCAGACGCTTCAGCGCCGC
>NZ_JAEDXV010000060.1:0-1930 GCF_036877645.1 Terriglobus sp. ADX1
AGAAGTGTCATTTGGGGCGACCTCCGCTCTCTTTGCGATCCATAATCGACTGGAGCTTGTTTTGTTTGAGGGTGCGCAGATATCCCGTTCCGTTTTGAACGGGTGGACAGAGATTCAAGTTCCTGTAGCGAATGAAGTTAGTTCAGTTTAGTTCCTGATCGCTGTGACGCATCGCGAGCAGGCAGGGCAGTGCGAGCATTCCAAGAAAAACAGCTGCAACTAGGATACCGTGCATCGGGAGAATCTCAATTCGGGAAAAGGCCTCATGATGTGCCTCTTCTCATGTCTCTACGTTTACCCATCTGATATCAATTTGAGATTCCACCAAGGTGGCATGTTTGTAACACGTTTGGGTGATCTGATGACCCGATCGTGCATAGAGATGCCTGAGTTCGAAGAGATGAAATAATAAGGGTGCCGCGCCTTCCCGCGCTTACTCGCCTGAAAGGATGTTTCCCTGATGCCTATCGATTTTGAGGCCCCACTCTCCCTGTCCGATCCAGAGATTGCAGAACAGATTGCTCTGGAGGCTGTGCGTCAGCATGACGGACTGGAGATGATCGCGTCGGAGAATTTCGTCTCGCGCGCTGTGCTGGAGACGGCTGGAACGGTCTTCACCAACAAGTACGCGGAAGGCTATCCCGGTAAGCGCTACTACGGTGGTTGCGAAAACGCTGATGTCGTGGAGAACATTGCCCGCGACCGCGCCAAGCAGCTGTTCGGCGCAGAGCACGCGAACGTGCAGCCGCACTCCGGTTCGCAGGCCAATGCTGCCGCGTACATGACGCTGATCAATCCCGGCGACACCGTCCTCGGCCTCGACCTCGCGCACGGCGGCCACCTGACCCACGGCCACAAGCTGAACTTCAGCGGCAAGCTCTACCGCATCGTGGGCTACCAGGTCCGTAAGGACACCGAAACCGTCGATTACGACGAACTGGAAGCACTCGCGAAGAAGGAACAGCCGAAGGTCATCGTGGGCGGCGGTTCTGCCTATCCGCGTATCTGGGACTTTGAGCGCATGCGCGCTATCGCCGACGCGGTTGGCGCGTACCTGATGATCGACATGGCTCACTTCGCCGGTCTGGTTGCAGGTGGAGTACATCCGTCGCCCGTGCCGCACGCGCACGTCGTCACCACCACCACGCACAAGACGCTGCGCGGACCCCGCGCTGGCATGGTGCTCTGCAAGCAGGAGTTTGCGCAGGCGCTCGATCGCTCCGTCTTCCCGGGCCAGCAGGGTGGACCGCTGATGCACATCGTTGCGGCCAAGGCTGTTGCGTTCAAAGAAGCTCTGCAGCCTGAGTTCAAGACCTACGCCGCACAGACCGTTGCAAACGCCAAGGCACTCGCAGAGGCATTGGCCGCTGAGGGCTACCGCATCGTCTCCGGTGGTACGGATACGCACCTGCTGCTGGTCGACGTCTTCGCCAAGGGCATCCTGGGTTCTGAGGCAGAGGCCGCGCTGGGCAAGGCAGGCATCACCGTCAACAAGAACGCCATTCCTTACGACACAAATCCGCCACTCAAGCCGTCAGGCGTTCGCTTCGGCACACCTGCGCTCACCACGCGCGGCATGAAGGAAGCGGAAATGCGCCAGATTGCCAAGTGGATCGGTGAAGCTCTGGAGAACCGCACCGACGACGCGAAGCTCGCACAGCTTCACGGCAAGGTCAGCGAACTGGCGGAGAACTTCCCGCTGTACAGCTTCCTGCGTCAGCCTGCTGGCCAGGCAGAACCGGAAGCAGCGTTCGCAAGCTAGGCGTCTGGTAAACCAGCGAAGCTCATACGCGCAAAGCGCGTCATCCTGAGCGAAACGAAGTGAAGCCGAAGGACCTGCATTCTTCTGTGCCCACTGCAATACTTCCCGGAAGCATTCTGCGAATGACGCAGGATAACTTCTCCAGAGAAGTTGTTGTGAGGGAGAGGA
>NZ_JAEDXV010000061.1:0-916 GCF_036877645.1 Terriglobus sp. ADX1
GGAGCAAGAGAGCAATGGCGAAGGAAAAATTTGACCGTAGCAAACCGCACGTAAACGTAGGCACGATTGGTCACATCGATCACGGCAAGACGACGTTGACGGCGGCGATCACGAAGGTGTTGTCGAAGCACAACCCGAAGAACAGCTTCCGTTCGTTCGACACGATTGATAACGCACCGGAAGAGCGCGAGCGTGGTATCACGATCTCGACCTCGCACGTGGAGTACGAGACGGCGAACCGTCACTATGCTCACGTGGACTGCCCGGGCCACGCCGACTACATCAAGAACATGATCACGGGCGCAGCGCAGATGGACGGCGCGATCCTGGTGGTTGCAGCGACCGACGGCCCGATGCCCCAGACGAAGGAGCACGTTCTGCTCGCTCGTCAGGTTGGCGTGCCGTACATCGTTGTGTTCCTGAACAAGTGCGACGCCGTGGAAGATCCGGAACTGATCGACCTGGTCGAGATGGAAGTTCGCGAACTGCTCAGCAAGTACGAGTTCCCTGGCGATGACGTTCCTGTCATCCGTGGCTCGGCTCTGGGCGCGCTGAACGGCGAAGCGCAGTGGGAAGCGAAGATCGACGAGCTGATGCAGGCCGTGGACGACAACGTTCCCCAGCCTGACCGTCTGGTCGACCTGCCGTTCCTGATGCCGATCGAAGACATCTTCTCGATCTCGGGCCGTGGAACCGTTGTAACGGGCCGTATCGAGCGTGGTCGCATCAAGGTTGGTGAGCCGGCGCAGATCGTGGGCTTCCGCGATACGCAGGCGACGACCGTGACCGGCGTGGAAATGTTCAAGAAGCAGCTGGACGAGGGTCTTGCCGGTGACAACGCAGGTCTGTTGCTGCGTGGTACGGCGAAGGACGACGTGGAGCGCGGCATGGTTCTGGCGAAGCCGGGATCGATCAC
>NZ_JAEDXV010000062.1:0-568 GCF_036877645.1 Terriglobus sp. ADX1
CGAACCAGCGAAGCTCGTACGAATGAAATTCGTCATCCTGAGCGAAACGAAGTGAAGCCGAAGGACCTGCATTCCCCTCAACCCACTACAACGCCGCAGGAAACCAAAACCGCATCAACAGCCAAACCACGAGGTACCCCAGATCCGCGAAGCTAACCCGGGCATCGCGCAAGGCGCGATCCAACGGCCAAAGGCCGTCATTCAGAGCGCAGCGAAGAATCCCAGCGAGTCTTCATGCGACGACATCTCTCAAACCCTTCCAGCCGCACCAACGCCGCTCATCCCTTCCGACCACAAACGTGCATGCCCAGGTTCGCGAACGAACCTGGGTTATCGCGCAAGGCGCGATCCATCGCACGGAGTGCGAACCAGCGAAGCTCGTACGAATGCAATTCGTCATCCTGAGCGAAACGAAGTGAAGCCGAAGGACCTGCATTCCTTTCAACCCACTACAACGCCGCAGGAAACCAAAACCGCATCAACAGCCAAACAACCGGTCGCCCCAGGCTCTCGAAGCGAAACTGGCATCGCGCAAAGCGCGATCACGCGAAGCGTCGAGAACGGTACG
>NZ_JAEDXV010000063.1:0-507 GCF_036877645.1 Terriglobus sp. ADX1
GGGCGACTACCGTGTTGATGGCAACGGTGGTGCCTTCTGCAGCCTTGATCTCGGTGAGCACGCCAGCGGCAGGGGACGGGATTTCCGCGTCGACCTTGTCGGTGGAGATTTCGAAGATGGGCTCGTCGCGCTCAATCTTGTCGCCGACCTTCTTGAGCCACTTGGTGATGGTGCCTTCGGTGATGGATTCGCCCATCTGCGGCATCAGAACTTCGGTCGCTGTGCCAGAGGGAGCGGCAGCTGGTGCAGATGCCGCCGGTGCCGCTGCAGGGGCGGCTGAGCCACCGCCGATGACCGCTACGACAGTGTTGATACCAACGGTGGTGCCTTCTGCGGACTTGATCTCGGTCAGGACGCCATCTGCGGGCGACGGGATTTCTGCGTCGACCTTGTCGGTGGAGATTTCGAAGATGGGCTCGTCACGCTTGACGGTGTCGCCAACCTTCTTGAGCCACTTGGTGATGGTGCCTTCTGTGATGGACTCGCCCATCTGCGGCATCAGAACAT
>NZ_JAEDXV010000064.1:0-496 GCF_036877645.1 Terriglobus sp. ADX1
CTGGTCTTCGGTTTTGCCGAACGCCAGAGGGACGGAGTATTGGTGGAGGCGTCGCTTCAACACGAAGCGAAGGCGTTGGTACAGAGTGCACGATGATGTGTGGTCACTCTCACCCAAGGCTCACGAAGCGTGTGAAGGGACATCCATTGTGCGCATGTAGGGCCGGTCGTAAGAGACAGCCCAAACGTGCGACACCTGTAGTTGCTGTCGAGAACAAAGGGGAAGCGATGGCGAGTATGAAATTCCAGGTGGCGGTCGGCGAGCGGAGCCTGAACGGGCTTGACAAAAAACCAATCGGATTACAATTAAGGTAGGCAGATTTCGCTTGTTTTCTATGGCACTCTGTCTTGTCTTAGCTGTAACTGGCAGCACCATTTCGTTTCCTGGTCTTCGGTTTTGCCGAACGCCAGAGGGACGGAGTATTGGTGGAGGCGTCGCTTCAACACGAAGCGAAGGCGTTGGTACAGAGTGCACGATGATGTGTGGTCACTCTCAC
>NZ_JAEDXV010000065.1:0-493 GCF_036877645.1 Terriglobus sp. ADX1
GAGGGTAGAGAGTCATTCCAAAGAGCCAGAAAATCAAGCGCCAAAGGCGCGACCAGATATTAGCCTAGGCCGAAGGCCTAGGTAGGGTCCGCGTTGAAAATCCAAGGGCCAAAGGCCCGCCCTATCCCGCCTGCCATAAACCCAACGAGCCTCGCAAAGCGAAGCTCATCCGCGCATAGCGCCCAGCGAAGCTCCAACGGTCAAAGACCGCATTCTGAGCGAAGTGAAGAATCCCAACACATTTCACTGCACGACAACTGCTCATCCCTTCCAGCCCACAAAGCCCAACCAGCTTCGCAGAAGCTCATACGCGCAAAGCGCGTCATCCTGAACCAGACGAAACTCCCCTCTCGAGGGTAGAGAGCGCATTCCAAAGAGCCAGAAAATCAAGCGCCAAAGGCGCGACCAGATATTAGCCTAGGCCGAAGGCCTAGGTAGGGTCCGCGTTGAAAATCCAAGGGCCAAAGGCCCGCCCTATCCTGCCTGCTAAACC
>NZ_JAEDXV010000066.1:0-460 GCF_036877645.1 Terriglobus sp. ADX1
GTGTGCAGCCGTTCAACGTCAGTCCCGCAGGAACAGTGCCGCTGGCAAGGGAGCATGTGTAAGGTCCTGTTCCGCCACTTACTCCGATTGTGCCGGTGTACGCTGTACCAACTGTTGCTGCAGTTGGAGACGACAAGCTTAGTTGGACTGAGGCGGCAGCATTCACTACGAGCGATAGTGTTGCCGAGCCACTGTTCGCAGGGCTGCTGGAATCCGTTGCCTTGATGCCAAGTGCGAAGGTGCCGGATGCAGAAGCTACTCCCGTCAGCGTGCAGTTGTTCTGAGTGATGCCTGCTGGCAAGCTTCCGCTGGTGAGCGAGCATGAATAAGGTGCTGTTCCGCCACTTACTCCGATTGTGCCGGTGTACGCTGTACCAACTGTTGCTGCAGTTGGTGAGGATAGCGTTAGCGTGATGGCTGGCGCTGCATTGACTCGAACCACGATGTTGCTGGTTGTGGA
>NZ_JAEDXV010000067.1:0-356 GCF_036877645.1 Terriglobus sp. ADX1
TTCGTTCGTTGGAGCTTCGCTGATCGCACATATGCGCGATACCCAGGTGAGCTTTGCGCACCTGGGGCACCCATGATCGACTCGCGACTACTAATTCTGATGATGTCAGGAAGGGCCGAGGCGTTTTGTCTCGGCCCCTTTTCGTTTGGATGGCTTCCTGATGCATTCCCGTGGTGCCGGAGAATGCAGGTCCTTCGGCTTCGCTCAGGATGACGAACTTCGTTCGTTAGAGCTTCGCTGGAATCGCACTTCGTTCGGCTTTTCTTTGCAGGGCTTCTTTGTGCCCGAAAGCGTAAGCGGATATGGCTAGGTCGATTCGGTTGGGATTCTTCGCTACGCTCAGAATGACGAACTTC
>NZ_JAEDXV010000068.1:0-356 GCF_036877645.1 Terriglobus sp. ADX1
TTCGTTCGTTGGAGCTTCGCTGATCGCACATATGCGCGATACCCAGGTGAGCTTTGCGCACCTGGGGCACCCATGATCGACTCGCGACTACTAATTCTGATGATGTCAGGAAGGGCCGAGGCGTTTTATCTCGGCCCCTTTTCGTTTGGATGGCTTCCTGATGCATTCCCGTGGCGTCGGAGAATGCAGGTCCTTCGGCTTCGCTCAGGATGACGAACTTCGTTCGTTGGAGCTTCGCTGGAATCGCACTTCGTTCGGCTTTTCTTTGCAGGGCTTCTTTGTGCCCGAAAGCGTAAGCGGATATGGCTAGGTCGATTCGGTTGGGATTCTTCGCTACGCTCAGAATGACGAACTTC
>NZ_JAEDXV010000069.1:0-256 GCF_036877645.1 Terriglobus sp. ADX1
CGAACGAAGTTCGTCATCCTGAGCGAAGCCGAAGGACCTGCTTTTCTTGTCCCCAATGGGAATGCTTCATAAAAACCATCCTGTGGTTTTCTTGGCGCATGGCAGAGGGCACAGGAGAATGCAGGTCCTTCGACTTCACTTCGTTTCGCTCAGGATGACGCGCTTTATGCGTACAAGTTGCACTTAGATACGAGCGGTGGTGCGAAGCTGCATCAATATCCATCCGCCTTGCCATAAGGCTTGCGTGTGTCGTGTC
>NZ_JAEDXV010000006.1:0-178213 GCF_036877645.1 Terriglobus sp. ADX1
CCCATTGGGGTTAGAGGCAAAATCGTCTTTCTAAAAGAGTTAGGGCCACGCGAATGCGTGGCCCTTTTCCTTCTTGTTCTATTTTAGCGGTTTGGTGGAAATAACCTGCCAGCTCTATTTCTTTTGCTTTGTGTGGGTTGAGTTGTTTTGGGGCTTGACAGGATTCGTGCGGTTCTCGGAAAGACTGCCAGCCATGGTCGTTCCGTGGGTGCGCGAAGCCCTGCCCTTCCGAGTACTTCCGTACCGTTCTCGACGCTTTGCGCGATGCCCGGGTTAGCTTCGCGAACCTGGGGCAGCCGGTGGTTTTGCTGTTGATGCGGCATTGGAGAGGGTTGAGAGGAATGCAGGTCCTTCGGCTTCACTTCGTTTCGCTCAGGATGACGGTCTTCGACCGTACGAGCTTCGCTTTCGCGAAGCTGGTTTGTCTCTTTGGCTGAAAGCGAGGGGTTACCTCCCACGGAACGCTAGCGTTGCCTTCTAAGTTTTCGCAGTTCGCCATGAAGACCATATCGATGGCCCGCCCCGCATCCTGTCGCAGTTGAACGTGCCGGCATTGTCCTTATACACGGCCATCGCAGAGCTCATCGAGAAAAAGATTGCAACGCGGACTGTCGCGTTGGCTGATACTGTGTGGCACGGTTAATTACCCATTAATCCTCGCTCTGTAAGAAGGGAAATAAGGAGTAGCCATGCGTCTGAAGCGGTTCTTCACCGGGCATACTGTTCGTTTGTTTTCAGCCTGTGTGCTGATTGGATCTGGCTTGGCCTGGGGGCAGGCACAACCTTCTCAGACGAAGGGCCGTGATTTCGATACGGCCGCTCCAAAAGACGAAATCATGGGAACGGGGAAGGCTGGAGCCGGTGCAAACTCCGACGCAAGCAGCCCGAATCGCACGGTGGGACCGCAGCGGGATGGCTCGATTGTTGTATCGGACAATCAGATGCTGACGCCCGCAGGCAAGATTGTGGAGATGGGCACGCCTGTACGCGTGAAGGCAATTGCGCTTAATCCGAATCGCATGGTTCACAGTGCAGCCGTGCTGTTGATGGGATCGCCGCAGCCGATCATCGTATTCGATACGGTGGCCGGAAAGGTGCTGCAGCGCTTTACGCCTGACGACGCGGCTGCAACCAATGCAAAGGACAGGACGACAGGTTCGTTCACAGGCGTTACCTATTCCGCTGATGGTACGAAGCTGCTTTTCAGCCAGGATAACAACCATGTTGTGATTGCGAAGGTGGATAAGAAGACTGGCCTTCTTAGCAGCGATCAGCGAGTGAAGTTGCCGGAGCCACCTGCGGATGGGCGCACGTATCACAATGCGAAGGCGATCAATCCTGGTGGCATTGCATTCTCGGCTGACGGTAAGCGCGCTTACGTTGCGCTGAATGTTGCGAACACGCTTGGCGTGATCGACCTTACATCGTCACCGGCGAAACTGATTAGCCAGATTCCTGTTGGCAATGTGCCGAACAGTGTTGTTGTGCGTGGTAACTATGCTTACGTCACCAATGAAGGTGGACGGCCTGCAACGAGCGAGGATTTCACGAACGATTCGGATGGCACGGCGATCGTTGTCGATCGGACAGACGCTTTTACGATCTCCGGCACGGTGTCTGTGGTTGATCTGACTGCGGGTAAGGAAGTGAAGACCATTCCTGTTGGTTTGCATCCTGTGGGCATGGATATTTCCGGTTCCAAGCTCTATGTTGCGAATGCTTACAGCGACAGTCTTTCGATCGTTGATCTGCAGACGGACAAGGTTGAACGCACGATCAGCCTGAGTGTTCCGATTGCCAAAGGTGCGTTTGGCGCTGGGCCCAATGGTGTTGCCGTTACGGATGATGGCAAGGCTTATGTAACGCTGGGCCAGGCAAATGCGGTTGCCGTTGTTAACTTGCAGGGACGCGAAGCCAACCCGGTTGTTGGTTATATCCCGACTGCTTATTTCCCAACTTCCATCACGTATGACAAGGCGCGGAAGCAGATTCTTGTTGCTGATGACAAGGGCCTGGGATCGCGCGGGAATACGACGATCAAAGAAAACGTGGTTGGCTATAACACGCATGGCGATATGGGTGTTGCGAACCTGATTGCGGAACCTAACTCTGTAGAGTTGGCGAAGTTCAGCAAGCAGGTGTTTGATAACAATCACTGGAACCTGACGACCAATATTGAAGTTGGGAAAGAGTTCGTTGATCCGCGCGCTGTGGCGGTCGCGGTGCCCAAGCATATCGGCGAGCCTTCGCTGATCAAGCACGTGTTCCTGATCATCAAAGAGAACCGCACTTACGATCAGATGCTGGGCGATGTGAAGTGGGGGAATGGCTCTGCGGAGCTGGCGATGTTTGCTTCTGCTGTGCCTAACCAACATGCTTTGGTGAAACGGTTCCCGCTGCTCGACAATGTGTATGCGCCCAGCCGTCAATCGGCGGATGGTCATCCGTGGATTGGTATGTCGGGTTCGTTTTATTCCAATGACATTCTGTCGCCGGATTGGATTCGTTCTTACCCGGGTGGTGGTGCAGAGGATCCTTTGACTTATACGCCCAAGGGATTTTTGTGGACGGGACTTGAGGCTAAGGGACTTACCGCTAAGCTGTACGGCGAATGGAGCAGTGGCGCTACGATTGCCCACAAGGCAGATGGTTCGGCTTATACGTGGACAGATTTTTACAACACGTCGCTATGCAAGGAAGGTAAGGCGCCGGCTTCCAGTTGCGTTGTTCCGGATGATGCCATTCATGTGAGTTCGGTGATTCCTTCTGCAGCGAAGATCATGGACCCGCACTATCCGCCGTTCAACCTAAATATTCCAGATCAATATCGCGTTGATTACTGGATTAAAGATTTTCAGGCGATGGATGCCCAAGGAAAGGTACCTAACTTAACTATTCTTTGGCTTCCGAATGACCACACGGCAGGTGCTTCAAAGGGCATGCCTGATCCGGCCAGCTATCAGGCAGACAATGATCTGGCTCTTGGTCGTATGGTTGAGGCGATTAGTCACAGCAAGGTGTGGGGACAGTCGGCCATCTTTGTTGAAGAAGATGATTCGCAGGGTGGAGCGGATCATGTTGATGGACATCGTCAGCCGATCTACATCATCAGCCCCTATACCGTTACGTCGCGGATTCCGGGCCAGGGTAAGGCTATCCACACGACCTATACCGCTGAGAACATCAACCGGACGATCGAAAACATTCTTGGTACGCAGCCTCTTACGCAGTTCGATCTGGTGGCTTCGCCCATGTTTGACGCGTTCCAGAACACGGCTGATCTGACGCCTTACGATGCTGTGCCCGCTGTGCTGCCGCTGGATCGGGGACCTGGACTGGGTGGCACTGCTACTGTTTCATCGAACCCGATGGAGAAGGCATGGTTCAAAGCTACCGCCACGGTCATGAAGGGTAAGTATGACAAGGCCGATGCTGTTGAGCCGAACTTCCTGAACCATTCCACCTGGTATGTGATGACGGGTTGGACACGCCCGTATCCCGGCGAAGATAAGGTCATGATGCCGGGGCCGTTGGTGAAAGTCGCCAAGAAGTACAACGGCGATGGGGACGACGACTAAGGCTAAGGTTTTGACTTACGGGCTTCCGCTTTGGCGCGTGCGATTTCTTCCATGCGTTGCGAGAGTTGTCGTTCGCGGCCTTCGCCGGTGGGGCGGTAGTAGCGGCGGTCTTCAAGGCCATCGGGGAGGCATTGCATGTCTGCGACCTTGCCCGGGAGATCGTGCGCGTACTGGTAGTCCTTGCCGTAGTTGAGGTTCTTGAGCAGGCGTGTCGGGGCGTTGCGCAGGTGCAATGGGACGGGTTGTGCGCCGGTGGCGTTCACGTCTGCGGCGGTTTCGTTGAAGGCGACGTAAACGGCGTTGGACTTGGGTGCGAGTGCGAGATAGACGACAGCTTGTGCGAGTGCGAGTTCGCCTTCGGGCGAGCCGAGAAGGTGCATCGCTTGTTGCGCGGAGAGCGTGAGGTTGAGTGCTTCGGGTGCGGCTAAACCGATGTCTTCTACTGCCATGCGTACGACGCGGCGTGCGACGTACATGGGGTCTTCGCCTGCGGCCAACATGCGACGGAGCCAGTAGAGTGAGGCGTCGACGTCGGAGTTGCGCACGCTTTTGTGGAGCGCGCTGATGAGGTCATAGTGCTGCTCGCCGTTCTTGTCGTAGAGGAGGGTGCGCTGCTGGAGCGCGTCGCCGACGGCTTCGCGGGTGAGTGTGGTTTCACCGCGACCGATGAGGAGCGATGCGGCGGTTTCGAGCGCGTTGAGGGCGTAGCGGGCGTCGCCGTTGGAGAACGAGGCGATGGCTTCAAGTGCGCCTTCGGCTGCGGTGAGTTGAAGGCTGCCGAGGCCACGGTCTTCGTCGCTTAATGCACGCTGGAGGAGCGCTACGATCTCTGCGTCGGGGATGGACTGGAGGACGTAGACGCGGCAACGGGAGAGTAGCGCGGCGTTGACTTCGAAGGATGGGTTCTCGGTGGTTGCACCGATGAGGCGCAGGGCTCCACGTTCGACGTAGGGCAGGAAGGCGTCCTGCTGGGCTTTGTTGAAGCGATGGATTTCGTCGACGAAGAGGATGGTGCGGGACCCGGAGGCGGCGGCGCGTTCCGCGTCGGCCATGACCTGCTTGATTTCCTTGATGCCGGAGGTGACGGCGGAGAACTCAATGAAGGTGGCGGAGGTGGTGCGTGCGATGATTTTTGCCAGCGTGGTTTTGCCGGTGCCGGGAGGGCCCCAGAAGATCATGGAGCCTGGTTCGCCGCGTTCGATGGCGAGGCGCAATGGTTTGCCGGGGCCGATGAGATGCTTCTGACCTGCGAACTCGTCGAGCGTGGTGGGGCGCATACGCTCAGGCAGCGGGATGTCGCGGCGGTTGAGCGGTGTGGCGGGTTCGAGATTGGCAAAGAGGCTGCTCATTTGAAGTTCCTTTGTTGGGATGCTTCGTAGAGCAGAAGGGAACCTGCGACGGCGGCGTTGAGGCTTTCCGTGGGGCCAGTGGTGGCGAGGGTGATCTGCTTGTTGCAGATGGCCAGCATTTTTTCCGACACGCCTGCGCCTTCGTTGCCGATGACGAGGGCGACGGTGCCTCGGAGATCGGTCGCGTGGGCGGCTTCGCCGTCTTTCGCTACAGCGGCGAGGAGTTGGGTGTCTACGGCTTTTAATGCCTGTATCAGCACGTTATCGCAGCGGGGGAGCGGGATGCGGAAGGCGGCTCCGGCGGCGGCACGGAGGCATTTGCCGTTCCAGGGATCGACGGTGCCGGGCGTGAGCGCCACGGCGGAGGCTCCGAAGGCTTCTGCGGAACGGATGAGCGTGCCGAGATTGCCGGGATCCTGCAGGCCGTCGGCGATGAGGAGCAGGTCGCCGGTGCGTGGGGCGTAGGGGAGTTCGGGGCGCTTGAGGAGGGCGGCTGCGCCCTGCGCGTTTTCGGTTTCGGCGGCGCTCTGGAAGGCGTCCGGGGAAAGCAGTAGGACTTCGCGGGCGGCGTCTTCCGGGAGGTCGCGCAAGAGGTGCGCGTGGTCTTCGCGGAGGTAGAGGGTGTCGAGTTGCAGGCCGCTGGCGATGGCTTCGCGGATGAGATGGAAGCCTTCGATGCCGATGCGGTCAGATTTGCGGGTGGTCAGCGCGGCGCGGAGGGCTTTGACGCGGGCGTTGGTGCGGCTTGTGATTCGTTCGGGCATTGCTTCTGGTAAGTGTATCGGGGCTTGCGCTTTGGCATTGGGGTGAGGGAGAGGAATGCAGGTCCTTCGGCTTCACTTCGTTTCGCTCAGGATGACGGTCTTCGACCGTAGGAGCTTCACCGAATGGTCGTTGTTGAGGTTCACTAAGGATTAACTTGTTGTGGCAGCTTGCGTTCCGGTGTGGTTTGGGCGATGCTGCGAGGGAGGTTCTTCGCGGGACTTCGGGAGTGTGCATGTCGGCAGAAGTGTTGCGGATTCATCCGGATGAACCAGAAGCGGAGCTGGTGGGCTATGTGTCGCAGTGTGTGGAGCGTGGCCAGGTGGTGGCGCTGCCTACGGACACGTTCTACGGTCTGGCCGTAGACCCGGTGAATCTGCGTGCTGTGGAACAGATTTACGAGTTGAAGAGCCGCGCCAAGCACAAGCCGCTGTCGCTGCTGGTTGGCAGTACCGCGCAGGGATATGAGTTGGCACGTGGACTGGATAGCGCGTTTGACAGGCTGGCGGAACGCTTCTGGCCGGGGCCGCTGACGATCATTGTGAAGGCGGGGTCCAAGCTGCCGCTGCGTGTGACAGCGAATACAGGCAATGTGGCGATTCGTGTACCGGAAGCGCCGATTGCGCGCGCTGTGGTGGAGCATCTGGGCCTACCGATTACAGCAACTTCCGCGAATCTGGCGGGCCATGCGGAGTGCACACATGCACGGTGTGTGCGCGAACAGTTGGGCGATAAGATTCCGCTGATTGTGGATGGCGGACCGACGGCGCGGACAGTGCCGACGACGATTGTGGATCTGAGCGGCGGCGGAAACTCGTGGATGATTTTGCGTGAGGGTGCAATTCCCACGCATGAGATTGCGCTGGCTTTGCAGCACTAAACGAAAGGCACATGGCGCGACGACACGGAAGACGGCAGGACGGCGGCGGACATGCGTTCCGAACGCTGCTGGTGGTGATCATGCTGATCACCGCGGTGTGGTTTGCCAGTTTGTACATGCGCATTGACCGCGTGGCGCAGGAAGATCAGGCGGCGCCCTCCGATGCGATTGCCGTGTTTGGGGCGGCGCAGTACGTGGGGCACCCATCGCCGGTGTATCACGCACGGTTGGACCACGTGGTTTCGCTCTATGAACATGGCATGGCGCCTTACATCGTGACGCTGGGCGGTTCGGCGGATAAGAAAAACGGCCTGAGCGAAGGCGATGTGGGGCGGAACTATCTGCTGGCCAATGGTGTGCCGTATGACCACATCATTGCGGAGACGCGGTCGCTGGATACAGGGCAGCAGGTGGACCAGCTGGCGCGCATTGTCCGCGAGAACCAGTGGAAGCGGGTGATTGTGGTGAGCGATGGGACGCACCTGTTCCGCATACGGGCGCTTTGCGAACGAGAGGGGCTGGATGTGTTGACGTCGCCACGGGCGCCGTATGGAAACCTGTCGACCTGGGGGCACGTTACGCGGATCACGCATGAAATGTTGAGCTATACCTTCCTTCGGCTGCACGTGGAGGCCGGTTGGGCAAAACGATGGATGGAAGGGAAGGAAGAGGCGTAAAAGTTGTTCTTCTGTCGTCTGTTCGATGACGATTTGAGGATCACTTCGTCTCTCGGTTGAGGAATGCAATACGGGCATCTGGAAAGGTGCCGGAGTTGTGCCCTTGTTTCCGTTACAATCTGAAGATGGCGGGGCCGCAGTGCTCCCGAAGCAGGAGCAGCGTTTGTTTTCAGTTCCACGTCAGGTATTTCGCGTAAGCGCAGCCGGTCTGAGCGCAATTGCGGTGTTGGCCCTTGCCGGTTGCGGCAATAACTATCGTCCGGTTGTCAGTGCGATCAATCCGGTTGGGCCTTCGACCCAGCCTCAGGTCTACGCCACGGCCATTGCCGATCCGGGCAATGGCAACAATGGTCTTGCCACGGTCATTAACGTTTTTGGCGAGACGGTAGCTGCGACGGCGGCTGTTGCTCCGAATCCGCTGTACTTTACGGTGGACTCTGCAGGGCAGGCCTATGTGCTGCATAGCGGCAATTCGCTGATTGACTCGTTCAGTGCGGCCGAGGGTCTGATGACCACGACGGTGAAGCACTCGTCGCTGGCGCAGGGTGTAAACCCGACGCAGGTCACGACGAACTCGACGGCAGGACCGATCTTCATCGTTGAGCCTTCCGTGAACAAGGTTGCGGTGATGACGGCGGGAACGCCGCCTACGATTCGCCAGGAACTGCCTGTTACTGAGAATCCGGTGTACACCATTGCGAATGCCAATGCGACGCGTGCGTATACGCTGAGCCAGGGCGCTACCCCTGGTACAAGCACTGGCGTGGCGACGGCGATTGAGGCCGGTACAGCGACTGCAAACAACTCTATTTCTGCCGTAATTCCCGTGGGAATCAGCCCGGTATATGGCGTGATGACGCCGGATGCACGCCGTGCGTTTGTGCTGAATCAGGGCAGCGGCACTGTGACCGTGATCAACACGGTGGGTAACAACCTGGATAAGACGATCACGGTTGGTTCGAACCCGCTGTGGGCGGATGTGGCTCCTGCGATTAATGAAATTGCCGTTTTGAACAAGGGCAACGGAACGTCCGCAGGATCGCTGAGCATTATCAATGTGGCGCTCTGCAACCAGGTTGCGCTGCCGGGTAATGCTGCTTGCGATTCGAACAATCCGGCAGATTCTACGAACTTTGGCCAGGTGCTGGCGACCATTCCCGTAGGCGTAAACCCGGTTCAGGTGGCGATTCTTTCGGATCTGAGCAAAGCCTATGTTGCCAATGCTGATGGCACGGTGACTGTGGTGGACATGAACACGATGGTGGCCACGAAGACCATCACCGTGGGCGGTACGCTGAACTGGATTCAGGCTGTTGCGGGTAATCCCACTGGTAAGGTCCTGGTGACCGCAGCCGATACGCAGAACCTGACGATGATTCGCACGGATACGGACGTTGTGACGGCGACGATTCCGTTGCAGGGCAAGGGTATCGGCATTCGCGTATCGCAGTAACTCTAACGATTATCAAAAGAGAGAGGGGACCTTCGGGTCCCCTCTCTTCTTTGTGCTGACTTTGAAATCTGAGGCGCTTATGCGCCGATCATGAGGATGGGCAGGGTGGGGGTTTTGGCTCCGCCATCTTCTTCCATGGTGACGCCGAAGGTGCCTGCAACGACGCCCTTGGGGATGTCAGGCAGGACGACGCTGGCGTAGCCGCGTTCGTCTGGGCGGAAGGTGCCTGCCGGGATCGGCGTGCGGCCGTCGCCGACGGGGATGAGCCAGAGTTCATAAACTTTGCCGGCGGGTAGCTGGTCGAGATTGGCGCCCTGGAAGATCAGCGAGCCTGTCTCAGACACATAGGTTACGCGCGCATTCGAGATGGGCTGCGAGCTTTGCTTCGTGAGCTGGAATCGCTGCGCTGCGCTGTTGCGCAGGACGTCGAGAGCGCGCAGAGACTTGTCCGATTCCGATGCGATATGCGCTGCCTTTGCATTCGCAGTGGAGGCTGTCTCCTGAAGTGTTTCTGCCTTGTGCCACATCGTCCATGTGCTGACGGCGAGGCCTGCAGCCACAGCCCATCCTGCCCACGGCAGAAGTCTGCCGAGGAGGCTGCGCTCCGGCGCTTCTTCGTGGAAGGAGCGGAAGGGGAGCGAGGTCTCCTGCGAAGGAGTGTAGCTGTCTTCACGGATGGCGCTGAGGCGATCGGGCGCGGGTTCCGTCGTCAAGATTGGATCTATCGCTATGGCGTGCTGCGCTGTGGCGCGATCGGCAATGGAGTGGATTGCGGATTGGGACTTCTTGCCGCGTGCAATCTGCTTGAGCAGCCGCTGACGGCAGAGTGCTGGCGGTGTGTGCTGTTCCGGTGTCAGGGATAGCAGGATAAGGTCGCCCCGTACGTTGGCCAGCTCTTTGCGGGCTTCGGGCGAGTGTTGCAGAAATTCCTGAAGACGTGTCTGCTCTTCCGGTGCCAGCAGTTGCATGGCGTACAGGTAGAGGTCTTCGGCGGTGACGGGTGGTTGCCGGGTCATACCTGCATGGCCTTTCTGAGCTGCAGAAGACCTGTGCGAATACGCGTTTTAACGGTGGCAGCAGGTTCGCCTGTGAGCTCGGCGATTTCCGTGTGGGTGAGGCCGTCGAAGTACGCCATGTCGAGTGCCTTGCGCTGCTCTGTGGGCAGTCGAAGCAAGGCCGCATGGGTGCGTTCGAGTGTGGCGTTGCGATCGGATTCGTCAGAGAGGCGAACTGCGGAAGGCAGTTGGAACTCCTGTACCGGTGCCTCTGTCTTCTTGCGGCGCAGCGTGTCCAGCGAACGATTACGTGCGGACATGGCTAACCATCCGCCGAGTGATGCGGTCGCGTCGTTGAACGACTCCGATTGATTCCAGAGATGCAGGAAGACTTCATGCAAAACGTCTTCGGCGGCGGAAGGATCGCGCAGAACGCGGAGAGCGACCGAATAGACGAGTCGGGAATATCGGTCGAAGAGTTGCGCTATGGCTGCTTCGTCACCACGCTGGATGCCGCGCAGGAGAAAGTTGTCGTCGCTGGCTGGCAGCACTTCGCTTTCGCGGGCAAAGGAACGTGCGAAAGGTTCCGCGGGATTGGGTCGCGGTGTGATGTTGCCGAAAGAGAATTCTGATGATGCCATGGGCGTGGATGAAGTCAGTGCTTCCTCAGGCGGCGTGCGTTTCCAAAACTGGATGCGAATCCGCAAAGGCGACCTAACCTCCCGTTGAGTTTAACCCGCGGGTGTGGGCTTTGCGCAATCTGCGAGGATGGGAAGGGAGGCTGAAACATGGCAAAGGTTCGTTTGGATAAGGCATTGGTGGAGCGAGGGCTGGTTCCTTCGCGAGAACGTGCCGCGAGTCTTATCCTGGCAGGCCGTGTTTTGGTGGACGAACAGAAGCAGACCAAGGCAGGGTTTGCGATGGCCGAGGATGCGGCGATTCGCATTCTGGGCGAGGACATGCCGTATGTCAGCCGCGGTGGGTTGAAGCTGCGAGGTGCGCTGGATCACTGGAAGATTGATCTCGCCGGACGGCTGTGCGTGGACATCGGCGCGTCTACTGGCGGCTTTACGGATTGCATGTTGCAGGCTGGCGCTGTTGCTGTTCTGGCGGTGGACACGGGCTATGGGCAGCTTGCGATGTCGTTGCGCAACGATGCACGTGTGAAGCTGCTGGAGCGCACGAATGCGCGGCTGCTGGAGCCCGGTGCGTTGTTGCAGGAGGCTTCTTCGCTGGCTGGTGATATCACGCCGAGTTTCTTTTGCATGGATGTTTCGTTTATCTCTGCGTCGCTGGTGATTGCTGCGGTGGTTGCTGCGTTGACCAAGCCGGAGTCGCGCTGGGTGGGCGAGTGTGTGGTGTTGGTGAAGCCGCAATTTGAGGCTGGCCGCGAATGGGTGGGCAAGGGCGGCATTGTGCGTGATCCCGAGGCCTATCGCATTGCGACGGAACGTGTGAAAGAGGCGATCCGTGTGGCGGGCGGGGAGACGGTGGAGGTGATTGATTCGCCGATCACCGGGATGGAAGGGAATCGGGAGTTTTTGTTGTACGCATGTTTTCGATAAGGCTTCCTGTGGATGCGAAAGGTCGTCCTGGACGGTTGCGCAGAGGGGAAGCCAAGTACACTAAACAGGCATGCAGCACGTCGCCATTATCTCGAAGCCGCAGAAGCCGGAACTCGCAACCTTGTTGCCGGAGCTTATTTACTTTCTGAAGGAACGCGGTTTTGAAGCGCATCTGGATGAGACCAGCGCGGCATACGTAAAAGAACACGGCATGGCTCGCGAAACCATGGCGGGTTGTTGTCCGTCCCTGGTGATTGTGCTGGGTGGAGATGGCACACTGCTGTCCGCGGCGCGTGCGTTTGCCAAGACCGATACGCCGATTCTGAGTGCGAATCTTGGTTCGTTAGGTTTCCTAACGGAAGTTCCGTTGTCAGAAATTTATAAGACGTTTGATGCCTGGCAGGAGGGTTCCTGCTCCGTGGATCAGCGCAGCATGATGCATGCGGAGCTGTGGCGCGATGGCAAGGTGTATCAGGCGTGGGATGCGCTGAACGATGTGGTGATCAGCAAGGGCGCGATTGCGCGCATGGGCGATTACTTCATTCAGATTGGTGGGCAGAGCGTGGCGCGGTTTCGTGCGGATGGTGTGATTGTTTCCACGCCGACGGGATCGACCGCGTATAGCCTGGCAGCGGATGGGCCGATTGTGATGGGCAGCGTGGAGGCGATGGTGGTGACGCCGATTTGCCCACATCTGCTGACGCTGAGGCCGATTGTGACGCCGGCAGATACGGAGATTCGCATCTCGGTGGTGGGGATTGCGGATCAGACTTTCCTTACCGTGGATGGGCAGGAAGCTGTGGAATTGAAGCTGTCGGATGAGCTGCATTGCCGCCGTTCGCAGTATTCGGTGCGGTTGATCCGGCTGGGCGAGCATGGTTTGTTTAATGTGCTGCGGTCGAAGCTGAAGTGGGGCGAGCGGTAGAGTTTCCCTCAGAGGTTGTTTGGGCTTCCTGAAGCGTTGTAGAGGGTTGAGAAGAATGCAGGTCCTTCAGCTCCGCTTCGCTTCGTTCAGGATGACGGTCTTCGACCGTAGAAGCTTCGCTGGGACGCGCTGCGCGTTGGAGCGTCACGCTTCTTCTGGGATGACGGGCGTTGGCGTGGTTGCTGCTGTCGTTGCAGGATGTAGCATCAGTGCAGACGCGAATTTCTTTGTACGCCTCGCGTATTTTCCTTTCGAGTTTTGCCTTTCATGCTGAAGAGTTCCCGCAGTCTTGTTGCCGCCGCAGTGCTTGCGTGCGGTGTGTCTTCGCTTTATGCGCAGAAGACCCCGATTCAGATCACGGCTGATCTGACCGAAGGCGTTCGCCACTTGTATCACGCGGAGATCGATATCCCGGTGAAGCCGGATTCGACGGCGGACTTTATTACGCCGAAGTGGATTCCGGGTACGCATGCTCCGGGTGGGCCGATTGGTGCGATTACGGGCGTGGTGTTTACGGGCAATGGCGAGACGCTGAAGTGGCGTCGCGATGATGTGGAGCTCGCCGAGTTTCACGTGACGGTGCCGAAGGGCGTGAGCAGCGTGCATGTGCATCTGGACTGCATTATTCCGGGGCGCGTGACGTCGAAGATGAGCGTGCTGGAGTGGGAGCACCTGATGATGTATCCGGCACATGTTCCGGTGAAGGATATTGCAGTTCAGCCTTCGGTGACGGTGCCTGCGGGGTGGGGTACAGGTACTGCGCTGAAGCCTGTTGGTACTGTACCGACGCCGAAGACGACCGGCGTTTTGGAAGGCGCGCATACACCGCCTACCGATGCGGTGACCACGAAGTATGACGTGACGAACGTGGAGCAGTTGGAAGATTCGCCAGTGATCACGGGCAAGTACTTCCATGAATTCGCGTTGGCCCCGGAGATTTCGCCGAAGCATTTTCTTGATGTTGTGGCGGATGAGCCTGAGGACGCGAAGATGCGTCCGGAGACGCTGGCGGAGATCGGGAATCTGGTACGCGAGGCGGATGCGAACTATGCCTCGCATCATTACAACGAGTACCACTTCCTGCTGACGCTTTCGGATCGCGCAGGCGGCGAAGGCCTGGAGCATGGCCAGTCTTCAGACAACGGCACGGGCGAAAAGGGATTCGCGGACGATGTGCACCAGTTGGCGGAAGCTGATCTGTTGGCGCACGAGTTTACGCATTCGTGGAATGGCAAATACCGGCGTCCGGCGCGGTTGTATCAACCGGATTTTGCTACGCCGCAGCAGGGCGACCTGATGTGGGTGTACGAAGGCATGACGCAGTACTGGGGCAACGTGCTGGCTGCGCGTGCGGGGCTGAAGAATGCTGAGGGCTATCGCGATCTGCTGGCGCTGTCTGCGGCGCAGTTAGATTACAAGCGTGGCCGCAACTGGCGTTCGACGGAAGACACAGCGATTGCAGGCAGCCTGATTCGTGGCGGTAATCCGCAGTGGATGAACTGGCGTCGTGGACAGGATTATTACCAGGAAGGCGAGCTTGTGTGGCTGGATGCGGATACGTTGATCCGCAAGCTGACGGATAACAAGAAGTCGCTGACGGATTTCGCGAAGATCTTTCTGGGTAAGGGGGGCAATACCGGGCCGTTGATTGTGGGCTACGAGTTCCCCGAGATTGTTGCCGATCTGAACCAGGTGGTGAAGTATGACTGGGACAAGTTCCTGCGTGACCGCATCAATGGCGTAGATCCACAGGTGGACCTGGACGGCATTGAGCGCGGCGGTTACAAGCTGGTGTACCAGGATCATCCGAGCAAGAGCGAGCGCATGCTGGCGGGAAGCCGTCGCGGTGGCTTGAATGTCTGGTATTCGCTGGGCATGCGCATCGCTGGCGAAGGTGTGATCGGCGATGTGCTGTGGGATGGGCCTGCAGACCGCGCAAAGTTGGCGCCGGGAGAAAAGATCGTCAGTGTGAATGGGCAGGCTTTCTCCGCCGATGCGCTGAAGGCTGCGATTGTGAAGGCGAAGACGGATCCTGCGCCGATTCACCTGCTGGTGCAGCAGGAAGATGCGATTCTGCCGGTGGATGTGGACTACCATGACGGCGAGCGCTATGCGGTGCTGGTGCGGCAGGAAGGGACGCCCGCTTATCTGGACGACATCATCAAGCCATTGACGACACCTCAAACGGCGGCGAAGTAGCTGCAAGAAAAAAATGAAGACCCGTCCGCGAGATTTGCGGGCGGGTTTTTCTTTAGCTTTGTCGGCGGAAATTTTCGTTTGCTGGCGGGTGTTCGTGGACAACGAGAGATAACCGCAACTTCCTGCTGCGAAGTGCGTTCTAACGTATACGGGCAGGCCGCGTATGATCGAGGGCCGCAAGCCCGGCGGAGTTTGGATTATGTGGAACCTTGCCGCACGTACTTTGGGATCGCTCGCTTTCGCGGCGGTCCTTGCCGCGCCTGTCGCGGGATTTGCCCAGTCTCAAGCTGCTTCGACCGCTACGCAGGACAAGTTGAGCGATGCGCAGGTGGAAGCGAATGTTTTGAAGGCATTTGCCGCGGATAACCGCCTGGCGAACCAGTCGATTAACTCCTCCACCGTTTTTGGAACTGTGACGCTGACCGGTTCGGTGACGGATGAGCCTTCACGCACTGCCGCGGAACAGGTGGCTGCGCATGTGGACGGCGTGAAGAAGGTGGTCAGCCAGTTGACCGTGGGTGCTCCGGCTACCGCGAGTGCTGATCCTGCAGACACAAACATGATGCCGGCGGATGGCTCGTCGCTTCCTGCGGCGCAGGGGCAGATCATTGCTGCGCAACATCCGCAGACCGATCCAGAGAACGGAAATCAGGCACCTCAGCAGCAGGGTTATGCGCAACCGCCGCAGGATGGGCAGCAGGCTGCTTCGCAGATGCCTGACGGCGATCCGAACAGCTATCCGCTGCCGGGACAGGAGAACGCTCCGCAGCAGGCGCCGCAGCGTCGTTTGTACTACCGCGATTATCAGCGTCAGATGGCGCAACAGCAGCAAGGCGGATATCCGCAGCAACAGCAGGGCTATGCGCCGCAACAAGGCCAGGCCGGTGGCGTGCAGGTGACAGTTCCTGACGGAACAGTGCTGCCGGTGCGCATCAATCATTGGATTTCAAGTGGCAACGCGCAGCCGGGATCGACGTTTGACGCGTTTGTAACCAGTGACATTCTGGCTGGTGGGCAGATTGCGATTCCTCGCGGCGCGACCGTTGAAGGAACGGTCGTAGACGCGAAGGGCGCGGGTGTGTTGAAGGGACGCGGCGAATTAACACTGCAACTGACCGCACTGAACCTGGGCGGACAGCGGATTCCGCTGCAGAGCCAGCCGTTTGTGATCAACGGACACGACAAAAGCCTGCAGTCGGTGAATTCGACGCTGATTGGCGGCGCAGTGGGTGCGTTGTTCGGCGCGGCGATCGGTGGCGGAACCGGGGCGGCGATTGGCGCGGGTGTCGGTGGTGCGGCTGGTCTGGGTACGTCGGCGGCTTCTGGCGGCGGTAATGCGAACGTTCCGGCGGAGGCGATGTTGCAGTTCCGGCTGACGTCGCCGGTGCAATTGGTGACCGTCTCCGAGGCAGAGATGCAGCGTTTGGGCGGCTATGCCGGACCTGCGAGTGCGTATCGTCAGGGGCCTGGGCCTTATGGTCGTCCTTATCCCGCTGTTGGCGTTGGGGTCTATGCGGCTCCCTATCCTTATCCGTATGGCTACTATCGTCGCGGATACTGGGGGCCGAGACCGTACTGGTACTAAGTCTGGTTCATGAGAAAGGGCTGCAGCGAGAGATGCTGCGGCCCTTTCTGTGTCTTCGCTCGGCTATACTTTCGTAAGTGTCCGTCCGGGAGGATGGACGCATGCGCGCGTCTGAACCTGTCCGCGCAACACATCCCGATTCACTCTTTGAAGGGTTTCCGTCGAAAGCCAATGATTCGTTCTCTGCAGAAGGATAACCGTGTAACAAAGGCGATTTTCGCCGTAATCATCGGCGTCGCCACGCTTTCGATGGTGCTTTACCTTGTGCCGGGTCTGTATGACGGCATCTCTGGCACGCCGCAGGGTGTGTATGCCACGGTCCGTAAACCGGGTTTCTTTGGTCGCTTCAGCGATGCGACGGAGATCAAGTCCACCGAGGTTTCGCAGGTGGCCCAGAACCTGGCGCAGCAGCAGAACCTGCCCGCGCAGTATCTGCCGTTCCTGATGCCGCGCTTTGAAGCACAGGCACAGCAGTTGCTGATTGCACAGGCGATTGAAGATCGCGAAGCTCAACGCCTTGGCCTGAGCGCAAGTGCTGCTGACGTGCAGAAGGAACTGCAGACAGGCCAGCTTGGCCAGTTCTTCTTCCCGGATGGCAAGTTCATTGGCGACGACAAGTATCGCGAGTTTGTAACGACGCGCCTTGGCTTTGCCAGCGTTGGCGAGTTTGAAGAAAAGATCCGCCAGGAGCTGACGGGCCGCAAGTTGCAGGAGTTTGTGACAGCAGGCGCGGTGGTAAGCGACAACGCTGTTCGTGAGCTGGTTCGCAAGCAGGACTCGAAGGTGAAGTTCGACTACGTGGTGATCTCGTCTGCGGATATTGCGAAGACGGTGAACCCGATCGACAGCGACCTGGAGAAGTGGTTCAACACGAACAAGGCGCGTTATGCGACGGCTGTTGCGGAGAAGCGCCAGATTGCGTACATCCCTGTAACGCTGTCGAATCTGCCGGGTGGCAAGCCGCAGGTGAGCGATGCTGATGTGCAGGCGTACTACAACGCGCATAAGGCCGACTATCACGTGGACCAGCAGGTGAAGGTACGCCACATCCTGATCTCGGCGCCGCAGGGTGATTCGCAGAAGGATGCTGCAGCGAAGGCCAAGGCACAGAGCATTCTGGACAAGATTCATGCCGGTGGCGACTTTGCCAAGCTGGCGAAGGAGAACTCGGACGATCCCGGCTCGAAGGAGCAGGGTGGTGAGCTGGGTTATGTGAAGGCCAATGGCCAGATGGTGAAGCCGTTCCAGGATGCCGCGATGGCGTTGAAGGCGGGCGAAACATCGGGTCTTGTTCGCACGACATTTGGTTACCACATCATTCAGGCTGAGGCTCGTGATGAAGCTCACGACAAGCCGCTGAGCGAAGTTGCAGGTGAGATTCGTCCAATTCTGGAACAGCAGAATGGAGCGAAGGCTCTGCAGGCGCTGACTGGACAGATTGCGAATCAGGCTGCGAAGGACGGCATGGAGAAAGCCGCTGCTGCGCACAACCTGAAGGTGACGACGTCTGGCTGGGTGACCAGCAGCGACAGCATTCCTGCGCTGCCTGATAGCGCGCAGATGATGCAGGCTGCGTTCACTGGCAAGAAGGGCGATTCGCCGCGTTTTGCTCCTGCTGGCGAAGGTACCTATGTTGTTTTCCAGACTGTGGATGTGCAGGCTGCGCATGCGCCCACGTTCGCAGAGTGGAAGGACAAGCTGCTGAACGACTATCGCAGCGAGCAGGTACCGCAGATGTTGCAGGCGAAGCTGCAGAAGCTGAGCGATCAGGCGAAGCTGCTGGGCGATCTGCATGCTGCCGCGAAGGAAATGGGCCTGCCGGTGAAGTCGTCGGATCTGGTGGACCGCACGGGCAATGTGCCGGATGTGGGTTCGATGGGCGGCGCAGCTTCCGCTGTGTTTGACCTGGCAAAGGGCGGCGTCAGTGCTCCCATTGCGAATGGTGAGAACGGCGTGGTGGCGCAGGTGACGGACAAGCAGGAGCCCTCGGCTGAGGAGATTGCGAAGTCATTCCCGGCACAGCGCGACAAGCTGGTCGAGCAGCAGCGTGCGGAGCTGTTTGGCGTTTACATGCAGACGCTGATCGATGAATACACGAAGAAGGGCGCTGTGCGGATTCATCAGAAGCCCACACAGCCAAGCTTGCCGATTGGCGGGTAAGAAAACTCTTCAAGGAACAAAGGCCGGACTCGTTTGAGTCGGCCTTTTTCTTTTGTCCCTTTAATCTTCGTCATCCTGAGCGAAGCGTAGCGTAGTCGAGACCTGCATTATTTTCCTTCACTATGAGTCGCCGGGAAACGATTCTCGCTTTGTGAAAGGGGGATGGCTTCCATGGGGCATTGCAGAGGGTTGAGGGGAATGCAGGTCCTTCGACTACACTCCGCTACGCTTCGTTTCGCTCAGGATGACGAACTTCGTTCATATGATCGCGCTTTGTGCGATGCCCAGGTTAGCTTCGCGAAACCTGGGGCACCCGGTTTCACCATCGCAATGACCATCCTGATGCGGGCTGGGTAAATGACGTCACGCTGCAGCAAGCTTCGCGTCTTTGCACCGTAAAATCGCATCACACATCACGGACATGATTTCTGAGCGACTTTCCGGTGTTTTGCTGCACGTGACCTCACTGCCTTCGCAGGGTGGCATTGGCGATTTCGGCCCCGCGGCCTATGCGTTTGTCGATTTTCTCGCAGCGGCCAAGCAGAGGCTTTGGCAGGTGTTGCCGCTGAACCCGGTGGGCTATGGAAACTCGCCTTATTCGGCCGTGTCAGCGTTTGCGGGAAATCCTCTGCTGATTAGCCTGGAGCATTTGCAGCGTGATGGATGGCTGTATGCCGGTGAGGCCGATGGTCTTGCGAACGCGCAGGGGCCAGTAGATTTTGCTCGTGCGCATGCCGAGAAACTGCCGCTGATTGAACGCGCTGCGAGGCGGTTTTTGAAACGTTGCAGCACGACGGATTGCGAAGCATTTGAAGCCTTCCGCGAGAACAGTGCGGGCTGGTTGGTGGATTACGCTCGCTTTACGATTCTGCGGCGGCGGTTTGATTACCGGCATTGGAACGAGTGGCCCGCGGAGTTAGCAGCACATGATGAGGCTGCACTGGAGAAGTTTGACGAAGAGAACCGCGACGCGATGCAGATTGAGTTCGCGGTGCAGTTCCTGTTCATGAAGCAGTGGGAGACGCTGCGCGCGTTCTGCACCAGCCGCGATATTCGCGTGATGGGCGATATGGCGATCTTTGTGTCGTACGACTCGGCGGACGTGTGGGCGAACAAGGAAGTCTTCGATCTGGATGAGCACTACAAGCCGATTGCTGTGTCCGGTGTTCCGCCGGACTATTTTTCAGAGACAGGGCAGCGATGGGGCAATCCGTTGTATCGCTGGCGCTATCTGGAGCAGCAGGGATTTCAGTGGTGGATTGATCGTGTGAAGCGGCAGATGGAGTTGTATGACCTGCTGCGGCTGGATCATTTCCGCGGATTTGAAGCGTACTGGCGCATTCCTGCGGAAGAAGAGACGGCGATGAATGGCGAGTGGATTGAAGCGCCGGGGCATGCGTTGTTCGATCGTCTGAAGGCTGCGCTGGGCGGATCTCTGCCATTTATCGCGGAAGACCTTGGCGTAATTACGGACAAGGTGGATAAGTTGCGCTGCGACTTTTCCATGCCGGGCATGCGTGTGTTGCAGTTTGGATTTTCAGGACGCGGAGCGCATCTGCATCTGCCGCACCGATACGATCGCAACACCGTCTGCTATACCGGAACGCATGACAATAACACCACGCTGGGGTGGTGGCACGAAGCGCCGGAGATGGACCGGAAGAACCTGCTGACGTATCTGGGCCCGCTGGCACATCCGAATGATTGCGTGTGGGCAATGATCCGTTGCGCGGAGCGTTCGGTGGCTTCCATCTGCATTGTGCCGTTGCAGGATCTGCTGCATCTGGGGTCCGAGGGCCGCATGAATACGCCGGGGATTCCAGAGGCGAACTGGACATGGCGATATTTGCCGGAACAGTTACATCCAGATATCAGCCGACAACTGCGGCACATTACGGAAGAGTGTGACCGTGATGCGTACATTCCTGAGGAGGTGCTGGAAAATCTCGATGCACCGCCACCGCCGGAAGCGCTGCACGACCAGAGCGGAGAGCAGCAGGGAACTCAACCAGAGGCGCTGGCCAGCGCATAGAGTGGCGTAATCGAATAGACTTCTTGGGAAGGAGTTTCTTACACGATGCCGCTGTCCGGTGAAGCGATCCGCACCATGAACTACGTTGACGATATTTCGGTAACGCTGCGCCGCATTCTGGCCGTGCTGCCTTCTCTGACCGAAGAGGAGCGCAGCCGCGTTGCTGAACACATCAAGAAATCTGAACCTAGCTACGCGTCGGTCGTTGCTGCAATTGAAGCGAAGTAAGACACGTTGAACACGGAACAAAACATGCACGCCCGCTGACGCTTGCACTGATTGGTGCAGGCAAGGCGGGCCGTTCGCTTGCTGCTGCGGCAGTGAAAGCAGGACATCGCGTGGTACTGGAAGACGTAATGCCGGCGAAGCTGCGCGAAGCACTGGAAGAGATTCCAACAGAAGGAATGCCCGGCACTCTGGAGACGGTGACCACCGTGGAAGATGCCGTGCGCCAGGCCGATCTGGCAATCGATTTTGTGCCGGATGAGTTGGAATCGAAGCTGGAGATTGTCTGCATGGTGGACCGCATGGCCCCGCCGAAGACGATTCTTTGCATTCAGACGCGTGCGTTGAATGTGACCGATCTTGCCTCTTGCACTTATCGCGCGGACCGCTGTGTGGGCTTGGCGTTTGACGATGCTTCAGCCTTGATCACGCGCGGTGCGAAGACGTCAGATGAGACTCTGCAGTTAGTGGAAGCTTTTGCGCGGTCTTGCCGTGAGGCAGTTGCGCTGCGCGAAGAGACGCCGGTTCTGTCCTGATTCATTTCTTCTCACTATTGAGAAGCTGTGGCGGCGCGACGATGCGTCCGTGCAGGATGACTGCTGCGATTCGGGTTGTGTTGTGGATGTCATCCAGCGGATTGGCTTCGAGAAGGACAAGGTTCGCGACTTTTCCGGCTTCCACTGTGCCATCCGTCCGTGTTCTTTTCAGGAACTTTGCGGGTTGGATCGTGGCTGTCTGAAGAGCCTGCATGGGAGTGAGGCCGGCATCGACCAGGGCGACCAATTCATCCTGAATGGTGCCACCTTTGGCGTTTGGCGGTAGGTCTGTTCCTGCAAGTAGACCGACGCCTTGTCTCTGCATGAGTGGGACCAACGAGGTGTTCTTTGCGATCACTTTGTCAGCCCAAAGCAGATCTTCTTTGGAATATTGCGCATCACCTTCCCATAGCGTGTGCAGCGCGACGAGCGTGGGACACAGCCACGTATCGTTTTTCTTGAATCGCGCTATGAGTGCAGCAGCTTTGGTGTCGTCGTAGCTTTCGATGAGCCGTTTGGTGAATGCGGCGTGCATATTCGCCATTGGCGGCGGACTGTGTTGGTCCAGCGCTTTGAGAATATCTTTGTAAAACTGAACTTCTTCTGCGTGCAACGCCGCTTCTTCTTTTGAAGAGCCGATGAGTACTCCCCAAAAGCGTCCGCCCATGTGCTCGATGCTGTGCTGACCAAGGTCGGAGGCTTCTTCCGGCAATACGGTTGGCGGGATGTGACCGACGAAGGTGAGCCCATCTTTGTGCGCTTGTTCCGCGACGGCGAGATAGATGTTATGCGGAATTGCGTCCTGCACCTTGATGAAGTCCACACCGCTTGCGTGCAGCATATCGATTGTTTGTCGCGCTTCGGCTGTGTCGTTTACGGAGATGAAGACTGGCTGCTTAAAAGGGAGTGGCCCCTGCACAATCGGGCCGGCAACGACCATGTCAGGGCCAATTATTTTGCCATCTGCAGTTTCTTTCCGGAGGCGAAGGATGTCTTCCAGAGGCGATCCCATGTCTCTAACGCCAGTGATGCCTTTGGCGAGATAGTCCGCGAGCGCACGCTTTCCATCTGCGTAGGCACCGAGATGAACGTGCATATTCCATAGGCCCGGAATAAGGAACTTACCTTGCGCATCAAGAGTCTGCGCATTTGCGGGGATTCTTAAGTGCGAAAAGGATGTAATCTTTTTGATCTGTCCGTTCATGATGAGAACAGACATGCCCGCGCGAGGTGCGCTTTCATTGCCGGTAATGATGGTCACATTGCGGATGACAAGAGGGCGTTCCGCAGACGCGGAAGACAAGGCCCATAGGAGGGCCAGAATCGCAATCAGACATCGTTTCGCCATGACCAGACGCTACGTGTAATGGAGGCGGAAAGTTCCTTATGAACAAAAAGCAAGGCCCTGAACGTCTTCAGGGCCATCTGGTGTGGACTTAACTTCAGTCCTGATGTTTAGCGGTGTGCCGTCTGCTGCTGGCCCGTGGGGCGCGGCGAACTGTTGTGATAGCTGGGTGCGCTATCGTGTGTGCGCGGCGAGCGGTCGTGCTCCTGGGCGGCGATGGCAAGTGGTGTGGCGAGGGCAAGAAGAACTGCGGCGATACGATACGTCATGGGGAACACCCCTGATGAGTCGGGCACCGTCGAGCGGTCGCGGCCATTGCCAGACTCGGCTTGGGAAGCGGGACATTTACATACCGGGTCCGTTCAAAACCACCGGTACGGTTGGCCTTATGCCAATCCTCGAAGGTGGCGTTCCGGGTGTCGACGCCCCGGTTCGGACCAACTTCGGTACACATTTCTAGACGCGCGAATTCGATCGAGGATTCATGTTTTTGGGGAGCTGTTGCCTCTGATGGCACAGGAAAGGGACGCAGCTTTACGCCACGTCCCTATGTCGAATGAAGTCAGATTAATCCGTCGACTTGGGGCGCTCGTAGGGCTTTTGCAACAGGGCGCGAGCTTCGTTGATGGCGCCTTGCGTGTTGTCGTTGGTCTGCACAGCGAGGCGGTATTCCTGCACGGCGCGGTCGCGCTGGCCGGTGATATCAAAAATTTTGCCTAAGCCGATGTGGCTCCAGACCTGCGTCCAGCGCGGGTCTCCATCGCCGCGGAGCGCATCGCGATAGCTATTGGCGGCGGATTGGTAGTTACGCTGCGTGAAAAAGATTTCCGCGATGCGATAGGTGGCGAGCGATGAGTTCTTGTTGGTGTCGAGTGCCTTCTGGTACTCGGCGAGAGCGCCGATGAGATCGCCCTGTGCGACGAGTTGCTGGCCCTTCAGCACGGCAACGCGAACAGCGAGGTCGGGTGTGCTCTTGAGAATCCAGTTGTCGGGATCGATGACGATGCGGCGCGGGCGACCGAAGGTTTCGATGGTGTACGCGGAGTCGGTACCGGAGACGTCGATCTTGCGTGTTTCCGTCTTACCGTCGGTTTCAATGCGGAGGTCGACAGGCATACGGAAGAGGTCGAGGTCCTGCGCCACGGTGCCGACGGTGCGGAAGCCTTTGCCGCCGCCTAAGCGGTAGACCGTGTACTTGTTCTGGAAGGTGGGCGAACCCGTGCCGTCCAGCCATTGCGCGAAGAACGGCGTCAAGTTGGTGTTGTCACCCGCGGTGAGTTTGGCGATGTTCTCCAGATCAGAGGTGCGCACGGGCTTATCGCGGTACGTGGAGAGCAGGTTCTTCAGGAAGGTGAGGAACTTGTCGTCGCCAAACTGGTAGCGCAGCATGTGAAAGACCATGGCGCCCTTTTCCAGCGTCATGGACTGGAACTGCGGCGAGAATGGGTCGATGCGGGCCAGTGTGGTGAGAGGCTGCGTGTCGTAAGCGAGCGCGCCTGCCTCAATATCGAGCATGGCGGTCTGCAACGCGGTTTTGCCGCCGTTCTCTTCCAGATTCATCAACTCGCTGTAGCGCGCCATGCCGTTGGTGATCCATGCGTCGTTGAGCGTGGCCGGACTTATCTCGGAACCGAACCACTGGTGCGCAATGGTGTTGGCGAGGAGGCGATGGCTATTCTTGTCGCCGATTCGATTCCCCGCGATGGCGATGACTTCCGGACCCCACGAGGCGCTGACGGAGTCGTCTGGAATTTCGACGATTTGCAGGATGCCGGATTCTGGCGCGCCAAAGCTCTGGGTGAAGAACTCCTGTTGCTGCGCAGCGGTAGCGGCGTATTCAGCGGCGTTGGCCTTGTGCTTCTCGGTTACGTAGACGGAAATCTGGCGGGCGTCTGGGGTTTTGATCGCGGGAAGGAATTTGCCGACGACCAGTGTTCCGGGCAGGCCGGGTTTCGTCCAGGCGAAGTCAAACTCGGTCTTATTGCCGGGCATGGCCTTCTTGGCGAGGAAGCCGCTGGAGACGGCGGTTTCGCCTTCCGGCACGGTGACCTTCAGGTCCATGGTGAATCGGTTGGTGTACAGGCCGACCATCGGGAACCAGCGTCCGGGATAGAGCAGGATGGAGACCGGATCGGCGATGGCGGCCATCTTGATGCCTTCGACCGGACTTGTATCCTCGTCTTTCAGGATGCCCGCGTAAGCGAATGTAAACGTGGCACTTGTGCCGCTGGCCATGGGTGCGGGAAGCGAGACGGTGACGGTGGAGCGTCGCGCGTCGCGGTCGCTGTCGAGCGGCTTGGGACCAGGGCCGGTGATCTTGGTGACTCGCAGACCGTTGTTCAGCTCGAAGGTGGCGGAGGTGATGTCCTGGTTCGCCGTGAAGGTGACCTGCGCAGTAGCGGTGAGGCGCTGTGCGGTGGGGTCGACTTCGGCGGTGATGGCATAGCCTGTGACGCTGATGGGCTGTCGCGTGGAACTCTGCGCAAAGGCAGCGGAGCCGAGCGCGAGGAGGGCGGCGCTGGCAAAGGCGAGTGTCGTGCGAATCGCAGGCATGCTGGCAGAAATCCTTTTGGTGCAGGGACAGACTAGCCGGTTCTCCCGAGCTGTCAAACGGTTAGACGCAGAACGGCGGGGTGTGTTGTGAGGTATCAGGGTAGTACCTCCAGAACGGCGTCGCGCAGACTTTCAATGGCGGTGCGGTTGGTGGGACTAAGAAGCCGTCGACGGACTTCGGCGAGGGCTTCGACTTGCTCTTCGCGCTGGGGAGTATCGGCAAGCAGCGGCTTCAGGGCTGCGGACACGTTTGCGCCGGTGAATTGCTCCTGCAGGAGCTCCGGGACGATGCGGCTACGGGCGATGAGATTGACCATGGCGATGGGCAGGTTGCCGTGGGCGTCGATCTCTGCGGGGATCTCTGGCGGGTACTGCACGAGCGCCTTGGCCATGCGGAAGGTGAGATTGGAGACGCGGTAGACCACGACGAAGGGCGTGCCGATGACGGCAGCCTGTACGGTTGCTGTTCCACTGGCTACGACTGCGGCGCGGCTATGCATGAGAGCTGCTCGTGCGTCGGTTACCAAATGGATGCTTGGGATGTTCGTTGCCGCCTGCATGCGTTGGCGTCGTTCACGACTGACTGTGGGTGCTACGGGGATGAGGTATTCGTTGTCATCGCTGAGTAGCTTTGCAGCTTGCACAAGCTCGGGAAGGTTCGCGTCGATCTCACCACCGCGGCTGCCGGGCAACATGGCGATCCATTGTTTGTGTGGATTCAAGCTGTGCTGTTTGGCATAGTCTTCGCGCGAGGTTGTGGGTAGCGGTTGTTCCGCTAAAGGATGGCCAACGAACTCGGCTTGTACGCCGCGATTGGCATAGAAGGGCTGCTCGAACGGGAAGATGGTGAGCATCTTCGCAACGCGCTGTTGCACCCAGCGCAGACGCTTGCGCTTCCATGCCCATAGCTGCGGTGAGACGAACCAGATGACTGGCACGCCCATGCGCTTGAGGTGTTTGGCGAGGCGGAAGTTCACATCGGGGAAGTCGATGAGGACAGCGACGTCTGGCCGCTCCTTTTTTATCGACTGAACCAGCGTGTTGTAGCTGCGCAGAATGGTGGGGATGTGGCGAAGGATCTCCGTGATGCCCATGACGGCGACGTCTTCTGCGCGGATGACTCGATGTTGTCCTGCGGCTTCCATGACGGTGCCGCCAAGGCCGGTGAAGCGAGCTTCAGGGAGCACGGTGCGAAGGGCTGTGATCAGCTCTGCGCCGTAGTGGTCGCCGGAGGCTTCGCCTGCTGACAGAAAAATGAGCGGACTCTTCACGCACCTTCAGTCTAGTGGCTTGAGTACGAATGTGCAGGTGGCAGAAAAAATCGTCGAAGCAGAAAGAAGAATTTTCTGTGCAACATACCCGACGTAGCCGTGTCTTCACGTTTGTCCCGCAGCCATGCTGCGAACAAAGGGAGACGATTCTGATGAAGACGTTCACACGCACTGCCACTCTTGCAGCCATTGCTGCTTTCGCTGCTGCTGTTCCATTGGCACAGCATGTATCCGCGCAGTCTTTTGCGATTGGCATTTCCATTCATACCGCGCCGCCGGTGTTGCCGGTGTATGTGCAGCCGCCGTGCCCGCAGCCGGGTTACATGTGGACGCCTGGATACTGGGCCTGGGGTCCAGAAGGTTATTACTGGGTTCCCGGTGTGTGGGTAGCTCCGCCTCGCGTGGGTGTATTGTGGACGCCCGGTTACTGGGGCTTTGAGAGCGGCGCTTACCTGTGGCATGCAGGCTACTGGGGTCCGCATGTTGGCTTCTATGGCGGCGTGAACTATGGCTTTGGATATGGCGGCGTAGGCTTTGGCGGTGGCATGTGGTCCGGTGGCGTCTTCCGTTACAACACTGCCGTGATGAATGTGAACACGACGGTGATCCACAACACCTACATTGACCGTACGGTGATCCACAATACGGTGGTGAATCGCACCAGCTTCAATGGCCCTGGCGGTATTGGAGCACGGCCTACACCGCAGCAAATGGCATTCAGCCGTGAGCAGCACTTTGGTGCAACGGTGAACCAGCAGCAGCACCAGAACTTCGCAGCGCAGGATCGGAATGCGTTTGCCAGGAACAATGGTGGACGTCCGCAGACGATGGCGATGACGAATGTAGGCGGCACTCGCTTTAGCGCTCAGGGACGTCCTACTGGCGCACCGGCGATGAACGCGGGAGCGCGTCCGGGCGGACCTGCGAATGCAGCTCCGGTGCAGCGTGGCTTTGCCAACAACACGGTGAATAATCGTGAGGTGAATCAGCAGCAGCGCATTGGCAATGGCATTGAAAGTGGCCGTATGTCACCGGGCGAGGCAGCGCGCGCGGAAAATCGGCAGCAATCGATTGATCGCCAGGTGCGTCAGGATCGTGTGGCGAATGGCGGTCGGATGACGGCTCCGGAACGGCAGCAGGTGAACCACGAACAGAACGCTGCCAGCCGTCAGATCAGCCACGAAAACCATAACGAGGCACACGGCCCGCGTCGTTAAACAGCACTGAAATAAAGAGGGCGGGCTTATAACTAAGCGCGCCCTCTTTATTTGCACGATGCTTGCTTCTTAGTGGATGGCGACTGCGCCGCCGAGCCATGCTTCCAGTGTGACGTGGAGCAGATAGTACGTTAGCGCGCCGACGAGGGCTGCGCCGGGGAAGGTGAGAATCCAGCCATAGATAATGCGTTTGGCCCAGATCCAGCGAACGGCGTGAAGGCCACGCGTGGCACCGACGCCCGAGATGGCTCCGCCGATGGCATGAGTGGTTGATATAGGAACCTTCGCAACAGTGGCAAGACCGATGGTGATGGCGGCGGCCATTTCTGCAGAAAAACCACCCATGGGACGCAGGTGCGGCGTAATGCGCGAACCCATCGTTTTGACGATCTTCCATCCACCGATCATGGTGCCGGCGGCGATGGCTGCGTGGCAGGACAGGATGATCCAGATGGGAATTTCGTGATGACGACCGAAGAGGACCGCGTGGCCCTGCGCATAGTTGCCGTAGCCGGTGGCGACTAGCGTGGCCACGATGATGCCCATGGTCTTCTGCGCGTCGTTGGTACCGTGGCCTAGTGAGTACGCTCCGGCGGAGATAAGCTGCAGGCGGCGGAACCAGCGGGCGGCTTTTTCACGCGGTGTTGTATGGCTGGTCCACGCCACGATATGCATGATGATGTAGCCCAAAATCATGCCGACGAGCGGAGACAGAATAAGGAAGATGAGGATGGAACCCCATCCTGTGCCCCAACCCGTGAAGAGAATGGCGCGATAGCTGCCGAACGATGCGATGGCCGCACCCGCGAGGGCCGAGATGATTGCGTGAGAAGAGCTGGTAGGCAGGGCGAGATACCAGGTCAGCAGATTCCAGAGGATTGCGCCGATGAGGCCAGCAAGGACCACATAAATGGTCATAGCCTCTGGGCGGATGAGACCGCTGCTGATGGTGTGCGCCACACCGGTACCAAAGACGAAGGCCGCGATGAAGTTGAAGATGGCAGCCCAGACGACGGCTTGCGGCGGCGTCAGCACGCGTGTGGTGACGATGGTGGCGATGGAGTTCGCCGCATCGTGCACGCCGTTGAGGAAGTCAAACCCCAGAGCGATGACGACCGTAATGATGACAAGAAGCAGAGGCGCTGCGTGCATGCGTCAGTCGTTCTTCAGAAGAATGCGCTCAATGGTGCGGCCAAGGTTGTCGAGGAGGTAGATCGCCTCGAGCATCAGGTCGTGGACCTCGCGCTTTTTCATGACCGAGATGGGATCCGGCTGGCCACTGTACAGTTCCACCAGAAACTTATCGCGGCTCTGGCGGGCAGCTTCTTCCTGGCGGCCGATTTCGTCCAGATTGCCGCGGAGTTCGCTGAGTTTCGCCTTTTTGCGCAGGCGGTTCAGCGTAGCTGAAACCTCAGACGCCATGGTGTCAATGGCCGTGGTGTGTGCGCGCAGGGAGGGGTGCATCTCCTCAAGCCGGTAGAGTTCCATGCGGCGGCCAGCCGAGGCGATGACAGCAATCGCCTCGTAAATGCGGCTGGTGAGTTCGAGGATGTCTTCGCGGTCGAACGGGGTGATGAAAGCGGTGTCGAGCCGGAGGAGCGTTTCGCGCATGACGCGGTGCGCTTCATGGCGGCTTTGCTCCATTTTGGCGACGTGACCGTTCGTGCCAGGCCAGAGATTCATGCTTCCAGCGAGTTGGTCAGAGACCACCACCAGGCACTTGCCAAGTTGCTCAAAGTGGTCAAAAAAACTTCTGTCCTGTGGCATCACGCTGAACATGCTTGCGTTCTTCTCCTCCTGCGTTGCGTTTCTGAGCGCAGGCACCCGGGCAAGAATAGCGCACCGGACGGGGTAAATCGTAGTGTTGTGTTGGTTTTTTGCAGAACTGTAACAATCGTCAGTCGCCGGGCTGCAGCCGCAGGGCGTCGATCGCCAGTGGGACTGCGGTGGTTTCCTGATCCTTATACTGGAGGCGGTATAGACGCCAATACAGGCCGCGGTGGGCCAGAAGCTCGTTGTGGGTGCCGCTCTCGCGGAGCTTGCCCTTGTGCATCACCAGGATTTTGTCTGCACTCTGGATGGTCGATAATCGGTGCGCGATGACGAAGGATGTCCGGCCCGTGATCATCTTTTCCAGCGCGGAACGGACGCGGAGTTCGGTGTCCGTGTCGACGGAGGAGGTGGCCTCGTCGAGGATGAGGATCTCCGGGCGGTGCGCCAGGGCACGGGCGAAGCTGATCAGCTGCTTCTGGCCGGTGGAGAGGGTGGCGCCGCGTTCCTGCATGGGCTCATTGAAGCCCTGGGGAAGGGTGCGGATGTAGTCGCCGATGTTGACCTCGTCGGCGGCGCGTTCCACTTCCGCATCGGTGATCCATTCGGAGCCGAGGCGGATGTTGGATTTGACCGTGCCCGTGAACAGGAAGGCATCTTGAAGCACGACGCCGAAGCGTTTGCGAAGTGCTTCCAGCGGCATCTGACGGACGTCCATGCCGTCGACGAGAACACTGCCGTGCTGCACGTCGTAGAAGCGCATCATCAAGGCGGTGATGGTGGTTTTGCCCGCGCCGGTGTGGCCCACAACCGCTGCGGTTTCGCCCTTGGCGACATTGAAAGAGACGCCGCGAAGAATCCACTCCACGTCAGGAATTGAGGCGAGGTCCTCGTCAGTCCGCGCGAGTGCGAGGGAGGCTTTCTGCTCCTCGGTCAATGTTTGGTATGTGAACCAGACGTTGCGGAACTCAATGGCGCAAGGTTCGCCGTGCGGCGGTTCAACAGCGGTGGAGGGAGAGACGATCTCCGGCTCCGTGTCGATGAGTTTGAAGACGCGCTCGCTGGCGGCCATGGCAGCCTGCAGGATGTTGTACTTTTCACTGAGATCCTGGATGGGGCGGAAGAAGCGTTGCGCGTACTGCATAAACGCCAGCAGCACGCCTACGGTGACTGCGCGGCCAAAGAATGTGGCTCCATGCAGAACGCCGAAACCGCCCTTCCAGAGCACCATGGCGATGGCGATGGTGCTGAGCAGTTCCACTGCGGGGTAGTACAGCGAGTACGCCTGCACCTGATCGACGTAGGCGTCTCGATGTTCGGCGTTGATGAGGGTGAAATCGTCATAGGCACGCTGTTCGCGGTTGAAGAGCTGCACGATGCTCATGCCGCTGACGTGTTCCTGCGTGTAAGCGTTGATCTTGGCGATAGCTACGCGGATGCGGCGATAGCTGCTGCGGACGGCAATACGGAAGAGGCGTGTCGCGTAGCCAATGAGCGGCAGTACCGACAGCGTAAGCAGCGCCAGTGGCCAACTGAGCCACAGCATGATGCCCACGATGAAGATCAGTACAAACACGTCTTCAAAGATGGCGAGAACGCCGCTGGTGAACATTTCGTTCAGTGCATCGATGTCGCTGGTGACGCGGGTGACGAGGCGGCCTACGGGATTACGGTCGTAAAAGCCGACGTCCATGCGTTGCAGATGGCGGAAGATCTGCGAACGCATATCAAACATAATGCGCTGGCCAGTCCACTGCATCAGGTAGGTCTGCATGAATTCCAGCGCGTAGCTGAGCAGTAAGGCGCAGAGATAGAGCGCCGCGCATTCGGTGATGCCGACGAGGGGTTGCGGGCTGAGATGGCGCGCAAACCATCCGGGTACAAACGTGGTGTTGTGGCCCGTCATGTAGCGGTCTGTCGCTACGAGGACAAGATATGGGCCGACGACATCCGCGCCTGCTTTGAGCAGGATAGAGGCAAAGCTGAGGCCAGCATGGCCCGCGTAAGGGCGCATGTAGGTCAGCAGACGCTTCATCAGGCGGCTGTCATACGCTTTGCCCAGCACCTCTTCGTCGTGTGTGGACTTTGCCGCGGTTTTCGGCTTCTCTTTGCTTTTCTTGGCCATGCGCTTGTCTGATTGTAGATGTCTTTGTGGCACGCTTCGGCTCACGATTTTTACAGCACATACATGGGAAAATAGAAACGATGCACCCCCACGACGCCACGCTCGGCCTGTATGTGTCTGTGCCGTTCTGCCGGCAGAAGTGTACTTTCTGTAACTTCGCCTCGGACGCGTTTCCCCCGGCGCGGATGGCGGCTTATGTCGAACGGCTTGCAGCGGAAATTGAAGCGTCGCGTGAATTTGCCGCGCAACATCAGCTCACCATCCCGCAGCGGGTGAATTCCGTATTTCTGGGTGGCGGAACGCCTTCGCTGCTGGAACCGGAGCAGATGGCGCGAGTCTTTGCAGCACTGCGCGCGGCCTATCCCATGGAGCAGGACGCGGAGATTACCGTAGAGGCGGCTCCGGGGCAGATTTCAGATGAGCTGCTGGATGTGCTGCTGCAGAGCGGCGTGAACCGTGTTTCGTTGGGCGTGCAGAGTTTTGTCGATGCGGAATCGCGTGCCGTGGGACGCGTGCATACGGGTGACGCTTGCCTTGCGGAGTTGAAGCGTTTGCGTGCCGCGGGGATTCGCAACCTGAATGTGGATCTGATTGCAGGATTACCGCACCAGACGGTTGAGTCTTGGTCGCATTCCTTGCAGACGGCGATTGGCTCTGATGTGGAGCATGTGTCGGTCTACATGCTGGAAGTGGATGAGGACTCGCGGCTGGGGCGTGAACTGATTGGCCCCGGTGTTCGCTATGGAGCGCATGCTGCACCGACGGATTCGCTGGTGACGGATTTGTATGCTCAGGCTTGCGAAACATTTGATGCCGCAGGGCTGGCGCAGTATGAGATCTCGAACTTTGCGCGTCCAGGCTATGAGTCGCGGCATAACCTGAGGTACTGGAAGCGTGATGCGTATTTCGGCTTCGGGCTGGATGCGCATTCCATGCTGCGCTCACAAGCGGATGGACGCGCCTCGCGCTTTGCCAACGGCGATGAACTCGATCCCTACATTGCAGGCAACGAAGCCGTTGAAGTGGAACACATCGACATGCTGGGCGAGTGGGAAGAGAGTATCTTCCTGGGACTGCGGTTGGTGGAAGGCGTTTCCATTGCGGAGCTACGGGAATCGTTTCCTGCCGCTTGGCTGGATGCTTTTGTAGAGCGTGTGCAGAGCCTGCAGTGCGATGAACTGATGCGGTTGGAAGATGGCCGCACCATGCTGACCCAGCAGGGACGCATCGTGTCATCGAGCATCTTCGGCGAATTGCTGGCGGATGAGCCAGCCGTGGCATGAGTGCTCCCAAAAGATTAGGAGAAGTAACGATGGAAGTAATTGACCTGCGCAGCGACACCGTGACCAAGCCTACGCCGGAGATGCGTGCGGCTATGGCATCTGCCGAAGTGGGCGATGACGTGTACAGCGAAGACCCGACGGTGAATCGCCTGGAAGAGCGCGCTGCAGAGGTCTTTGGCATGGAAGCGGCGATTTTTGTCCCTACCGGATCGATGGGGAACCAGATTGCTCTGCGTCTGCACACAGAGCCGGGAAGGGAAGTCGTCTGCGAATCGCGTGCGCATGTGCTGGATTGGGAGATGGGCATGGCTGCAATGTTCAGCGGATGCCAGCTTCGTACAGTGCAGGGGCAGCGCGGCATTCTTCGCTGGAAGGATATTGAGCCGGCGCTTGCCACAACGGGTTTGTATTACAAGGCGCAGACAGGCCTGATCTGGGTAGAGAACACGCACAACATGGCAGGTGGATCGGTCACACCGCTTGCGGTGATGCGCGAGCTTCGCGATGGTGCGCATGGTCGCGGATTGCCGATTCATTTGGATGGTGCGCGTGTTTTTAATGCCGCCACCGCGTTGAAGACAGATGTAGCCACACTCACCGCAGGCTACGACTCCGTGAACTTCTGCTTGTCGAAAGGACTGTGCGCACCGGTGGGATCGCTGCTGGTGAGCTCACGCAAGAACATCGACAAGGCGAGGCGCATTCGCAAGGCGCTGGGTGGTGGCATGCGTCAGGCTGGCGTGCTGGCCGCGGCTGGATTGATTGCGCTGGATGTGATGTCAAAGCGGCTGGATGACGACCACGCCAATGCAAAGCTGCTGGCACAGCAGATCGCGGGAGTCGAAGGTATCTCTGTCGATCCCGCGGAAGTGGAGACAAACATTGTCATCTTCCGCACGGAGTTTGACGCGCCTGCTTATGTCGCTTTGCTGAAAGAGCGTGGTGTGCTGGCCAGCGCGATTAATGGAAATACAGTTCGTTTTGTTACGCATCATGATGTAAGCGGTGAACAATGCGCGCGTGCTGGCGAGATTGCCGTAGAGGTTGCTGCTCAGATGCTTCTTAAAACCGCATAAAACACGGCGTTTACGCGGTACACTGGCAATACACGTTTTGGTGCAATTCTAAAGAGGGATTGCTTTCTTCAACACAAGCGCAGCGGAATGCATTGGGAAGCGCGGTGAGAATCCGCCACTGCCCCGCAACTGTAAGCGCGCATCTTCGGAAATGCTTTTCGGAGACATATTCTTTCGTGACACGGCTATCACTGCGTAAGTGGGAAGACGGCATGTGCGAGATACGAAAGCAATGTGCGATGCGCGTAAGTCAGGAGACCGATTCCACTGCTGGTTGTAAGCCATGCTCCCGCGGGGGAAGCAGAGGAGAATTCTGATATGTATCGCATCGCTCAGAAGCGACGCGCGGCCGCGCAATTGTGCGCAGTTGCTGTGTGCGCCTTTACTGCATCGGTTGCACACGCTGTTGTTGTCCGCGGCGTCGTCCGCGATCCGCTGGGACGTCCTATCACCGTTGCACATGTGCGACTGGTCAAAGGGACGCAGGTGGTGGCATCCACTGTCACGCAGCCAGATGGTTCTTTTGAAATTCGCTCCACGGAAGATGGTCGCTTCCTCTTGATTGCGGATGCGCCAACATTCTCTCCGCAGGTGAGCGATACGTTTTATGGGCGGCAATGGGACCTGGTGCAGAAAAATCTGCAACTGTCGATCAGCTCCATCAAGCAGGACATTACCGTAACTGCGACAGGCGAACCGACGCCCGTGCAGCAGACCAGCGCCAGCGTGTCGTTGATCGACCCTCAGGCTTTGAGCACGCGTGCTGGCGTGGTGAATGAGCTTCGTCTGCAGCCCGGTGTAGCGATGGTGCAGACCGGGCAGTATGGCGGAGTAACGTCAATGTTTGTGCGTGGCGCAAACTCTGATGCAAACAAAGTGCTGATTGACGATGTGCCTGCGAACGATGTGGGTGGTGTGTTTGATTACGGCACGGTATCGTCTACTGCGCTTTCCACGATCGAGACACATCGCGGGCCCGACAGCATTCTGTACGGAACCGATGCACGCGCCGGCGTGGTTCGTTTTGAAACGCCGCATGGAGCCACATTGAAGCCCGTGCTGACGTACTCCGGCGATGCGGGCAATCTGCACACGTGGCGTAATGAGGGCACTCTCTCCGGTACGTATGGCAAGGCCGATTACTTCGGCGCTTTCTCGCGCTTTGATAGCTCCAATGCTTTGCCGAATGATCGTTATCACGCTGCAACCGCTGCGGCGAACCTAGGGTACAGCTTCAGCGCGAATACAAGCGTTCGCGGCACCGTGCGTAATTCAGTGAGTGCTGTGGGGATTCCGGGTGCATGGGACTTCCAGGGGCTTGCGCAGAACGGTAAGCAAGCCGATCAGGATACGTACTTCAGCGGTGTGCTGGATGACACACGCGGCAACGGTTGGCACAACACGCTCCGCTACATTGGCGCACGGAAGCGTGAGCAGTCTCGTTACTTTGCCGCTGTAGGCACGCCGGATGGCTACGGCGAATATTTTGGCAACACGGTGACGATTCGCGGTGCCAACGGAACGAAGGCCACAGGTCAGGTCATCGTTGGTTATGACCCATTTCCTACTTACTACGAGATGGTGAACAATCGCGATGGGCTGGACTATCGCACCAGCTATAGCTTCAATCGCCATTTAACCTTGCTGGGCGGCTTCCGATTCCAGGATGAGCGCGGTGCGTATCGCTATCCGCTGTATGGCGAAAACGACCAGGTGGGTCGCAGCAATTACGACTACACGCTGGAACTGCATGGTGATGCGTGGCATCGGTTGTTTTATACCGTTGGTGGAGCGATCCAGCGTAACTCACTGTATGGAACCGAGGGCCAGCCCCAGATCGGGCTTTCGTACTACGCTCTGCAACCGGGACGCGGATGGTTTCATGGCACACGTCTTCGCTTCCAGTTTGCGAAGGGTGTGCAGGAACCAAGTCTGAATGCGCAGCTTTCATCGCTCTATCAGAAGCTGATTGCGATTGGAGATCCCGCGGATATTACGAAGTTCAACGTAAGTCCGATCGGCGCGCAGCGCAGCCGCGTGTATGAGGGCGGAGTGGATCAGAATATTTATTCTGACCGCGCCATTCTGCATGTGACTTATTTTCATTCCTCGTACGGACGCGGAACGGAAGGCGTTCCAGTGACATTGTTCAACGCGTATTTCCACCAGAACCTGCCGGTGGCGTTGGGTAGCTTCTATCTCAATTCGCTGGATACGCGTTCTGTAGGCGTGGAGTCGTGGTTTGAGTACCAGGTTACGAATCACCTCTTCCTGCGTGCTGGATATACGTATCAGGATTCACTGGTGAAGCAGTCGTTCTCCAGCGATGCACTGGCGGCGTTGGGTGGCTCCACGACGATTAACCCGAACTATCCCGGCATTCCCATTGGGCAGTATTCGCCGCTGGTCGGACAGCGTCCGTTCCGTCGTCCGCCGCAGACAGGCTTCTTCCTGGCTCAGTACACGACAGCAAAGTGGTCAGCGGCTGTGAAGGGCGCGGTTGCTTCGCGGGCGGATGATTCCACCTTTATCGATGCCTATTCCAACTCGTCGTTCGATAATTCCATGCTGCTTCCCAACCGGAATCTTGATCCCGGATTTACGAAGTTGGATGCGAACTTCACGTACCAGGTGAGGCCATCGGTAGCGGTGTTTTCGCAGTTGGACAATCTGCTCAATAACCAACATATGGGGCCAATCGGCTATCCATCGTTGCCGTTTACCTTCCGTGCAGGGTTGAAGCTACGTTTCCCGCACGAGTAATCCATTGTGCAAGTGTTGAACATGCGCCACGGCTGAGTAAAAAGGCCCACACTGAGCGTCTCATCAGTGTGGGCCTTTATGATTTGGGCCGGAGGAATCTCATGTTGGCACGACTTCGTTTTGCATGTACTGCTTTTGCGCTTCTTTTTGCGGCGCTTCCTTCTCACGCACAGGAAGGTCCGTATGACGTTCGAGTCGTGTTGCGCGCTGAAAACAAGGGACAGGCTGCGACGTTGCAACAGAACGATCTGCGCGTGCAGTTTGCTGGTAAGAAAGTGCCCGTGCAGCGGTTGGAACCGCTGCTTGCAAACCGCGCAAAGCCTGTTGAGGTAGCCATCCTGATTGATGACAGCCTGCGGGGCAGCTTTGGTAATCAGGTGGATGAAATCCGTCGGTTCGCGGCTGATCTTGTAGCCGAGCACGTCACTGTGGGCGTGGCGTATATGCAGAATGGCCGCGCTGTATTTGGTGGTGGTGGATTCACCTCTGACCCTGAAGTGGTGTCGAAGCAGTTGCGGCTATCCCAAGGCGGTGCAGGTATAAGTGCAAGCCCGTATTTCTGCCTGCAGGATCTGATCAAGAACTGGCCGGGCGATAAGACAGCGCCGCGTGCCGTGTTGATGATTACGAATGGCATTGATCTATATAACGGCGCACCTACGCCGAATAATCAGTACAGCCCCTACGTGCAGTCAGCAATTCAGGATGCACAGCGAGCGGGCGTCCCGGTGTATTCCATTTACTACGGTCGTTTCGACACGCATCCCGGCTTTGCCAGCTTCAGTGGACAGAGCTACCTTGGCGATCTCGCCGATTCAACCGGCGCGAATACGTTCAATCAGGGAAGCCTGAACCCGCCCAGCATCAGCCCGTATCTGAAGCAATTTGAGAAGAACCTGAGTGAGAGCTGGCTACTGTCATTCCAGGTGGGAACGCGCAAGTTGGAACAGCTCAAAGTTGATGGAGCAAAGGGAACCAAGCTCTATGTGCAGCGCATGGCGCAGGGCCGCGACGTAACGGCGGGTGGCGTTCTTCGCTAGAGAAGATTGAGTAAGTAACAAACAGAGAAGCCCCGGATTGCTCCGGGGCTTCTCTGTTGTACGTGCTTGGGCTTAGTACATGCCGTCCATGCCGCCGCCGTGGTTGTGGCCGCCACCTGCCGGAGCTGCCTTCTCCGGAATCTCTGCGATGAGAGCTTCCGTGGTGAGCAGCAGGCCGGAGATGCTGGCTGCGTTCTGCAGAGCCGTGCGGGTTACCTTGGTGGGGTCGATGACGCCAGCGGCAACCAGATCTTCAAACTTGCCGGTTGCTGCGTTGTAGCCCTGGTTGTCCTTGGACTCCAGGATCTTGCCCACAACTACTGCACCCTCTTCACCAGCGTTGGCAACGATCTGACGCAGGGGCTCTTCGATGGCGCGGCGGATGATCGATGCACCGATCTTCTCGTCGCCTTCGAGGGTCTTGATGAGAGCATCGACGTCTGCCGCGGTGCGAACCAGAGCCACACCACCGCCCGGGACGATGCCTTCTTCAACGGCTGCACGGGTTGCGTGCATTGCGTCTTCCACGCGTGCCTTCTTTTCCTTCATCTCGGTCTCGGTAGCTGCACCGACCTTGATGACAGCAACGCCACCGACCAGCTTAGCGAGGCGCTCTTGCAGCTTCTCGCGATCGTAATCGGAGGTGGTCTTCTCAACCTGGCTGCGGATCTCACGCACGCGACCGTCGATGTCGGCTTCCTTGCCGGCGCCGTCGATGATGGTGGTGTTGTCCTTGTCGATGGAGACGCGCTTCGCGGTACCCAGATCCTCAAGCTTCACGGACTCCAGCTTGATGCCAAGGTCTTCCGTGATGGCCTTGCCACCGGTCAGGATGGCGATGTCGCCCAGCATAGCCTTGCGGCGGTCGCCGAAGCCAGGAGCCTTCACCGCAGCCACATTCAGCGTGCCACGCAGCTTGTTGACCACGAGGGTTGCGAGAGCCTCACCGTCCACGTCTTCCGCGATGATGACCAATGCCTTGCCGGTACGAGCAACCTGCTCCAGCAGCGGCAGCAGATCCTTCATGGCCGAGATCTTCTTCTCGTAGATGAGGATGTACGGATCGTCGAACGAAGCTTCCATGCGCTCTGCATCGGTCACGAAGTAGGGCGACAGGTAGCCACGGTCAAACTGCATACCTTCCACGACGTCGAGCTGGGTCTCCATGCTCTTCGCTTCTTCCACGGTGATGACGCCGTCCTTGCCAACCTTCTTCATCGCTTCGGCAATGATGGTGCCGATCTGCGAATCCGAGTTTGCCGAGATGGTGCCCACCTGAGCGATCATGTCGCCGGAAACCGGCTTCGACAGCTTCGACAGAGCGCCGCCCGAGACGTTGCCCTGTTCATCGCGCTTGCCCACAATAGCCTCAACAGCCTTGTCGATACCGCGCTTCAGAGCGGTCGGGTTTGCACCGGCTGCAACGGTCTTCACGCCTTCGCGGTAGATTGCCTGAGCCAGAACCGTTGCGGTGGTGGTGCCGTCGCCGGCAACGTCAGAGGTCTTGGAAGCGACTTCCTTGACGAGCTGTGCGCCCACGTTCTCGATCGGGTCCTTCAGTTCGATTTCCTTGGCGACGGTAACGCCGTCCTTGGTGATCGTCGGGGAACCGAACTTCTTCTCGATAACAACGTTGCGGCCCTTGGGACCGAGGGTGACCTTGACGGCGTCCGCGAGCGTATTCACGCCGCGCAGAATAGCCTGACGGGAATCTTCACCGTGCAGAATTACCTTTGCCATTGTCTTTCTTCCTTTACATTCGCGCTCATTGCGCGAGTTGATTCAAAACTGTCACTGCCGATAGAGCAGAAGGGAAGCTGAGCATTCATTCCAGTCAGCGAAGGGCGCAAAGCGCATCCGCTGCATGCAATGCTTACTTGAGGATTCCGAGGACTTCTTCTTCGCGCATGATCAGGAAGTCTTCGCCGTCCAGCTTGATTTCCGTGCCGGAGTACTTGCCGAAGAGAACCGTGTCGCCAGCCTTAACGTCCAGCGGGAAGACCTTGCCTTCATCGTTGCTCTTGCCCTTGCCAACGCTGATGACGGTGCCCTGCTGGGGCTTTTCCTTAGCGGAGTCGGGGATGATGATGCCGCCGCGAAGCGTCTCGCCCTCTTCCAGGCGGCGCACCAGAATGCGGTCATGCAGCGGTGTGAAAGTCGATGCCATGGTGTTTCGTTCTCCTTGGGTAATGGTCGATGGAGGTAATTAGCACTCCATCATTCCGATTGCTAATGTACGGACTGGCAGTCACAGTCGTCAAGTGCTAATCGATGAAATATGAGTGAAAGGCACTCATGTTCGAATTTCGGACAATGAAGCGTCAGAACGCGCCACCTTCGCCGCGACAGAACATGCCTCCGAACGATAGAATGCAGGGCATGTTGTCTCGTCGTTCGCTTCCCGTCGTTGCCACTTTGCTGCTCTCCGCTGCACCGTTACTTTCCGCCCAGAACGAACGCCATGGACGTAAGTACAAGGCTCCGCCGGAGACCAGCCATCTTGAAATTCTGGTGGTGCGCGACTTCAACGGCAAGGTGATTGAGAACGCTGGCGTCGTCTTCCATCCCACCAAGGACGGAATCGACGAGGGCAACCTGGAAGTGAAGTCCGGCCCCGATGGCAAGGCTTTCATCGACATCATCCCCACGGGATCCGATGTGCAGGTGCAGGTGATTGCAAATGGGTTTGAGACCTATGCGGGCGACATCAAGCTGGATGCTCCTTCGAAGCAGTTGACCGTCCGCATGAAGCGGCCGACGCAGCAGGTGTCTGCGTACGACGAGAACGAGGGAAAGGGTAACCTGAAGCGCAATGTCGGCGTGCAGGAGCCAATCCGCACTGGGACTGCGCCCACCACGACGGCCAAGCCGCTATCGGCCAGTGAGCCGGTCATTAAGCTGCCTGCGCTGCCGAAGTCGACCAATGCAAACGGCGATGCTACTGTTCAGCCTGGCACCACATCCGCACCCGCATCGAAGCAGCCGACGAAGACGGGTAACTCCGCACCGGTCGCGGATGGTACGACCGCGCCGCCGCAAACGAATTAAGTATGACTTCTTCGCACGAGGGCCTTCGTGGACGTCGCGTCCTGATTACAGGCGGCGTACGGAGGCTTGGCCGTGCCTTTGCCTTGGCGTTGGCGAACGCAGGGGCCGATGTTGTTGTCACCACGCGTCGCTCCGATGAAGCTGCAACCGATTTGCTGCAAGCTGTGGCGCTACTAGGCGGCCGTTATGCAGCGGTCCAATGCGACGTGACCGTTCCTGAACAAGTTAGCCGTGCCGTGGACGAGGCCGCGAGCTTTCTTGGCGGTATCGATCTCCTCATCAACAACGCGGGGATGTTTGAGTCGGCAAAGCTGGAAGACCTGACGCCGGAACAGTGGGACCGCATCTTTGCAACGAATACGCGTGGACCGTTCCTGGTGGCTCAGGCTGCGTTGCCGCATCTTCGCAGCAGCGGGCAGGGAAGAATCCTCAACATCGGATCGCTCGGCGGTATCCGTCCGTGGGTAACGCATGGTCACTACTGCTCCAGCAAGGCCGCGTTGCACATGCTGACGCAGACCATGGCAAAGGCGTGGGCACCAGAGGTCAGTGTGAACGCGATTGCGCCGGGTATGATTCGTTTTCCCGATGAGCCAGAACGCATGGCAGGGAAGACTCCGATGCAACGCGACGGTTCACCGGCTGATGTCGTGAAGGCAGTGTTGTTCTTTGCATCAGCGCCGCAGTTCATCACGGGACAGGTGCTGGCAGTCGATGGCGGTCTTGGGCTTGCCTGAGCCCTTGCTTCGATACACTGGAAGCTGACTGCTCATGTCCTCTGAAATTGTTCTCAAACCTTCTCCGGATGCTATTTCGCTTGCAGAACGGCGCGAACAGCTTGCTGCTGTGCGCACGCAGCTTGCGGAGCTGGAAGCGGAGCTTGCACAGTTTCGCGCGCAGCTAAAGGCATTTGAGGGCCGCTATCTGCGACAAGTGGGCGTGCTGTATGCCGAGCTGGATGCGCTTGAAGCACGCATTACCGAACACGAAGCTGCACTCTATGATTCTGATGCGGCGCGGCAGCGTGCAGAAGAAGCAAAGCAGCGTGCGCAGGAGAGCCACGATGCCGCCTTCGGTGAGGCACGCGAAGCAGAGGAGTTTGATCCTCCAACGAATCTGAAGACACTCTTTCGCGAAGTGGCCAAGCGCATTCATCCTGACTTTGCGCGCGATGATGCGGAGCAGCAATACTTCACCTTGCTGATGGCGCGTGCGAATCAAGCGTATCGACGCGGCGATGCCGAGGTGTTGCAACGGATGTTGGACGACCATCTTGAAATCAACGCGGCGGTTGCAGGTGAAACCACTGCGGCGGAACTTCTGCGCATCACGCGACAGATGCAGCATGCCAAGCGCGACATCGCATCGTTGGAGATGGAGCGCTACACGCTACAAGGCAGCGAGATTGCCATGCTGTTTCAGGACGCGGAGACGGCTGCACGTGAACATCGTGACCTGCTGACGGAACTTGCCGCCAGCGTGCGCGAACAGATTGCAGAGGCGCAGCGTCGCTTTGATTTGATTGATCGGCAGATGAACGTTCATGGAAGATAACGCACAGTCCGGACTGCAACATGTGCCCACGGGCTCTGGGTTGTCGTTACACACGGCACGCTCCGGCATGATTGCGCGTGGTCGTCGCGATGCGGCGAGTGCAGCATCCAACCCGCATTACAAGCGGGCGCTGGAACAGTACAACGCAGGCGATCATGTTGCGGCTGCAGCGTCATTCCGTCTCGCCGCAGATCAGGGACATGCGGAATCGCAATACATTCTGAGCACGCTCTATGACGAAGGCACCGGCGTCGCCCAGGACGACGAACAGGCTGCGTACTGGGAACGTAAAGCCGCTGAACAAGGGCACGCGTATGCGCAGGCCAACCTGAGTTTTCGTTATTACTCCGTGAACGATTTTGCTGAGGCCTTCACGTGGTGCCAGCGCGCGGCGTACAGCAAGCTGGCGTGGGCGCAGTACAACCTGGGCCTGATGTATCGCAAAGGCGAAGGCACAGAGCAGAGTGATACGCAGGCTGCGTATTGGTATCGCCTTGCAGCAGCGCAGAACTTTTCAGAGGCACAGCAGAAGCTGGCGGACATGTATTACTTCGGACAAGGCGTGCCGCAGAATTATGTACAGGCTGCGGCGTGGTATCGCAAGGCTGCCGATCAGGGAAATGCAGAAGCGCAGTTTCAACTGGGCCATCTGTACGCGATTGGCGAAGGAGTGGAGCATGACTACGTGCAATCGCGTTACTGGATTCGCAAAGCCGCGCAACAGGGCCATGAGCAGGCAGTGAAGGAACTGAAGCGTCGCCAGTATCGCGATGCGTGATTGCTATTCTGCGACGATCTCTTCTTCGAGTTGTTGCTTCTCGAAAAGTTCCGCGTAGTAACCGCCCTCGGCCAACAGCTCTTCATGCGTGCCAAGCTGAGCGATACGCCCATTGACCAGAACAGCGATGCGGTCAGCAGAACGCGCAGTGGAGACACGGTGCGCGATGAGGATGGTGGTGCGATCCTGCATCACCTCGCGTAGACCTTTCAGGATCTGCTCTTCCGTGTATGTATCCACGGATGCAAGCGCGTCATCAAGAATGAGAATGCGCGGATTGCGCAACAGAGCACGTGCAATCGACGTGCGCTGCTTCTGTCCACCTGAGAGCGTTACGCCGCGTTCGCCAACAAGCGTGGCGAAGCCGTGTGGGAACTCAAGAATCTCCGCGGCAATATGCGCGCGACGTGCGGCTTCTTCCACTTGCTGGTCTGTAGCATCCGGAACACCGAAGGCGATGTTGTCGCGGATGGACGTCGAGAAGAGGAATGTTTCCTGCGGCACAAAACCAATCGCGCGTCGCAGCGTGGCAAGCGGCCATTCGCGGATGGGAAGGCCATCGATGAGTACTTCACCGGCAGGCGCATCCAGCAAGCGCGGGATCAGGTTTACGAGTGTCGTCTTACCGCTACCCGTAGGACCTACGATGGCAAGCGATGACCCTGCAGGAATGGTCAGATTGACGCCGTCAAGAATCTTTGGCCCGTTGCCGTAAGCAAACGTGAGATTGCGGAACTCCACTTCGCCCTGCGGCACTGCATCAATCGCAACAGCATTGCCGCTCTCATCCTGAATCGACGGTACGGCCTTCATCAGTTCGTCGATGCGCATTACGGAAGCGGTGCCACGTTGGAAGAGATTAATGACGTAGCCAAGCGCCAGCATGGGGAAGGTCAACTGAACCATGAAGACCATATAGCTGGTGAACTGCCCCGCAGTGACATGCCCTAAGACAACCTGGTGCCCACCGACGAGCAACGTCAGAACGATAGACAGACCGAGGACAAACTCCAGCGTGGGCCACAGCATGGCCATGATGCGGACGAGGAACAGCGAACGCCGAATGTATTCGTGATTCGCCTCTTCAAAGGAACGGACCTCGGCCTCTTCCTGAGCAAAGGCGCGCACCAGTCGCACACCGGAAAAGTTCTCCTGTGCCTTGGCGCTGATCTCCGAGAACATGGCCTGGATGCGTTCAAAACGCTGATGGATTCGGCGTCCCATCAACTGCACCACGACCGACGCGATGGGCAACGGCAGGAACGCCAATAGCGTAAGACGAGGCGAAATGCGAATCATGAACGGAAGCGCCGCCGCAGTGAAGACCACGGTATTTGCCGAATACATGATTGCCGGTCCAAGTAGCTGGCGAACCGCATTCAGATCGTTCGTAGCGCGGGCCATAATGTCGCCCGTGCGATGTTCATGAAAGAACGTGATGGACTGCTTCTCCAGCGAGGCGAAGAGATCGTTGCGCAGATCGTATTCAATCTCGCGTGATGCACCGATCAGAATCCATCGTGTGGCATACAAGCAAACCGCGGCCACACAAGCGACAGCGATCAGCAACATCACATTGCGCGCCACAATACCCTGCGCACCGTGGTGGACCACGTCGTCCACCGCGTGGCCAATGAGCAGCGGCATGACCACCTTCGACGCGTTGTAAAACAGAACGGCCACCGCTCCACGGACAAGATGTCCGCGATAACGGTTCAGGTAAGGGAACAGTGGCCGCAGTTTATCCAGCATCGTTACTCGTGGCGCTCCTCAGGACGTTCCGCAGGTTTGGCAGCAGGTGTCTGGCTTGCTGCATGAGGAATGGTTGGGCCAGCCTCTGGCGCTTCAAAGTGGGTTCCGGTCACAGGCTGCGGTGTATTTCCTTGTCCTACCAGCTCGATATCGAAGATCAGATCGGCCTTCTCAGGAATGACGGGGGGATGACCTGCCGCGCCATACGCAAGTTGCCACGGAATGATGAGGCGACGCTTTCCACCCACACGCATGCCTTCAAAACCCACGTCCCATCCGGTGATGACACGCTTCAGCCCAATCGGAAAAACAATCGGTTCGCCACGATCGACAGACGAGTCGAACTTGGTGCCGTCAGTGGTCCAGCCGGTGTAATGCACGGTGTAGAAGACCACCTTGTCCGGCGGCATGGACGGACGAGCTTCTTCGCCGTCACCCACCTTCAGGTCGATGAAGCGCAGTGAAAACAGTTGCGCGGGTGTGCCGGTCGCGGCAGGCATGGTGCCCACGGCGGCGACGCCTTCATTAGCTTTAGGATCTGCTGGCATAGTGTGTGATGGGGAAGTCGGTCTCAGTTTCTGTGGAGCGGTCGTGCTTTTCGCAGCCGTGGAAGGTTTCTTCGTGGTGGTGGTTTGCGCCGCCAGCGTAGTGCTGACGATCAAGGCTGCTGCCAATGCTCGCATCTTGGTCCTCGTACCCATTTTACGTCTGCGCTTTCAGCAATAGGTATCCACCAGCCATGCCAAACAGCAGGTCCGGTGACCATGCAGCAATCACAGGTGGCAACGCATTCACGTTGCCCATGGCGTCGAAGATGGAAGCAACCACCTTATACGCGATCGCCATGCCGATAGCGGTCGCAAAGCCTGCAAGCGAACCACGTTTCCCCATCGTGAGCGCGAATGGAACAGCAAAGATCGCCATCACAAGCGTGACGAGTGGGTACGCCAGTTTGTTGTTTAACTGAACACGCAGCCGCATCGTGTCAAAGCCGCTCTGTTGCAGATCGTGAATGTAGTTATTCAATTCGCCGAAGCTCATCTCTTGCGACTGACGGCTTTCCTTCTTGAAGTACACAGGCTGCTCACGTATCTCCGGAAACGATGCAACCTCAAACGGCCTGTACGAAGCGACGCTGTCACCCTGGAAGTCGCGCTCCCATCCGTTCTCTAATACCCATCGTTGTGCATGCGTGTCCCAGTGCGCTGATCCCGCAAAAATGCGGCGGCTGAGATGGAAGCTGTTCGGCTCAAACTCAAAGACCGTCAGGTTGGCGAAGACATCCTTGTCCGGATCAAAGAACTGATAGTAGAAGATGCGCGTGGGTTCACCGACAGAGTCTTGCTGTCCGCTGATCCATTTGCGATCTGGCCGAAGAAAGGTCTGCGCGGGCTTGCCCTTGATGACAGAACGCAATGCCTCCTGGCGGCGATTTGCCTGCGGTAGATAAAGCTCGTCAAAAGTGAAAAGCGAAACCGCAAGGATGGCTGCAAGTGCCAACAGCGGAACGATAAGGCGATACAGACTCACGCCGCTGGCCTTCATCGCAGTGAGTTCACTGGAGCGACTAAGCGCACCGACTGTAATTAATACGGCCAGCAAAGCGCAGAGTGGCGTCAGGTTATAGAGCATGTAGGGAATCAGGTTCAGCAGATAATCGCCCACAGTGATCAGTGGTGTGCGATTGTGGAAGATGTCCCCAATCAGTTCAAAGAAACTAAAGATCAACGACAGCAGAATGAACGACGACAGCACCAAACCAAACGTGGTGAGGAACTGCCGCATCATGTAATCGTCAAAGATCAGCGGGAAGCGACTTTGGCGCGTGGGACGATGCACGGTCGTTGCAGTACGGTGTGTCCCGCTCTCATCCACTGGTGTGGCGTGTGCACTCCGCATGCGCTTCGGCAGGCGGCGTTCAATCCATACACCAACCGGGGCCAGGCCACGAGCCATGGTAGCAATGAGTCCTGTTTCACCACGCGACATCTGTCGCAATAAAACAATGCCAACCGCAGCAAAGACCACATTCGCGGCCCAAACACCAACGACGGGTGCAATCTTGCCTTGTTTCGCCATGGCGACGCCGATGGACGAAAAGAAGTAATAAACGAAGACCAGGGCCACCGTCAGCACAAAGCCGGTGCTCTTACCGCCGCGCCGCGAAGACAGGCCCAGTGGCACGCCAACCAGCATCAGAACAATGCACGCCACCGGATACGAGAGGCGCTTGTTCCACTCGATCATGTAGGTGCGGCCCTGTGCCTCATGACGACGCTGCCATAATTCCGTTGCCGACATGGCAACCAGCGGCGTGTCCGCATGACCCAGCTTCAGATCTTCCTGCGAGCCAATCTGGATGGGCGTGTCTGTCTCAGTAAAGGTTGAGATGTCGTACTGGTTCGGATCTCTCGGCGACGTCTCGTGCTTGGTGCCATCGCGAAAATGCAGGCGCAATTCGTTGCCGGGAGCGGGGAGGACGACCGCGTCTTCCGCCGTGGTGATGCGCGGCGTAGCAGGGTTGGTCAGGTCTGCAAGAAACACATGCTGCCATAACGACGCGCCCTGGCCGGGCCGCGTGTTCTGGACATAGAGAACGTAGTTCTTAAAGTCTTCATAGAACACGCGCGGCTGCACTTCAAAACCCGCCTGCTGTGTCTTCAGGCTGTCTTCCAGCCGCAGCAGGGCCGCAGCGGATCGCGGTGCAACATAGAGAGAATTGAACAGCCCAATCCCAAGGCCGATGCTCGCTGCGATAGAGACAATTCCGACGAAGTGCAGAACACCCACACCTGCCGCGCGCATGGCAGTAATTTCGCTATCGGCAGAGAGACGCGACAGCCCCAGCAGAATACCCACCAGCACCGTCATGGGAATCGTCAGGATGAGCGTGGTGGGCAGCGTGTAGAAGAAAACGTCCGCAACAGCCTGCACCGATGCCGAACCGCGCACCAGCAGTTCCAGGATGTGCCCCAGGTCGCGCATGAACAGCACAAACGTGAAAAGCACGCCACCCAACAGGGCATGCGACAGCACTTCGCGCAGAATGTATTTCGTCAGAATCCGCACAATGTCAGCGCCGCCTCTTGCATCCTTACCAGTTTAGTAATTGGACGCTGTGGACATCGCCTGAGGTTCGCAAAATCTTCGATATCTGCCTATTGGGCGGTCCCATCACCCATCACAAAGCGGTAACCGACACCGCGCACCGTCAACAGGTGTTTCGGCTTCACAGGGTCGTCCTCCAGATAACGGCGCAGGCGGACAATGAAGTTATCAATAGCGCGGGTATCCGTATCCTCGCGGACGCGCCAAACCTCTTCCAGAATCTCCTTACGCGAGACCACGCGCCCCTCGCGCCCCAGCAGATAACGCAGTAAATCTGCCTCCATCAACGTGAGCCGGGTGACCTTGTCTCCAGCGCGGATTTCCAGCGTGTCAAAGTCGATGACCTTGCCTTCAAACTCGTAGATATTCCTGGCGACGGGTTCGGGCTCGACCTCAGCAGCAGGGGGAACAGCCTTTTCCTGCCACTGCATGCGCCGCAACAAACTGTTCAGCCTCGCTAGCAAAATTGACAGGTCAAACGGCTTGTTCAGGTAGTCGTCCGCGCCAGCCGAAAAGCCTTCCAGAACATCTTCCGGACGGTCGCGGGCCGTCAGCATCAGGATCGGGACATAGTTATCCGCGGCGCGCAGTTGCCGGGCAATCTCAAAACCGTCGATGCCGGGCAGCATGACATCCAGCAACACTGCGGCAGGCCGTTCCGGTGTGTGCAGCAGCCAGTTCAGGGCCGCTTCTCCGTCGGCTTCGTGATGCGTGCGAAAGCCTTCGAGCTTCAGGTTAAAGAGCAGGGCTTCAGCCAGATGCTCCTCGTCCTCCACCAGTGCAATCAGCGGAGATTCACTCATGCAGTCGCTTCCTCCTCCGTTGCAGGCGCGGGCTTCAGACCAGCGGTTGTAATCAATGGAAGCTGAAGCGTAATGGTTACGCCGCGACCCTCACCGTGGCTCTGTGCAGTCGCGTCACCACCGTGCTGACGCGCAATAGAACGAACAATAAACAAGCCCAGTCCCGTGCCTTTCACCTTGGAGAGCGACACGCCGCCCACGCGATAAAAGCGGTGAAAGACGCGCCCAATATGAGCTGCTGCAATGCCTACACCCTGATCGGTAACGCGCAACGTCGCCGTGTTGAAGCGTGGCGCGCTCAGTTCCGCCGTAATATGAACGCCGTTGGGGGAGTACTTCACGGAGTTATCGAGGATGTTCAGGATGGCGGTACGCAGGGCATCCGCGTCGCCCATCACCTGAATCGTTTTGCCCACGGCGCGATCCTCAAACTGCACCGCATCCGGCGAAAGATGATGCCGTCGCACCGTTTCCTCCAGGCAGGATTGCGTCAGTGTGCGAAGGTCTACCGGCAGACGCGCCTTCAGGTTGCGTTTCACGCCCTTGGCGCCAGCCTCGCCCGCCCGCAGAATCTGTTCAACTGTGGCCAGCAGGCGGTCATTGTCCTCACGAATGCGACTGTAAAATTCCTGCCGCTGCGCTTCGTCCAGAGGACGCCGTTGCAACGTATCCAGATAAAGCCGGATGGAGGCGATCGGCGTCTTCAGTTCGTGCGTCACGGCGTTCAAAAAACTGTCCTGCCGTTCGTTGCGGCGAATCTCGCGCACCAGAAAGATCGTGTTCAGGACAAGGCCGGCAATGATGACGGCAAAGAACAGAATGCCGATGACCAGCAGCGCAACGCGGCGTTCCGTCACGTTCAGGATGATCCAGCCAACATTCAGCGCAACCGCCAGCCCTACCAGGCAGATACCCAGCGTAATGAAGAAGGCAATGGTGCCGCGTCTGCGGGTGATATTCATGCAGTGGCTCCTGCAAACTCATTACGGTAATCGCAGACCATCACCGTCAGATCATCGGATTGGGCAGCCGACCATTGCATCACCGTCTTCATCATGCTGCGAGCACACTCCTCCGCGGAGAGGTCACGATTATCTCTCAGGAGAGATGCCAGGCGCTCCACCCCGAACTCTTCCCCTGCGGTACTCTCTGCTTCCAGCATGCCATCCGTATACAACAGGATGCGGTCACCATGTCGCAAGGGAAGTGTCTTGGTTGTGTAGTCAGCAAAGTCAAACGCACCCAGAAGGAGGCCATTTTCTTCGATGGGCAGTATCGTGTTTTCCCGAAGCCATAGCATGGGCGGATGCGCAGCAGCACTGTATCGCAGTTCGCCGGATTCGCTATTCAGATAGACATACGCAGCGGTGACGAACTGTCCCTGAACATTGCCACAAAGGCTTCCATTCATCCGTCGCAACACTTCCGCAGGATCATCTGCAACTGCGCGCAGAGACGCCGCAACCGCCTTCACCATGGATGCAATGAGAGCTGCTGGCACCCCATGACCTGAGACATCGGCGATGAAGAGGGCAACCTCTTCGTTACGGAGTGAGATGTATTCGTAAAAGTCGCCCGCCACGGCGGTCATTGGCTGGTATTGCGTAGCCACCTCGAAGAAGTCGGAAACTGGCGACGCTGTGGGAAGAATTGAGCGTTGAATACGCTGCGCAATATCGAGTTCATTCTCAATCGTTCGCAGTTGTTGTTCTCGTGCAAGTGTCCGACGAGCGGCGACTGTTCCAAGCACTACGAGCAGTACGAGGAATGCGAACGGCTCTACGTTGAAATACGGGATGGTGTGGACGAAGTCCGCAAGGTTTTCATACAACGCGCCAACGATAAACAGGATCAGGCCCTGCTGAATCAGGCGCGTCTCTCGCGATACCGATCGATCCAGCGCCAGTTCCACGGCAGCCACTATCAGCGAGATCGACACGACAAGGGTGTAGATGTTTGCTATCTGGTAGTGCGGGCCGGTAACCAGCGTGAGCAACGACAGCACGATGAGGATCGGTGCCACAGCATAGAGCAGGATCCGTCCAATTCGATGGAAGAGGTTCAACTCTTTGAAAAAGAGATACGCCGGAATCGGTACAAGATAGCCAAGACCAATGGTCAGCCATAGGACAAGCCGAGATTGTGAGTGCAGTTGCCACGTAGGCTGATGACGGACGACGAGTCGTACGCCATATAGAATGGAAAACAGCGCAAACCACAGCAACAGAGGGTCTGCCTTGCGGCGCAGGATGCACACTACCGCGGCGACCAGCCCTGCGAATGTGATGACCGTACCCAGGCATAGAAATATCTGGTCGTAATTGAAGAGGCGTAGGGCCTCTTCAACAGGGATCTGCACCCTGGGTACTGCAGCAATCAGCATTCGTTGTGCGCCCCCATCCCGATAGCCATTATCTACCGGAGCATCAGGCGACAGATACTCCCGTGTGCAAGAGAAAGGCGCGACGTTGAGCAACGTCGCGCCTTTTGATGTTGTTTGTGGATAGGGTTATGCGCCTGCCGGTTTCGGGTTCTTCGGATCCCACTTGGCAACCTGGACCTTCTTCGCCAGACCAATCTTCTCCAGCAGCCAGATGCCGTAGTAGTTGGGGTCGAACTCGTACCAGACCAGGCCGTGACGAACGCTCACGGGATGTGCGTGGTGATTGTTGTGCCAGCCTTCGCCGCCGGTCAGAAGTGCCACCCACCAGCTATTGCGGGAGTCGTCCTTGGTTTCAAAGCGGCGACCGCCAAACATATGGGTTGCAGAGTTCACCAGCCACGTGGCGTGGACGCCGACGCAGACGCGGAGGAACGTGCCCCACAGAACCATCCCCAGCGCGTCGTGAATGCCACCCATCCAGTAACCAATGCCCATCTGGATGAAACCAGCGATGGTCAGCGGCAGCCAGTGATACTTGCTCAGCCAGCGCTGTGCGGGATCGCGGGTAAGGTCAGGAGCGTAGCGGCCCAGCAGGGCAGTCTCGCTGTGCAGGGCGCGGCCGGTGATGATCCAGCCAATGTGTGCCCAGAACGTGCCATCGTTCGGCGTGTGCGGATCGCCGTCGTGATCGCTGTGCTGATGATGAACGCGGTGCGTGGCTACCCAGAAAATCGGTCCGCCTTCCAGCGCCAGGGTGCCGCAGGTGGTCAGTGCAATCTCAAGCCAGCGGGGAACGCGGTAGCCGCGGTGCGTCAGCAGGCGGTGGTACGTCATGCCGATACCCACGTTGATCGCCAGGAAGTACATGACCGCCGCGCAGATGACGTACTTCCACGACCAGAAGAACAGAGCCGCAAAGCCCAGCACGTGGAAGATGCTGAAGGCGATGGTCGTGATCCAGTTGATGCGTCCCTGCTGGTGCTCACGGCCCATGCGCAGGTCCTGCTTCACCTTTTCACGCTGCTCGACGGCTGCGGGGACATGGCGAGCGGGCCGCTGAACCGGTGCGGCCGTGGAGGTGTTCTGTTCAACCTGTTCAACTGCTGGTGACATTCTGCTCTGCTTTCCGGCGGAGGTTTCTGGTTCCGCTCTACACCATTGACCCTATCGCGAAGGGCACCCGTCTGTGTGTAAGAGTTCTGTCACGGCCAGGTACAGGAAAGGGCACAGCTTTGCATGAGCCGGTTATCGACTCGGCCACCTCCCGGTCGCCGTTCGCAGCCTGCAGACGATACACTCGTCACCATGCGGGTTTTCGGCATCGATTGCGGCACGGAATACACCGGATGGGGCATCGTCCAGGTGGAGGAAACGCCGCGCGAACGCCGTCTTGTGCCAGTTGCGGCCGGGGCCATTCGGCTGAACAAGAAAGAGCGCACGCCGCTGCGTTTGCAGCAGGTATACGCCGAGTTAACCGGCCTGATGGCGGCATATCAGCCTGATTGTGTGGCGATTGAAGATGTCTTCTTCGCCGCCAACGCCAAAAGCGCGCTAAAACTGGGCCATGTACGCGGAGTGGCCATGCTGGCCGCAGCATCCTGCGGTCTTTCCGTCAGCGAATACGCGCCGTTGTCCATCAAATCCGCAGTGGTGGGCTACGGCCTTGCCGCGAAGGAGCAGGTGCAGTTCATGGTGGCCCGGTTGCTGGATTTGGAGAAAGCGCCAGAACCTGCCGATGCTGCCGATGCTCTGGCCATCGCCATCTGCCACGTTCATACTGCTCAGACACAGATAGGCGTCGGAGTCCGATGAAGCAATTGTTCCTTGCCACATTGCTGTTTGCCTTGCCCTCGCACGCACAGTCAACCTACAGCGTCACCATGACGTATGACCGTGACGGCCTCACCGTGCCGCACTGGAAGATCATGATTCCCGAACAGGGCGACGCGCAGTACACCGGCAAACCGATCAAGGGAGCTGACCCGGGACTGGTCAACTTCCATATGTCAGCGTCGGGCCGCGAAAAGCTTGGATGGCTCCTGGGCCAAACAAATAACCTGCAACCCTGCGAAACCAGGAGCAAGGGTATTGCGAACATGGGCCAGAAAGATGTGACGTATTGGCCCAGCGGTGCCTCGGAAGTCCACTGCAGCTTCAATTACACCGATAACAAGGCGCTGGGCCAGTCCACGGAATACCTTATGGCCATCGCAAACACGCTCCAGACAGGCATTGAGCTGGATCGACTACACCGCTACGACCGCCTCGGCCTGGATGCAGTCATGCACCGCCTCGTAGCAGACGTAAAAGAACACCGTGCCGTGGAAGTCATCGCCATTCAGCCCACGCTGCAACGCATTGTGGAAGACGAAGCATTGATGGATCGTGTGCGCGCCAAGGCGCAGGATCTGTTGGCGTTGGCGAAGTCAGAGACGGGCAAGTAAGTTAGATGGCGCGATAAAGCGCCGCAAAACCATCCAGCGGTAGTGCCTCGGCTCTCGCAGAAGGCTCAATCCCCGCAGCATCACATGCCTCCGCAATCTGCTGCGATGTGTATCCCGCGGCACGCAGATTATTGTTCAGTGTCTTGCGTTTCTGCTGGAAACAAAGCTTCAGGAAACGATCGAACCCCGCGGCATCCGTAATGCCGAGCTCCGCAAATCGCGGCGCAAAGCGCATCCGCAGCACAGTGGAGTACACATCCGGCGGAGGATCAAATGCGCCCGGTGGCAGCGTGAACACATTGGCCACTTCCGCGTGCATCTGCACGGTAGCGGAGAGCAGTCCAAAATCGCGATTGCCCGGCTGCGCTGCCACACGGTCTGCCACTTCGCGCTGCATCATCACAACGGCCAGTTCAATGGCGGATTCATGCGCGCACAAATGCAGCAGAATGTCGCTGGTGATGTAGTACGGCAAATTGCCGATGACCAACGCCTTTTCTCCCGCAGGGATCAGCGCCGTGATGTCCGTCTCCAGAATGTCCGCTTCAATAATCTCTACGTTTGGATGATTACGAAACTTGAAGCGCAGCTCTGGAACCAGCGACCGATCCAGCTCAATGCAGGTCAGCTTTTTCGCTCGTTCCGCAAGAATCGTCGTGATGGCACCGTGTCCTGGGCCAATTTCAATGACCATGCGCGTGGACACATCGCCCAGTGCATCCGCAATGCGGTGCCGGGCATTATCGTCCACCAGAAAGTTTTGTCCGAGCTTTGGTTTGCGTTGTTGCATCTGATACGGTGTGCGTGCTCCTCTCGTTAGGTTAACGTGGAGCATGGAAGTAGGAGTGTAGATGCACATCGTATTTGCAGCATCGGAGTGTGTACCCTGGGCCAAGACCGGCGGCCTGGCGGACGTGGTGGGTGCGTTGCCGCCCGTGCTGGTACGCATGGGGCATCGTGTCACCACCTTCGTGCCGTATTACCGGCAGGTGGCCAAAAAGCTATCGGACCTCCCCGTAGTCATCCCCAGCCTCACCATGCCGTACACGTATTACCAGCGTTACGCGCGCGTGTTGGACGGCGGCGTGCATCAAGGCGTGCAGGTGTACTTCATCGACTGCCCGGAGATGTTTGACCGCGAAAATTTCTACGCCACACCCAGCGGCGACTATCCCGACAACTGGGAGCGCTTCGGCCTCTTCAGCCGTGCGGTGATTGAGGCAAGCAAGATTCTCGGCGTGCCCGATGTCTTCCATGCGCACGACTGGCAAACCGCGCTCATCCCCATCTTCCTGCGCTCCATCTATTTCTTCGACCCGGTTCTGCGCCATGTGCCATGCGTCTTCACGGTTCACAACGCGGGTTACCAGGGCTGGTTCCCGTCAGACATCATGCCGCGCCTCCTGCTGCCATGGGACATGTTCACCCTGGACAAGCTGGAGATGTACGACAAGGTAAACCTGCTCAAAGGCGCATTGGTCTACGCCGACGCGTTGACCACGGTGAGCCGCCATTACGCGGAGGAGATTCAGACTGGCGAATTTGGAAACGGCCTCGACGAATTCTTCCGCCGTCGCAAGTCTGACCTCTTCGGCATCCTGAACGGCGTTGATTACGCGGAGTGGGACCCAGCGCACGACAAGCACATTGCCGCGCACTATTCCGCTGACAACCTGAAGGGCAAGAAAGAGTGCCGCCGCGATCTGCTGCATGCCTTCGGCATGGACGGCGTAGAAGACCACACGGCAGTCCTCGGCATCGTCTCACGCTTCGCCACGCAGAAGGGCTTCGATCTTCTTGCAGGCATCATGCACGAACTGGTGAAGGACGATGTTGTCCTCCTCGCGCTCGGCACGGGCGAAGAATACTACGAACGCCTGTTGGGCGAACTCGCGCTGCGTTATCCAGACAAGGTGCGCGTACAGGTTCGTTATGACAACACCATGGCGCACAAGGTGGAAGCCGGCAGCGATATCTTCCTGATGCCATCGCGTTACGAGCCAAGCGGCCTGAACCAGATGTATTCCTTGCGCTACGGTACCGTGCCTGTCGTTCGCTCCACCGGCGGACTGGAAGACACCATTCACGAAGGACCCGATGGCAATGGCTTCAAGTTCTACGGCTACAGCCAGGAAGATTTTCTGGATGCTATCCGCCGCGCAGTCGCTGCCTTCCAGGACAAGGAAGAGTGGGAAGAGATCATGAAGCGCGGCATGGAAGAAGACTTCTCCTGGGACAAGCCAGCGGAAGAATACATCAAGATCTACGAAGGCGTTATCGCGAACCGCACCTGGAGTTAAGCGAGCGCTTTATGAAACTGGCCCACGTCTCGTTTTGAGACGTGGGCCATCTCTTTGTAAGTAAGCTATCGGGCGCTACGTGCGAACGCTCGCAACGCATTCTGATCCGACGGAATCTCATCCAGCACAGTCGATGCAATCTCGCGCAGGCGTTCATCCAGCGCCTCATGAGACATGCCGTCACGCGAACAAACACCAGTACGAATACTGGACGTTTGCAGCATCGTGCTGCGCGGCGCTGTCAACCAGTGAAAACGCTCGCGCTGCGACAGCTTCGCCATCGGGCCGCCAGCGTCATCCCCTGAGCACACATGCGCGAACGCCTTCAGATGCTGCTGAATCACATCGGCATCCACATTCGGAGCCAAAGCACGCAGTCGTGTGCAATCCAACGCGATGCAACATGCAAGATAGCGCAGCTCCTGGCTGTACAGGATCACGCCCGCATTCACAAACTCCTCGCGCTCCACGCGTGGCACCACGCGCAGCATGGCGTAATCAAAACTAACGTTCGCGTGCACGGATGGCCTCCTGCTCAAAGATGTGCGCGTGTTCCAGCCGTTCCACAAAGAAGCGTAGATACGCTTCGCGGATGCCGTCTGCGTCGCTGCCAAGAAAATCATCTGGCACCTGCGCAAGGACGTTGCGAAGGACAGTTTCATTCAACCGTTCGCGAGCTACCGCTCCAGCAGCAGTAATGTCACTGGCCAAAGGCAGCAATACATGTTGATCAATCTGCGGAAACGGCGAGCGCGCCTTGCCCGGCATCGTCTCCCAGTGGTGATGAAAATACATCGCCGCGCCATGGTCGATCAGGTACAGTTCGCGATGCCACATCAACAGGTTCGGATTACGCGGCGTGCGATCAACGTTCTGCACATAGCTGTCAAACCATACGGCAAGGGAAGCCGTCTCCGCAGAAACCTTGTCACCAGCAGCAGCAACAAAATCCGTGGAGCCCGGCAGATAATCCAGACCCACATTCGTTCCCACGCTTGCCTTCAGCAGATGACGAATCTCCGCGTCAGGATCACTGCGCCCCAGCACCGGATCAACTTCCACCAGCACAATCTCCGGCACTTTCAAACCAAGTGCGCGGCCAATCTCTCCGGCAACAATCTCGGCTGTCAGGGCAAACAATCCCTGCCCGGCGCCGCGAAACTTGGTCACATACATGCCAAGATCATCCGCCTCCACAATCGCAGGCAGGGAACCGCCTTCACGCAGCGCAAGGACATACCGTGTTGCCAGAACAGACCGCATGTTTCTTAGTGTATCGGGAGAGCCGCTGCATTCTTCTTCCGTTCAAAGTAACGGAAGAGGGGGATGCCAAGCAGGATGACAATGCAGCCAAGCAGCGTATTCTTCGGATCGTCAACAAGCTGGAACACGGTCAACGCAACCGCCGCAAGGATGAAGAGGATCGGCACCACCGGATATCCCGGCGTCGAAAACACACGCGGGCGTCCTGAAATCGCATCACGCTTGCGGAAGACAAACACTGTGCTCACCGCAAGCCCATACGTAATCCATTCCGCAAAGATCGCCAGAGAAAACAGCGCCTGAAACTTGCCAATGGCAAAGATCAGCAGCGATCCGATCACAGACTGTATGACCAGCGCGAAAGCCGGTGTCTGAAAGCGCGGATGCACATTTGCAATGCGCGCAAAGAACAATCCATCGCGCGACGCCGCAAACCCAATACGCGCACCGGAAAGCGTCGTGCCTACCAGCGTTGCAGAAATGCTGATCGCCATTCCAATGCTGACCAGAGCGGCACCCCACGCAATGCCATGCTGACCCAACACCAACTTGACCGCGTCAACTGCAGGTCGATCTGCCGCAGCCAGTGACGATGCAGGCAGCACGTACTGAATCGCCGCATTCGTCAGCATGTACAACGCGCCCACGATGATAATGCCGCCAATGTAAGCCACCGGAAGATCGCGCTGCGGCTTCTTCACTTCGCCAGCCAGCGTGGCCACATCGCTCCATCCGTCATACGCCCACAGTGCCGCAATCAGCGCCACCATGAAGCCTGAGAATCCACCGCGCGCCCCGCCAAACATCGTGGAGAAGTTATGCAGCGTGCCCATAGGACCAGAGAAAACGAAGCAACTGACGGCAATGACAAGGATGATGGCAACCTTCAGCAACGTAAGTGCTGCCTGCACGTCCGCTGCTTTACGTGTACCAACGATATCCAGCCCGGTTACAAGCCAAAGCGCCACCAGCGCTGCAATCTGCCCCCAGTTCATGCCAAGAAAGGCTGGGTTCGCAAAGAAAGAGAAGACAGCAAAAGTTGCCAGGGTTCGCGTAAGTCCGCTAACTACAGTGGCAATCGACGCAGGCTTCGCAATCGTCCACCACGTCCACATATAGAGAAAGCCAACCAGATCACCGTAGGCTTCGCGCAGAAAGGCATACTCACCGCCATACGCTGGGCGTCCCGCCGAAATCTCTGCATAGGTAAGCGCACCAAACAGGCTCAGCAATCCGCCCACAATCCATACGGCATACAGCGTGCTGCTCTTGCCGACGGCAGCCACCATCTCGCGCGGCACCAGGAAGATGCCGCTGCCAATGATGATGCCCACCACCAGGGCCATTGCATGGCGTGCGCCAAGTACGCGGGGAAGTTCGTGATCAGAGTTCATGCGGTGCAATCGAGCCTAGCATCCACCGCGCTCCTCGCCAAAATTTTCAGTAATAGAACTTGCTCACAGCCCAATCCGGCGGCAGTGGCACCTTCCGGTGGCGGCAGAGATAGATGTCATGCTGCTCGTACCACATCGACAGCGGGTGATCGACATGCCCCACCACCTGCACGTCGTAGTAGTACTCCTGCAGCTTGGCGACGGTGGTCTTGCGATCAATGATCATCACCTCACCGTCCAACCCGCGTGTACCCCACAGCCAATAATTGTTGTGTTCCGAAATCACCGTCGGCAGCTTAATGCCATGTAAGCTGCTTAACCATTCCAGCGACGCCGCCTGGCCATAATTCCCGCCGAATATGCCCACCTTCGCGCGGTCCTCTGGCGAGAGCGAATTCACGATGCGATTGACCTCCGCCAGGTTCTCCTCCCATCCATAGCGATCCGCATAAAACTGCGGCAACATCTGGTGGCCACCGGTATTCTCTGAATCGCCAACAGGAATATGTAGCGCCTTCGTGTAAGCCACAAAGGTATTCGGAGGCAGCACAAAGATCGCGGTCGGCAGCACCAGCGCTGTAAGAACAATCATCGTGACAAACGCCACAGGGAAGGCAACCACGCGATCCTGCTGCACCGCCGCGCGCGAAGCGAAACGATTGGTCCACGCAATCCCGCCCGCTGCAAACAGAATCGGATAGATCGGCGCAAAGTAGTAGTCCTTAGCTCCCAGCCCAATCATCAGCACCAGCAGAATCAGCCAGGTAAGGCCAAGCCAGCGGCGATCCGCACGCTTCAACAGGTGCACCAAACCAGGGATCCAAACAAAAGCCGTCCAAGGCCCCAGAACCATCAGTTGGTTCAGAATCCACGCAATGGGATTCAGACGAACGTTCTTACCTTTCACGCGGCCATTGTGTAGAAACTCCAGCGTGGGCCAGTGATTGTGCATCTGCCACAGAAGATTTGGCGTGGCGATAAGAATGAGCAGCGCAACACCCAACGCCGCCTGACGAGTAAACAATACCCGCCGCTGCGGTGTAACCAGCAACGCAATGCCCAGGCAGACAAGAAAGAAAGCCATCGACGGTTTGTTGAGCAGCCCAATCCCCGCGGACACGCCAAAGATGCTCCACCACATCCATCGCCGATCCACTCCGTTGCTCTCATCGCGCAACAAAAGAATGACAACCAGCAGGCAAGTCATCCAGAAGAGGCTTTCAAACGAGTTCATGCTCAGGTAGCTGTCCACGCCAAGGTAGAGCGGCATGCAGATGCACGCAAGCATGGCCAACGCCTGCGCACTTCGCTTACCGCCCAGCGACCAGCAAAGCAATCCCGTCAGAAAGATGCGTCCCGCGCCAGCCAACGCTGACAGCATTCGAATGCCCACCATCGAATGCCCAAACAGCGTCTCCGCAATGCGCGCCTGCACGGCGACGACCGGTCCATGATCGACATATCCCCAGGCCAGATGCCGTCCACACATCAGGTAATAAAACTCATCGCGGAAGTAACCCACGCCAATGTGCCGTTGCCAGAGCGTCCCGGCAACATGAAGCAATAGCTTCGCCAATGCAAACCACAGGGAGATGCGGATCGCGGAACGCAGTGATGCATCCACGGGACGGACAATCGTCGACCTTGTCATGCAGGAAGCATACGTGCAACCCAAGCGATTAGTTCCGCGTTATGCTTCCCGTGGAGGCATTCGGAAAAGCGCATCGCGCATCCAACCCGATGACTCCAAACGAAGCACCATCAAGAGGGAACAACAATGGAATGGACGCCCGGAGGCACCAGCAGCGATATTGAAGACCGTCGTGGAGATTCCGGAGGCGGAGGCGGATTCAATCTCGGTGGCGGAGGACTCGGCATTGGCGGCTTCATCCTCGTCGTCGTCATTGGATTGATCTCCGGTCGCGGCTTCATCGGCAGCCTGCTCACCGGCCTTGGCGCAGCCGCAGGGAGCGGTGGCGGACCGCAGGTGCGGCAGCACAGCGAACCGGGCCAATCCGTACAGGAAAGCGCCGCCGAACATCACGATGTGCAGCTTGTCTCCTTCGTTCTGGACGACGCACAGAAAACCTGGTCACAGATCCTCCCCGAGCAGACAGGCCGCAACTATCGCCACGCAAAACTCGTGCTCTTCCGCAACCGCACACAGTCCGGCTGCGGCAATGCACAGTCCGCCACCGGCCCGTTCTATTGCCCGGAAGATGAACGTGTCTACATCGACCTCAGCTTCTGGGACGAACTGAAGCAACTCGGCGGCAACACGGGCGAGTTCGCGCAGGCCTACGTCATCACGCACGAGATCGGCCACCACGTACAGAACATCCTCGGCACGGAACAGAAAGCGCAGCAAGCCATGCGCAATCCTGCAACACGTTCCAAGACCTCGGTAGAACTGGAACTGCAAGCCGACTGCTACGCCGGCATCTGGGCGCACTCCACGCAGCAGCGCCACATCCTTGATCCGGGCGACATCGATCAGGCCATGCAGAACGCCGCAGCCGTCGGCGACGACCACATCCAGAAAATGCAGCGCGGCACAGTAAGCCCGGAAAGCTTCACCCACGGCACCAGCGCCGAACGTCAGGGGTGGTTTAAACGCGGCTTCGAAACCGGCCAAGTGAAATCCTGCAACACCTTCGATGTCGGCGCGGATGGTTACCAGTCTTCTGACGCAAACTAGCTACTGCAAGATACGGAACTCAGGCGGCGTTTCGGTTTCTACCGGAACGCCGTTGCCGTCAATAGCAGCCTCACGTTCACCATCAAAGTAAGCGCGAATCTTCTTCGCCGTTGCAGCATTCACCACGGCTGTAAGAGCATCCGATCCCGCAGCCTTAATGCCGCGCAGACTACCGAAATGTTCAATCAACCGCTTACGTGTCGTCGGCCCCACACCGGGAATCTGCAACAACTCACTGTCCCGATCACGCATCTCGCGACGCTTGCGGTGATAGCTGATGGCAAACCGATGTGACTCATCGCGAATGCGCTGCACCAGGTGCAGCACCGGCGAACGACGATCCAGCACCACCGGATCATCCTCCTGCCCGTAGACGTAAATCACTTCCTCACGCTTCGCAATCGACGCCAACGGCTGCAGCGTCACGCCAATGCTCTCCAACGCAGCATACGCAGCGTGAAGCTGTCCTAATCCGCCGTCAATGAGGATGAGTGAAGGGAAGGGCTCGTTGTTCGCCTGCAACTTAGCATAGCGACGCACCAGAATCTCGTGCATCGAAGCAAAGTCATCCACGCCCGTTACCGTCTTCAGCTTGAACTTGCGATAGTCCGCTTTCTTCATATCGCCGTTCTCCCACACCACCATGCTGGCAACAGTCTCAGCACCCTGAATGTGCGAGATGTCAAAGCACTCAATGCGCGTTGGCACTTCCGGCAGGCTCAGCGCATCCTGCAGCGCTTCCGCAATCGCTTTCTTGGAAGGCTGCAGCGTGCGGAATCGCTGGTCATAACTCTGTTTCGCATTCGTCCCGGCCAGATCGACGAGCGAACGTTTGTCACCACGCTGCGGTGCAAGTATCTCCACCTTGCGCTTGCTCTGTTCACTCAATGCAGAAGCCAGCGCAACACGATCGGGAAACTCAACCGGCAGCAGAATCTGTCGAGGAACATACGGCTGATCCAGATAAAGCTGTTTCAGAAATGCTGCGAAGAACAGCGTAGGCGAAAAGCTCTGTGGCTGCGTCGGCGCATCCTCGCGCAATACATCGGCACTTGTCGGAGAAGAATCCTCTTCCTCCGCACCCACTTCAAAGTTCACCTCGGGCAGGTCTTCCCAGAAGAAGTCGCGCTTGTCCACGATCTTGCCTTCGCGCATATGGAACTGCGCCACGGCCAGCATCTCTTTGTCGAAATGGAATCCGAACACATCCGCATCTTCATTCTCCGTGGAGGCAATGCGCTGCTTCGCCTGCAACTCCTGCAGCGTGATCAACTGATCGCGCATCTTGGCTGCAAGCTCAAACTGTTCATTTGCCGCAGCCTCGCCCATGCGCTGTTTCAAGCGGCCTTCCAGTTCGCCTTCCTTGCCCTCAAGGAATAGCTGCACATCGCGAACTGCCTCGCGGTAAGTCTCCGGCGCAACAAGGTTCTCCACGCATGGCCCCAGGCAGCGTTTGATGTAGTACTCCAGGCACGGCCGCGGATGATAGCGGTTCAAATCCACCTTGCAGCTTGGAATCAGAAACGAGCGGTGGATCAGGTCGACAATCCGATACGCCAGATTCCCTGGGAAATATGGCCCAAAATACTGGCTGCCATCCTTGCGCAGCTTCCTAGTGACAAAGACCTTCGGATGGCGATCGCCCGTCGTCAACTTCACATAGGGATACGTCTTGTCATCGCGCAGCAGAATGTTGAACCGCGGCTTGCGCTGCTTGATCAGGTTGTTTTCCAGCGCCAGCGCTTCGTGGTTGTTAGCCACCTGGATGTAGTCCACATCCACGGCCTCGCGCATCAGGGTGCCAGTCTTTGCATTGGCCTGATTCGCCTTCAGCAGATAGCTGCTGACGCGGCTACGCAGGTTCTTCGCCTTGCCAACATAGATGACCTCGCCCTCGGCGTTCTTGTACAGGTACACGCCAGGTTGCTGGGGAAGCGTCCGGATTTTCTGATGGAGATCCATGCGTGGTTCGGGCAGGCGAAGATATCTTCGCGTCTGTGCAACAGTTTAGATGGAATCAGGCGATGGAAGTTTCTGCCTGAAAGAAAGGCAATTTGTACCTGAATCACACGGCCATAGAGTTTGCCGAAAATGGTGTATCTATAACAAAGTAAACAATATGTGTGTTTGGCATGGGGCGTGCATTCATTTAGGCCGTACAGGCGCTTTCCTAAAGAGCGCCGATGTAAGAACCGGAGGAAGCTGGAATGACTATGAAAGCAGACAAGATGACTCGCGCAAGTGTGGCGGCCGGATCGGCTGCCCTGATTCTTTTTCTGACCACAGGTTGCAGCACGAAGAACTATGTGCGGTCGCAGGCTGCCCCCATCATCCAGCAGACCAACGAACTGGATGCGCGTACCGCCTCTGACCATCGCAACATCGTAGACACGGATCAGCGTGCACAGGCTGGCATTGCCAAGGCTCAGGGTGCTGCGGATGCAGCCGACCAGCATGCAACTGTTGCCGGTCAGGCCGCTGACAAGGCGCAGGCAAGCGCTAAAGACGCGTATAACCGCGTGGATACGCTGACCGGTGTCGTTGCAAACCTCGACAACTATAAGTCCATGCAGGATGTCAGCGTAACCTTCGGCTTTGACAAGTCTGTACTGACCGCATCGGATAAGAAGCAGCTCGATGAGCTGGCCACGAACCTGCAGTCCAGCAAGCACTACATCCTGGAACTGACCGGCGGCACCGACTCCACGGGCGATGCGCAATACAACTACGCCCTGAGCCAGAAGCGTGCTGACGCAGTGGCCTACTACCTGCAGAGCAAGTACGATATCGCTCCGCACAAGTTCTACCTTGTAGGCATCGGCAAGGATCAGGAAGTTGCCTCGAATCACACCGCAGAAGGTCGCAAGCAGAACCGTCGCGTACAGGTTCGCGTGCTCTCCAACATGCAGGCTGACGGAACACAGACAGCCCAGGCTCGTTAATACGCGACTGCTTCCAAGAGATAAGGCGGCCTCAGGGCCGCCTTTCTTTTCAGCGATAGGGAAACAGAAATTCAATTGCATCCGGAAAGCGTTCACTCCAGAACTCTTCGGTGTGTCTGCCACCAGGCGTCACGGTGAACTTTACTTCCGGTGTATTGATTAGGCTATGCCGCATACTATCGGCCAGCATCTGGTGCATACGAACGAATCCGGGATCGGCATTCGGAATCTGTAACGCCGCAATATCCTTTTCACCTAGCTCCTCCGAGCCAACTCCAATCGAGACACGCAGCGGACCGCGGACAATCGTTGCAGCATCACGCAGCACAAGTCCATTGCCCTCCTGCAACGAAGTGCTTTCCAGTAAGCCAAGCCCAAAGACATCCGGCCTTCTCAACAACGCCGTCAGCGCCGCCAGGCTGCCAAAAGACGAACCGCCGATTGCCGTATGTTCTCTACCTTTTGCAATGCGATAACGCGATTCCACAAAGGGAAGAACCTCGTCCAGAAAAGCAGGAATCCTATCGCCACTCGGAGCTGTCGCAGAGTGGCCCAGCGGATTGCTGTAGAGTTCGTATTCGTTCGAACGCTCTCTGCCAGCGTTATCAATCCCAACAACAATCATCGCTTCCACGCGATGCTGCGGAATGAGCGCCGTCAACGTTTCGTCGATCTTCCATTCGCTCAGCCACGGCGAAAGGCAGCGGTCGAATAGCCATTGGCCATCGAACATATACAGGACCGGATACAAGTGATGCGCGTTCGAAGCATCGTCATAACCCGGTGGCAACCAGACGCGCAGCATCCGATCCCTGCCAAATGTTTTGTCATGAAACGGAATTACATCCAGATGGCCCGTGACAGTACTGCCACACGGTTTCTGGCATAGAGCAGAAGGAAGCCACAGCAAAAAGGCTGTCACAGCAGCAAGGACACGGATGTGCATGATGCGCCATCCTATCCCAAGCTGGTGAAAAGTCTAGAGCAAAGAACCGATCATGTGGCCCATCTTGTCCCGCTTCACTTCCAGATACTTCTGGCTGGTCAGTTCAGCGGCAACTTCAGCGCTAATGCGCTCTGCCACCTTGATCCCGCGGCTTTCCATTGCCTGTACCTTTTCAGGATTGTTCGTAATCAAGCGAATCGAACCAATCCCAAGCTGATTCAGAATCTCTGCGGGCAGCGTAAAGTCACGATGATCCGCACGATAACCCAGTTCCACATTGGCCTGAATCGTGTCCCGTCCGGCGTCCTGCAGTTCATAGGCGCGCAGCTTCGCCATCAGGCCAATGCCACGTCCTTCCTGCGCCTCATACAGAACAATGCCCGAACCATGCGCCGTAATCGTGTCCAGCGCCAATTCCAGTTGCTGGCGGCAGTCGCACCGCAGCGAATGAAAAACATCACCCGTCAGGCATTGCGAATGCACACGCACAATCGGCGACCCCTTGCTCACATCGCCATAGATCAGCACCACGGCCTCATCCACGGTATTCCCCATGGGCCCCGGCGTTGCATCGGGGGCAAGATGCCCCTCAAAGCCAAGGATGCGAAAGCTTCCCCAGCGAGTGGGAAGTTCGGCTTCTGCGACTTTTTCAACCCGGCTGTACTGCATATGTCGATTCTATAGATGCCTAAGGACGTATGTGGATGCAGAGCATTCGAACCCGCCGGGGTAAGCTGAAGACGTGAATCCGCTGGAACCCAAGCTCGTCCTCATCTCGTTGCTCATTCAGCTTGGTGTAGCTGCGGCTGTCTCCAGTTCGCTGGCGCGTTCCACTGTCTTTCGCAGACTGCTCCTCGCAACAGAGCGCACCACGATTGACCGCATGCAGCTCATGCTGCTGATCGTCACGCCACTCACCTTGGGCGTGTGGATTCGCACCGTAGTCCCGAACTTCCTTGCCGCGGACATCTCGTTTGCAACGACGATCCTGCTCGGTGCCATCCTCGGCCCATCCGCTGCAGCGGTCGGCGCAATCATTCTCTCGTTCCCGGCCGTGCTGCATCACGAATTTCTTGCTCTTCCGGTAAACCTCATCGCCGCACTCGTGGCAGGAGGCTTCTATCGCTTCGCAGACGTAGAAGCCATCTGGTCGTTCTCCCCCATGATCGACCTCAGCCTGTACCAGTGGGTGCGTCGCAACCTGCGCCGCCCGCATCTGGACCGGCAGGTACTGCTGTTGCTCATCATTATGTTGTTGCAGCTTGGCGCCAGCGAAGTGGCCATGTACCGCCCACGCCGCTTTTTTGCGCTGCATTCGAACCTATGGCTGCTGCAACTCGCCATCGCTGCCGCAGCTCCCGTCATCGTCGGCATCCCACTGAAAATCTGGAACGCCATCCGTATTGAAGACAAGCTGGAACAACAGGCGCGCCTTCTATTGGAAGCACGTCTTGACGCGCTTCAACGCCAGATCAACCCACACTTCCTGTTCAACACGTTGAACTCCATCGGCTCACTCATCCGCCTCGAACCCGAACTGGCACGCGAGATGATCGTCCGCCTCGCCAACATCCTGCGCATCCTGCTCAAGAAGCGCGAAGCCTTCGTCCCATTCCGCGACGAACTCGCCTTCACCGACGACTACCTCGCCATTGAAGTCGTGCGATTCGGCGAAAAGCTCCGCGTCGTAAAAGAAATCGCACCGGACACGCTCGACCTCGTCGTCCCCAGCATGTTGCTGCAGCCGCTGATTGAAAACAGTATCAAGCACGGTCTGGAACCTCGCATCAGCGGCGGCACAGTCACCCTGCGCAGCCGCATCCGCGGCGAACGCCTATTGCTGGAAGTAGAAGACGACGGCGTAGGCATCGCCCCCGAACGCGACGTCGCCATGCCCGTCAGCGGCCTGCGCCGCGCCGGCAACGGCATCGGCATGAAGAACGTCCGCGAGCGCATGGAAGTGCTCTACGGCAGCGACGCCGTTCTGGAAATGGAAAGCCGCCCCGGTCGAGGCACCCGCATCACCCTGGAAATGCCGGTAGTCGCAACCACCGACCTGCAGCAAACCCCTGCGGGCGTCCGTAGCAATTAAAGCTCGTCGAATCCAATCAGCTCAAAACGCCCATCGCGAACGGCTGCAGGAATCTGAGTCAACAGCGCATTCCGCTCCACATCGCGCTCATTCCGCAGCCGAGTACGAACCGCCCCCAGCGCGGCATCGTTATAACCGGGATGACACACCAGCTCCCAGGTACCCTCCGGCATCCCATCCAGCAGCCGCTTCAGATTTTCAGCGTCAAGAGTCCCCGTAGCCGAAACGCCAATCGACCCCGCCGTTGTCTTCAACCCGGAAGCCCGCAGCAGTTTCTGAAACGTGCTGCTGAAGTTACGCAAAGCCGCCACTTCCAGCTTTCGCAACAGCGGCCCACGCGTCAGCCCGGCTGACCACGCCTGTTCAAACGGATTCCGAATCGCCGAAACCCCACATTGCATGGCTGCCCGCATCAACGGACGTGCCACACGGGGGAACAGGTGCGTATGTTTATGGCTGTCCACGTGGGTGACGGTCAGCCCCGCATTCTGCAGCCGCCGGATCTGGGCAACCGCCTCGGCTTCAATCTGTGCTTCTGGAATCTTCCCGCGCTGCAAATCGGCGATAAAGCCCGGCAAGGAGTTCCTCAGTTGCCCTTCGTCCCCCTCCTGAAGAGCACGAACCGTCTCTGCCGGAGCCACACAGGAGCCATCAACCAATACGACATGGCAACCCACACGCAGGTTTTTGTACTCCTTTGTAGTACGAATAGCGTCATCAAAGGCAGCACCTGCAGCCATCAGAGTGCAGGACCGTAAAGCACCAGCTTCGGAAAGCTCTCCAATTGCACGATTCACCCCTTCGGTAAGGGCAAAGTCATCTGCGTTTACGATCAGGCGCCGCTGGGCGTTTCCATGGGAGGACATCACGGGGCAGTGTACCGGCTGCATCCCGGATTTCAAAAAAGTCGTGGTAGGAACGGCTTCAAAAACAGAACAAATTGTTGCGATGTGATACATATGGTGCGGCTTGCCGCAACTAATGTGGTGTCATAGGGTATCCTCATTAGGAAGTGCAGCCAGGCGGTAAGTGTGCCGTCAGCCGACCTCCCCGCAACTCAGGTAAAGCCTCATCCGCCGGAAAATGCCCTTGGGTGCATCCAACGGCATAAAAAGGTATGTAATGCCAGCACAAGAGTACGCGCAGGGAAATGTCATTGCTACAGAGACATCGTCTTCTCCAGGACGTGGCGTGTCTATGGCGGCCGGAGTGCTGGAACGACCATCTGTTACGGGCGCAGCATGGGCGGCGCTGGACATCCTTACTGCGCTGATCGGCAGCCTCATTGCCATGCACTTCCGGCTGGACGTCGCACATATTAGCGGCGCTCTCACACAGAAGGGTGTTCTGCACCTCATGTGGAGCGAGTACGGCGCGTATGTGGTTTGGTTTGCTCTCTGCCTGGCATTTTTTTCGCGCTCGTACGGGCTTTACGGTCCCATCCAGAATCGCAGCGGCCTCAATGAACAGCGCCTCACCATTCAGGCAACTTTGGTGGCTGGCCTTCTGCTTTGCGGCAGCATCTATCTTCTTCGCGGCGAAACCGTTTCCCGCATCGTCGTTCTGCTCTCCGTCATCCTCACGGGAACCATGTTGTGTGCACGCCGCGCTCTGTGGCGTTCCATGGTGTACACCCGCTACCGCGATGGCGTCGATACGCGGAACGTTCTCATCATCGGTTCCGGCCGTGTAGGCCATGCTTTGCGGAATCATCTCGAATCCTTGCGGCATCTCGGATTCCGCTTCCGTGGTTTCATCGCCCTGAACGAACAGGAAATTGAGTCAGCAGACGCGGACATCGTAGGCGACGTAACGAACTGCCTCTCCATTGCTCGGGCGCTGTTCGTGGATGAAATCTTCTTCTCGGTCCCGGCGGAAAAGAAAATCGTAATCGGCCTTGTTCAGGAAGCGCGTGAGCTTGGCATTGACGTGCGTGTCGTCCCCGATCTTTATGACGGCCTCGCATGGAATGCGCCGATCGAATACGTGGGACAGTTCCCAACCATTCCGCTCCATCGCCGCGATTTCCCCATTGGCTCGTTCATGGTCAAACGAGCACTCGACCTTACGTTGTCGTTCGCCGCTCTGGTCATCCTCAGCCCGCTTCTCTTTTTGATTGCCATTGCGGTTCGTCTGGATTCTCCGGGGCCCATCTTCTACCGCGCCCGCCGTATCGGACGTAAGGGACGCACCTTCAATTGCTACAAGTTCCGCACCATGGTCCAGAACGCTGATCATCTGAAGGCGCAACTGGCACACATGAACGAGCGCGACGGCATCCTTTTCAAGATGAGCAACGACCCACGCATCACTCGCATGGGCCGCTTCCTGCGCAAGTATTCGCTGGATGAAATCCCGCAGTTCTTCAACGTCCTCAAGGGCGACATGAGCCTCGTAGGCCCGCGTCCGCCGATCGCGTCGGAAGTGGAGCGTTACGATCTCTCCCATCTCCGCCGCCTCGACGTTCTACCGGGCATCACCGGCCTCTGGCAGGTGGAAGCGCGTCAGGATCCGTCGTTCGACAGCTATATCTCGCTCGATACGGCATACGTGGAGAATTGGAATCTCTGGCTTGATCTGAAGATTCTCATCCGCACCATCAGCGTGGTCATCAGCGGCACCGGCAGCTAACATCGCCATTCGCGATAACTGCGCCCACCGTTTCATAATGGTGTTGTGAAGATTGCACTGGCGCAGTTGAACCCCACCGTAGGCGATTTCAAGGGCAACACCGCACGCATCCTGGAATATGCGAAACGTGCTGGAGAAGCGGGCGCAGAACTAGCCGTCTTTCCAGAACTTGCCATCCCCGGCTATCCGCCGCAGGACCTGTTGGAAGACGACAACTTCCTAGCCCACTGCCAGCGTTCACTGGATACGATCGCTCAGGCCACGGCCCAGCCCGGTATGCCGGCCATTCTGTGCGGAACGGCATTAGAGTCAGCCACTCGTCCCGGTAAGCGCGCGCGCAACATCGCCGCACTCTGCTACGACGGCAAGGTGCAATTTATCCAGCAGAAGATGCTGTTGCCGTTCTACGACGTCTTCGACGAACAGCGCTACTTCCAGCCTGCGGAATCCCAGTCCCTGGTGGAGTTTCGTGGCGAAGTCCTGGCCATCACTATCTGTGAGGACGCATGGAACGATAAGGACTTCTGGCCCGAGCGGTTTTATGCAAACGATCCCGTGGAGCGCCTGCTGGACGGTTCGCTGCCAGATGGCCGGAAGCCCACGCATATGTTGAACATCTCCGCGTCGCCATATTGGGAAGGAAAGCAGCAGGTGCGCCGCAGCATGATCGGCGCCATTGCGAAACGGCATGGTGTTCCGGCAGCCATGTCTGCACAGGTGGGCGGCAACGATAGCCTCCTCTTCGATGGTGCGTCCTTTGTGGTCAATCGTGAAGGAGAGGCCGTTGCAGTAGCAAAGAGCTTTGAAGAAGACTTGCTGCTCTTTGACACCACGCTTTCGCATCCGCAAACCGTAACGCCTGTTGTCGACGGCGTAGAAGCGGCGTGGCAGGCACTTGCAATGGGCATCCGCGATTACGTACGCAAGTGCGGCTTCTCAAAAGTTTTGATTGGCCTGAGTGGTGGCATCGATTCTGCGGTAGTCGCGGCCTTGGCTGTCGATGCGGTCGGTAAGCAGAACGTCATGGGCATCGGCATGCCCAGCGAATACTCCTCAAGCGGTTCTGTCGATGATGCGCTCGCCCTGGCGAATAATCTCGGCATCCAGTGTGAAATCATGGCGATTCGCGAAACCTTTAACGCAATGGATAAGGCTCTGGAGCCAGTATTTACGGGCACACCCTTCGGCCTTGCGGAAGAGAACATGCAGGCCCGCATCCGCGGCACGCTGCTGATGAGCGTTTCGAACAAGTTCGGTCACTTGGTATTGACCACGGGAAACAAGAGCGAGATGTCCGTAGGTTACTGCACGCTTTACGGCGACATGGTCGGCGCACTCGCCGTCATCGGCGACGTCTGGAAGACAAAGGTCTACCAGCTTGCCCATTACGCCAACCGCGAGCGCGAAGTCATCCCGCAAAACACCATTACCAAACCGCCAAGCGCGGAGCTTCGGCCCGATCAGAAAGACACGGATTCGTTACCGCCCTACGAGGTGCTCGATCCCATCCTGCAGGCATATGTGGAGCGCTACGAATCGGCAGAGGAGATCGTCACATCCCAGGGCGTGGACCGCGAACGCGTGGAGCAGGTACTTCGGCTGGTAGAACGCAGCGAATACAAGCGCCAGCAGGCAGCCCCTGTCCTCAAGGTGACCGCCAAGAGCTTCGGCACAGGCCGCCGCTTCCCACTCGCAGCCCGCATCCGTCAGCAACTCTAAAACCTGTCAAGCCCCTTCGGCCCTCAACCACAAGAAAGCAAAGCAAATAGAGCTGGCATGGTATTTCCAAGAAATATCTAAAATAGAAATAGGTTGTACCGCACACACAATGTCTGATCGGATCGAACGGTTGATAAAATCGCTACCGATTTGAGGATATGTGTAATGAACCAAGGTAAGGAAAGGCATAGGTGGCTCGATATAGCCACATTCCTAGCAGTTGCAGGAGCGACCGTTTTTTCCGGCTATCAAGCCCTACTCTCTCGGGAATCATTGGGACTGACCAGAGACTCTTTCATCAAAGATCAGAGACCGTATGTCCTCGCGAAGCAGGTCGCACCTTATAAAGGCGATGGGGTCGTGCCATTGACCTTCAACGTCGGACTAACGAATTACGGAAAGTCACCAGCACTTCATAAAGTCAGCCAAGATCGCGTGTTCTTGGGGGACGCAGCAGAACAAAACTTAGACAAATTTTTTGATACCCTTACGCCTTCGCAGACAATTCCTCCGACTGGGAGTGACGTAACTATCCCTTCGAACGCGTCAGCGACATGCCCAAAGGAGGAAGACGGCGCCGTGGGCGCAAGTGACTTTAGCTGCGTCTTTTCTACAGTGTCTCCTCAAGATACGGTTTCGGAATTAGAGGCCGCCATTCAGATGAAACGCCGGAAAGTATTCATTGCTGGGCGTATCTACTATCAGGACATGTCTGGAAATGCTTATCGAACGGACTATTGTTTTAGTCCTTTGGGCAACGGTGCTATATCGGCCTGCCCAAAGCACAATGAAGTTCATTAATTCGGATGAAGCTGAGCATAACTCCTCTAGAAAGACGATTTTGCCTCTAACCCCAATAGATAGACGATTTTGCAGCCACTCGCGCCGTAAACCCAATAGAAAGACGATTTTAGAAAAACAGGGGGAGGGGGAGGGGTAGCGTATTCCGGCGCGATGAAAGAAGAAACGAACAACGCTCGTGGGTGAGAAGATGAACGTGATCATGCGAACCCAGTCCTTGCTCTCCTTTGCTGCAGCCGTGGCAATTGCGGTTGGTTCTGCCGCCGTTGCTCAGGCTCCTGCCGCTGACCCGTTTCCGGCCGTCAACCAGAAGTACTTCGATGCCGCATCGCCCACAGCAGATGACGTAAACGCCTTCCTCAAGGCCATTTGGGGCTACGACACCAACCGCTCATGGAAGGTGATGGCCATCCAGAAGACACCCGCTCCCGGCGTGAGCAAGGTAACCATCTTCGTGGCGGACAAGAGCCAGGGCAACAAGGTCGACAGCGTACGCTTCTTCGTCACGCCAGATGGCAAGTACGCCATCGCCGATACGGTCTTCCGCTTCGGAGCGCGCCCCTTCGAGGACAACGCCAAGGTACTCGCTGCCGAAGCTAACGGTCCCGCCACTGGCGCCGCCGACAAGAAGATCCTCTTCGTAGAGTTCGCCGATCTCCAGTGCCCGCACTGCAAGGAGGCGGAACCGGTCATGGAGCACCTGCAGCAGGACTTCCCGCAGGCACGCTTTGTGTACCAGAACTATCCTCTGGTGGAGATTCACCCCTTCGCCTACAAGTCCGCCGCAACCGGCAACTGCGTCGCGCAGGCCAAGGGCGATGCTGCCTTCTTCACCTACATCAAGGACGTCTTCGCTCACCAGGAAGGCCTGACGGACGCAATGGCTGACACCACGATTGCCAACGCCGTAAAGGCCGCTGGCGCAGAGCCCGCCGCTATGGCTACCTGCGCCGCCTCCCCGGCCGCCAAGGCCAAACTGGACGGGCAGATGGCACTGGCAGAGAAGCTGGGTGTGGACCAGACCCCCATGCTGGCCGTCAACGGCCACCTGATGCCCCTGGGTGGCGTACCCTACGAGACCCTGAAGCAAGTCATCGACTGGGATTTGAAGCAGGAAGGTTTGAAGTAATTCTTCGCATAGAACCAATGAAAATGGCCGCAACGTGAGACGTTGCGGCCATTCTTCATGTGGATGTCTTTAGTGATGTGACAGAAAGAGGAAGCGGGCGACAAACAGCGCAGCCAGCACAAACAGCAGCCAGTCCTTGCGTGATGATTGCCCACTGAACAGCCGCAACAGCGCGAAGCTGGTAATGCCAATCCCAAGCCCATTCGCAATGGAGTAGGTCAACGGAATCATCACCAGCGTCAGGAACGCCGGAATCGCGACCGTAGGATCACTCCAGTTCACCTCGGCAATCGAGCCCAGCATGAGCGCTCCCACGATGATGAGCGCAGGTGCAGTAGCAGAGCTGGGAATTGCTCCCACAAGTGGTGCCACAAACATGGACACCAGGAAGCACAACCCCGTCACAATGGCAGGAATGCCTGTCCTTCCACCCGCAGCGACGCCAGCAGACGACTCGATGTAAGAGCACACAGTGCTGGTACCTGCCAGCGACCCCGCAATCGTCGCGGTCGCATCGGCGAAGAAGATGCGTGACAGCCGCGGTATCTTCGCATCATCCGTAATGAGTCCGGCCTTCTTGGTCACGGCAACGAGTGTTCCCACGTTGTCGAACAGGTCCACGAAGAGGAACACGAAGATGATCTCCAGCGCACCGGTATGCAGAGCGCCCGGAATGTCCAGGTGAAATGCGGTCGCCGTAATCTCCCGGAAGGAGAACGGCTGCGACGCCAAATGTACCTGCCCGAAGACGTATCCGGTGAGCAGCGTCCCGGCAATACCAATGAGGATCGACGCCCGCACCCGCAGTATCTGCAACACCCCAATCAACAGCAGCCCAAACAATGCCAGCGCGGTTCCGGGAGCACGCAGATTACCTAACGCAACCGTCGTATCCGGATCACGCACGATAATGCCCGATTCCATCAACCCGATGAAGGCGATGAACAGTCCAACACCACCTGCAACCGATGCATGCAGCTCACGCGGGATCGCCTCCACCAGCAACTGCCGAATGCCACCAAAGGTAAGCAGCAGGAAGACGACTCCAGAGAGGAACACCGCCCCCAGCGCCGTCTGCCAGGGAATATGCATCTTCAGGCACACCGTGTAGGTGAAGTAAGCATTCAGCCCCATCCCCGGTGCCAGGGCCAGCGGATACCGCGCAAGAAACCCCATCAGGATGGAGCCGAAGGCGGCACAGAGACACGTTGCAGCCGTCACTGCGGCGATAGGCATACCCGTCTTAGAGAGGATGGCGGGGTTGACGAAGATAATGTAAGCCATCGTCAGAAAGGTCGTTAAGCCCGCAAGAATCTCGGTGCGCCAATTGGCGTGAAGACCGGCGAAGTCGAAATAGCGCTCCAGTGCCTGGCGCAAAAGCATGTCCTTTCTGCAGGAGGGGATATGGTCACTATACGAGACATCCATCCCCGGCACAGCGGTGACCCCGATTGCGGATTCTGCATCCCATTCGTTGCGATGAAGAAGGCAGTCAGAGTGAAAGCGCCGGAGATCATTCTGGATCCGGTGGAAGCAGCAAAGGCAGCGGGACTTCGCTACACAAGCGATCGTCAACCCGGTTATCGGCGGATGGCGCATGGCAAGGCGTTTCGTTACACCACACCTGACGGAAAGATGCTACGTGATAAGAACGTGCTTGCACGGATTCGGTCACTGGTGATCCCACCGGCCTGGATAGATGTCTGGATCACGACTTATGACAATGGCCATCTGCAATGCACTGGACGGGATGCCCGCGGACGCAAGCAGAGTCGCTACCATCCGCGCTGGCGCGAGGTGCGTGACGAGACGAAATATGAGCGCATGGCACTTTTTGCGGAGGCACTGCCTGTCATCCGCAAACGTGTTGCAAACGATTTGGAGGAACCAGGATTACCGCGCGAAAAGGTTCTTGCTACCGTCGTCAGCGTGATGGAGGAGACACATATTCGCGTGGGCAACGAAGAATATGCCCGCACGAACAAGAGCTATGGCCTGACGACGATGCGGACGAAGCATGTGGATGTTCGCGGGGCAAAGATAACATTCGACTTCCAGGGAAAGAGCCGAGTGCATCACACCATCAATCTGCAGGACCGCAGGCTTGCAAAGATCATCCGCAAGATCAGCGAGCTTCCCGGATATGAGTTGTTTCAGTATGTAGACGAGGAAGGGAACCGCCACAACATTGATTCCTCTGACGTAAACGACTATCTGCGGGAGATTACCGGTGAGCACTTCACCGCGAAGGATTTCCGCACCTGGGCTGGCAGCGTGCTGTGCTGTTCGCTGCTTAGCGAACTGGAACCTGCCACAACCATCACGCAGGCGAAGAAGAATGTGGTGCAGGCTATTGCGCAGGTGGCCTCACAGCTCGGCAATACGCCCAGCGTATGCCGCAAATGCTACGTTCATCCGGCGGTTTTGGAACGCTATCTTGGTGCCATCAGTGCAGAAGAAGCGAAAGAAAGGCTTGAGCAGGACATTTCCGCGGAACGCAGAAGCATCGCGAAACACGCTGCGGCGTTACATGACGAGGAGCGGGAACTGGTGAATCTGTTACATCAGCAAGCGCTTTTGAAGAAGGCGGCCTGACGCAACATTCGCAGAACGTTTATCCTTGGTAGAAGCGCGTACACGCGGTGCATCAGAACAGCGAGCGCCAGCGGAATCCAGGGACGCGTGGCTTATGAGGATTGGCGTGGCTTCCGTTGACAACACCCTCCGGCTGATTCGTATCGGCGAACAGCAAGGCTCCAGTTGCTCTTCCGCACTTGCAGATGATCCCTGGCAGTACGACGCCGTCACGGGCTATGGTCCCGGTGCGTCGCAGCGCGACATGCTCCCCGAAGGCTCGCCTGCGCAAGGCGTGATTCCGCGTGAGTATCGCAATGCCACGGCTGCGGAGCTTGATCTGCGTATTCGCGCGGCAAAGCATGCGTTGGGCGATCGACTGGTGATCCTTGGACACTTCTATCAGCGTGATGAAGTGGTGAAGTACGCCGACTTTGTAGGCGACAGCTTCCAGCTTGCGCAGGCTGCAAAGACGCGGCCTGACGCGGAATACATCGTTTTCTGTGGCGTTCACTTCATGGCGGAGACGGCGGATATGCTGTCGCAGTCCACGCAGTCGGTTGTGCTGCCGAATCTTGCCGCTGGATGCTCCATGGCCGACATGGCCGATCTGGATAGTGTGCAGGATTGCTGGGAAGAGTTGATGGATTTGTATGGCAATGAGCCTGATGCCGATGGCCGCGCTCCTGTCATTCCAGTCACGTACATGAACTCCTCGGCTGCATTGAAGGCATTCTGCGGACGCAACGGCGGAATTGTGTGCACCTCGTCCAATGCAGCTCAAGTGCTGGAATGGGCCTTTGCGCGCGGACAGCGTGTGCTGTTCTTCCCGGACCAGCATCTTGGCCGCAATACCGCAAAGGCGATGGGCATTCCGCTTGAACAGATGCCGGTATGGCAGCCAGAACAGGTGCTTGGTGGCAATACCGAAGCCGCGATGCGTGAGGCGAAGGTCATCCTGTGGCACGGCTATTGCTCAGTACATAAGCGTTTCACGGTGGAGCAGATTCGTCATGCGCGCCATCGCCACCCCGGCGTACGTGTGCTTGTGCATCCAGAATGCCCGATGGAAGTGGTCGACGCTGCGGACGAATACGGTTCCACGGACTACATCAAGAGACGCATCGAAGCAGCCGAACCAGGTGGCGTATTTGCCGTCGGAACAGAGATCAATTTAGTACAGCGGCTTGCTGACCAGCATCCGGAACACACCATCGTCTGCCTGGATTCCATCATCTGCCCATGTTCCACGATGTATCGCATTCATCCGAGCTATCTGGCGTGGGTGTTGGAATCGCTGGACCGCGGTGAGATCGTAAATCAGATCACGGTTGCGAATGATGTCGCGGAGCCAGCGCGCATTGCGTTGGAACGTATGCTCTCCGTGAAGCCCAAGGGGGCATAATGACACTCGCTGCTGATGCAGTTGATCGCATTGTCCGCATTGCTCTCGACGAGGATGCCCCTTGGGGGGACGTCACGTCCGAGCTTCTTATTCCCGAAGATGCGCAAGTCACAGCCGTTTTGGCTGCAAGAGAAGATGGGGTTCTTGCCGGGGCGCAGGTCTTTGCAGCAGCGATGCGTCTTGTGGACCACGCAACGCTTGTCACGTTCTCTGTGCGCGACGCAGAATCGTTTGCTGCGGGCCAAGTGTTGGCAACAGTAAGTGGCTTCGCTCGCAGTGTTCTTCGCGGAGAACGTGTTGCGCTGAACTTTATTCAACGTATGAGCGGCATTGCGACTCTCACTGCGAAGTATGTTGCAGAGACCACTGGAACAAAAGCTCGCATCGTAGACACACGCAAAACAACGCCAGGATTACGGCTACTGGAGCGCTATGCTGTCCGCTGTGGCGGCGGATTCAATCATCGCTATTCGCTCTCGGATGCGGTGTTGGCAAAGGACAATCATCTTGCCATCGTTACCGACGGCGGCAAGAAAGATCTGACTGCGGTTTTGCGCGAAGCGCGCAACCGCCTTCCGCACACCACGCATTTTGAAGTGGAAGTGGATCGTCCGGATCAGATTGAACCTGTGCTGGCTGCAGGGGTGGACACTGTCATGCTGGATAACTTCACCACGGAGCAGATGCGCGACGCGGTGAAGCAGATCAACGGGCGCGCACTGGTGGAAGCAAGCGGTGGTGTTCAGTTGCCACGCATCCGTGAGATTGCGGAGACCGGTGTCGACATCATCTCGGTAGGCGCACTGACTCATAGTGTCCGTGCGCTGGATCTTGGATTGGATATCGAAGACAGCTAGTTATTACGAAGCTGTTTGTTCTGTAACAGCGTTCTGAATGGTGTATCGCTGATCCGCGAGCATGATGCGGGTGACCTCTTCCACTGTCCCGATGCGGCCACGTGCGCCTGCGCGTGTGCAGTTCAACGCGGCGGCGGCACAGGCGTAGTCAAGCTGACGCTCGAGAGGCCAGCCCTGTAGCAGTCCATAGATAAAGCCCGCATGGAAGAGGTCTCCGGCACCCGTAGTGTCTACCGTGGAGACGCGATAGGCCGGTCGCTGCAGAATTTGCTTGCCGTTGAAGGTGAGCACGCCATCCAGCCCCAGAGTGATTCCGGCCAGATTGCAGTCCGCACGCTCCTGCAGGAGTTTAAGAGCTTTCAATGGATCTGGCTCACCAGTGAGAGCGGACGGGAACTCACGACTGGCGAGAACGTAATCAACCAATGGCAAGAGATCGTCCACGCCGGGGCGGATCACGTCGAGATCGGCGATAACGGGGATTCCAGCCTCACGCGCCCATCCTGCTGCGGTGATCGCCGCGGTGGTGTGATACCCGTCTACGAGCAGCGCGCGGGCAGAAGTGATCCATTCGCGATGAAGGTCCTCCGGCTGCAACGTCAAACGAGGGTCGCGATGGCAGAGGACGGTGCGCTCGCCGGAGCCGTCAACAAGGATCAGCGACTGCGGGCTGGCAGCGTCATCTACGGTGGTGATGTGTGTTTCGACACCGACGTCGTCAAATGCGGCGCGGTGAAGGCGCGCGGCGTAATCATCACCCAGACGGCCAATGTAGCGCGTACGCAGACCCCAGCGGCGGCAGGCGATAACAGCGGTCGAAACTTCGCCGCCAAGAAGGATGCTGCGCTCCGAATATTCGGTCTTGGAGCCGAGGGCGGGGAAGCTGGCAAGGGGAATGACAGTATCGGTGGCGTTCAAACCCACGCCCACCAGATCGACCTTTGTGCTCTTCGGTTTATGCGACATCTCTTTCATCGTACTCCCCTTAAAAGCAAAAGCAGAACGCCATGTTGTTGGTTGCGTTCAATGAAAAGCCCCCGGATAACCGGGGGCGCTGGAGGAAGAGGGATGCTGGCTTACCAGTCGAGCTTTTCGGGGAAGAACTCCGCGAAAAGATCGTCGTAGTAGGGCTTTAACTGGGCCATGTCTGGCTTGGTGTTGCCCTTGGAGTACAGGTCGTAGGGGTTGAACCGAAGCACCGAAGGAAGCATGGCGCGATCCTGCTCATTGCACAGGTGGTCATAAGCGCCGTGACGGTGCCATGCGTAGAACGAGTGGTAACGAAGCATGTAGAGCGCCTCCATGGGGAGGTAGTTCTTCATCACTTCGTAGATGTAGCCGTCGTGGCCAAAGCTCATCTTCACCTTGTCCAGTCCGCAGTTCGGCTCGTAGATGCCGTACTTGGTCTGGTACAGAGGATTGTTGTAATCCGGGTTTGCCTTGAAATATTCCGGGAAGACTACCTGGTCGGAGTATGCGCAGCCGGTGGGAAAGGTGTCGCCCACGACGCCCCACTGAGGTTCGCCATACAGGCACAGGCACTTACCCAGGTCATGAACGAAACCCGTGGCCACCATCCAGCGCGGCTCGTTGTTGGCGCGCATGGCTTCGGAGGTCTGCAGCAGGTGCTCAATCTGAGTCAGGTCGGTGTCGGGATCGCTGTCATCGACGAGAGTGTTCAGGTACTCGGCTGCTTCCCAGATGCTCTTCTTTCCGCGTGTCAGGCCGAAGTATTCCTTCTCTTTGCCCAGCACGTATTCGTGCGTCTGGTTAGTGTGGTTCAGGCGGTAAAACTCTGCAACACCGGGGTTTGCCTCTGCGTCGTAGACGCGAAATTCTTCCTGGTTCTTGCCTTCCTTGTAACGGCCCTGAAGAAACTCTTCCCATTCGTGCTCGATCGGTAAACCGTTCTCACCCGCAACATCCACAACTGCAGTACCCATGACAACCCCTCCCAGCTACGCCTTTCCTGCGGGCGTTTAGTTAGCGGTAACTATACCCAGTGAATGAGACGTTACGCAAGGAGAAAAGTTCTTACTTGGCAGAAGTTGTCTGAGAAGATTCGCGGACGACCAGCGTCGGCTCCAAAAGGACGGAGCGGGGTTCCAGATTCGGCTGTTCCGCGAGCTGAATCGCGAGGCGTCCGGCCTGTTGGCCAAGACGATCCGTGCCGTGATCGATGGAGGTAAGCGGAGTCCGCAGGTAGCGGGCATAAGGCATGTTGCCGCAGCCGACGAAGGCAATCTCACCGGGGATGGAATGGCCAGCGTCACGTGCGGCTTCCATGGCGCCAATGGCGGCGAGGTCGTTGTAGCAGAAGACCGCATCCACGTCGGGATGCGTTTCCAGCAACCGCTGCATGGCGGCGTAGCCCTCCCGGTCGCCGGCTTCGTCCATGTGATCGAAGCGGACAACGAGCGATTCATCTACCGGGAGATTGTTTGCTGCAAGGGTTTCGCGGTAACCGCGCGCACGTTCGAGAGACGGGCTCAGCGGTCGTCCTGTGATGTGGGCGATGCGCCTTCTGCCCGTGTCGATCAAGTGCTGTGTAGCCATACGGCCGACGGCGAAGTCGTTACCGCCTACGAAAGGAGCTTCCAGTTCGGGATAGTTACGGTCGATCAACAGATACGGAGTGCGTTCATCGCCGGACTGGTAAATGCTTGTCAGGTTCTGTTGGCAGGACGCCACAAGCAGCACGTCCACACCGCGACTGAGGATTGTACGGATCTCCGATTGCTCAATCGCGGGATCGTCTTCTGAAGACGCGATGATGAGCGCACGCCCGGTTTCACGCAGGACTGCAGAGAGGGATTTCGCGAACTCCGCGAAGAAGGTCTGCACAAGATCCGGAACCACCAGGCCGACGGTATAGGTGCGGCCACTCGCGAGGCCGCGCGCCAGCATATTCGGCTGATAGTTCAGTTCCTGCATCCGCTGCAACACGCGAGCACGTGTGGCTTCGCTGATGTCCGGGTTACCCCGCAGCACCTTGGAAACGGTCACGGTGGACACGTTCAGATCACGCGCAATGTCTTTCAGTCGTACGGCCACGGTAAATCCAGTTTACGGTGCGGTGTGCATCAGGAAAAGCGCGTCTCGCGGCGGAGGCGTAACCCGGCGGCCACAAGGCTCACCACCAGGACGACACCAAGCGCAGCCATCCAGCGGAAATTCATCTCCAGGGGCGGTACGACTGCACGAACTGCAAGGAAAATAAAGAATCCTGTCGCCACTGCGACGATGAGGTAATCCCACCAGCGACGCTTTTCTTCACGTCCCGAGAACTCGTCTCCCGCCTGTGCCAGCAGAGTTTCGCGGTAGTCGAGGCCATAGCGGTCGCACTCACGTTCCAGCGCTTTGTTACGCGAGGTGTGCTCACCAATGGAAGCTTTGGCCGTGCTGATAAACAGCGCACCAAGGATCATGATGAGCGATCCGGCGATGACCAGAGCCTTGTGTTGGCTGTCGGCATTGCGAAGTTCACCAAAGACCAGTGCACCCCATGCCAATCCCCACAACTGGTTCGTATTGGAGAGCGGAATACCACGGCCAATGCCGAGATACTTCGTTGCGAACTGCTGAAAGAGATCGCCGATGACCCAGACAAAACCGCCGAGGAAGAGCCAGAACAGTAGCGGGCCGCTCTGCGCGAGCGTGAATGCGGAGGAGTGCCGTCCGCCGTCGAGTGTCCAGGTAAGAGCGAACATGGTGAACAATTCGCCTACGGTGAATGCCGTGACGAACGACAGCGGATTCATGCCGCTGAGGTATGCCTTGCGATAGGGCACGTACATGGTGCCCCACATCAGGCTGGCTCCAATGGCAGCCAATACACCGCCGAGTGCATTGTGGCCGGTGGAGGTGGCTCCGTGAATCGTGCTGAAGCCGAGCATGATGGCCGCGATGATGATGCAGGTGGTGCCCAGAACGACCTTGGTCGTAGTCTTGCCGTCTGCACCTTGCAGTTCGCGAAACAAAACACGACCCCAGAAGAGGCCAACGAGCGAGTTCGTATTCCACATGGGGAAGGCGATGGCCAGGCCCACATCACGAATAGCGAACACAGTCAGCGTATTCGCTACGGCCCACAGTGCACCTGCAAGGATCGCCCACACAAGCAGGTGCTTTCGTGCCATGAGGTCGCGAAAGACGTAGCCCGTGCCCTTGAGCAGTGTGGGGAAGGTCCAGCGTGCGGTAAACACGCCGGCGACCATGCAGAGCGAGATGGCAAAGGGCGAAAAGCCTGCGGTGACGAGTTTGGTAGGCGCTTCTGCGGCTCCCAACCAGACGCCTGCGGTCAAACCGCAGAGAACGCCCAGGGAATGCAGCGACGACGCATTGGATGAATGTTCTTGTGACAGGGCAGTAATCCTGAAGAGAAGATGGCGCTTAGTGAAGCGCGATAAGCAGCGCGAGGCCGAAGCCAAGAACGGCGACTGGCACCCAGAACTGGACGTCGGTGACAATGGCTTTAAGGGTGCGGCCTGCGGATGGCGATGTGCTCAAACGGTCCTCGCTGCAATAAGTGCTTTGCGATTGTCACGTTAGGATGCTGTGCGGACGATGTCAAGTTCCGCCATGAAAAGGGTTTCGAATGATTGCGAAGCTGTGCGGTGCAAACGACCTGCCGGATGCAGGAAAAATGAAGACATTTGCGGGGCGCAACGGACTACAGATCTGCGTGACGCAGCTGGAAGGGAAGCTGGTTGCATTCAACAATCGCTGCCCGCACCAGGGTGCGCCGTTGTCTGCAGGGCATCTGGATGGATGCATGGTCGTATGCCCGTATCATGCCTGGCGGTTTGATGTAACGAATGGCAAGAGCGAGAACATCGCCGATCCTGATCTGGAGACTTACGATATCCGTCAATACGACGATGAAGTGTTCGTTAGGCTTCCTAATTCCATCTAGGACGTTGGAGTGCGCATGGAATCTTCTTCGGCGTCCGGTACTTCTTCAGCATCTTTCTCTTCGTGGTAGACCATTTCCGAATTGATCTTCCAAAGGTTGCGCTTATCCGTGACGCCATGGACCACGTTGTCTACAGCTTGCATCGCAGTCAGCATGGAATGGTCCTGATTGTTGTACTTGTGCATGCCGTTACGGCCAACCAGGAAGAGGTTCTCAAACTGATCGGTGAAGGCACGGAGTTCATCAAAACGATCGTAGGTGCCAAAGTAGGCGGGATACGTTTTGGGGACGCGGACCACATGTGCATCTTCAAACTGAGGCGAAGGAAGAATACCGATCTTGTGCAGTTCTGCTGCGCCAAGTTGCTTTAACTCTTCATCCGGCATACTCCAGAGTGGGTCCGTTTCGTAGCAGAAATACTCCAATCCAATCCATATTTTGTCGGATGCAACAAGGTACGGGCTCCAGTTGTTGAAGATTTGCAAACGCCCGATCAGAACGTCGGGTTCCTGAATATAAATCCATGTGTCTTTCAGCAAAGAGCCATCATTTTCTGTAACCGCAAGACGATCGACGAGAAGTCCAATCGTGATGAAGTCGCGATATACAAGGCCTTCTGCCACTTGTTTCACATTCGCAGGAATGGGCGTGTCCGTACGTTCCATGGCGCGGATGAGGTCACGCATGGGCATGGTGGAGAGGAAAACGTCCGCAGGATAGTTTGTGATGTTGCCGTGTGGATCGGCAGCGTCCACAGAAGTTACTCGATTGCCCTGTGTATGGAGGCCGACGACGGTGCTTTCCATGTGAATCTCGCCACCGTTAGACACGACAGTATCGGCGACATGTTCCCAAAGTTGACCGGGGCCGTACTTGGGATACAGAAAGCGTTCAATTAAAGACGTGTCTGTTTTCTTCTGCTGAATGTCCGTCGTGTCGGCATTGTTTTTGCTGAAGGACTTCTTCAGAAAATGCTTGATCGCGGTGGTCAGCGATAGGCCCTTGATGCGCTGCGCGCCCCATTCCGCGCTGATTTCATCGCAGCGCGTACCCCATACTTTCTCGGTGTAGCTCTTGAAAAAGGTAAGGTAGAGCTGACGTCCGAAGCGGTTGATGAGAAAGTCTTCGAGCGACTTTTCGTTTTCAATCGGCGCTAAGCGCGATTCAATGTAGCTGATGCCAATGCGCACCGCTCGCAGCAGGCCAAGCTTTTCTAACGTGTCGCGCGTGAGCGTAATGGGGTAGTCAAAGAAGCGCCGCAGGTAGTAAATGCGACTCTTGCGGGGACGGATGAGCATGAGTAAATCCGCCTCCTGAGCCGTCTTATCTGAGTTTTCTGCAAGACCTTCGATAGAGCGCGTCGTGTTCTGGTAAGCGATGGCCGCTTTACTATCCGCTCCGCGTTCGGTAGGCATCTGGTCCAGCCACCACTTCATCACGCGGTCGTTCTTTGAGAAGAAGCGGTGTCCGCCAATGTCCATGCGGTTGCCCTTGTACTGCACGGTGCGCGAAATGCCCCCAATTTCGCCGGATGCCTCCAGGACGATGGGGTGAATGGAGCTCTGCTTTTGAAACTCCAATGCTGCAGTGAGGCCTGCGGGGCCTGCACCGATGATGAGGGCGGTTTTGCGGGACGGCATTGCTTCCTTCAAGGCTACTCACGCTAGTGTACGGATTGCATCGCGTAAGTGTCTTCCTTTGTTGCGGACAGGTTGGCAATGGCGTATTTCGGTACGATAGAAACAGGATTTTTCGTGGCTCACTATCTCGTTACCGGTGCATCAGGATTCTTTGGCGGCGTGTTGAAGCGCAGGCTTCTGCGCGAAGGACATACCGTTGTCAACATTGATCTCGAACGCGATGAAGACGCCGGGCTCGACGGGTTGACCAGCATCCAAGGCGATCTGCGCGATCGCGCGTTGATGGAACGCACCTTTGCCGAACACCGTTTCGACGCCATCTTTCATGCCGCCGCGCAGCTTGCTCACGGCATGAAGTTGGATGAGCATTTAATGTGGACGAGCAACGTGGATGCCACGGGTTTGTTGGCGGAGTTAGCGAAGAAACATGGTGTAAAGCCGTTTGTCTTTGTCTCTACAAACTGTCTGTGGGCGTCGAACCTGGGACATCCGGTTCATGAAGAAAACGACACGCCAGCGCCGGTGGAACTCTACGGGCGTTCCAAGCTTGAGGCGGAGCATCGTCTGAAGCCCTTCATGGGCGACCTGAATGTGGTCATCATTCGTTGCCCCACGATCATGGATAGCGGACGCCTGGGGTTGCTGGCGATTCTTTATGAGTTCATCGACGATCACAAAACAGTATGGGTGGTGGGCGATGGCAGCAATCGCTATCAGTTCATCTACGCTGAAGATCTGGCGACGGCATGTATTCAGGGAGCGACATACCAGGGCAGCGGCATCTTCCACATTGGTTCGGACAACGTGAAATCGATGCGCGAGGTGTATGAGGCGGTCATTGCTGCAGGCGGGAGCCGCAGTAAAGTGCGGTCACTTCCCAAGACGCCAACCATTGCAGCCATGATGCTGGCCCACAAACTGAAGGTGTCTCCACTGGGGCCGTATCACTACAAGATGATTGCGGAGAGTTTTATCTTCGACACCACGAAGATAAAACGCGAGCTCGGCTGGCATCCGACTCTGACCAATGAAGAGATGCTGTTGCGCGCATACGACTATTACAAACAAAATCGCAACGAAATCGCCGCACGTACCGATGTAAGCGCACACCGCAAACCCGCAGACATGGGCGTCATTCGCTTATTGAAATGGATTTCGTAGGCCTGTCAGCGTAGACCAGGGAACCACACATGGCGACCGGAAATGAAAAGCCCTGCAGACGTGCAGGGAGATGGAGGCGCGGGTCGGAATCGAACCGACGCATAAAGGTTTTGCAGACCTCTCCCTTACCACTTGGGTACCGCGCCGCTTGCACATTCGAGAGAGGAGGGAACGTGCGATCCTTGCAACTCCATTTGGGGATCGGAGGAAGGTTTAAATGGAGCGGGAGACGGGATTTGAACCCGCGACATCTTCCTTGGCAAGGAAGCACTCTACCACTGAGCTACTCCCGCTCAACAAGATTAACTATATCGAATGAGAGGGCTGCGGTCAACGTGCGCTCGCCCTCGGAATAACATCTGCTGTGGAAAGCAGTTACATATTCTGGTTCCTGCTTCAGCGGATGTAACTTACGCCAAAGCCCGCGATGCTTCGATCTCCTCAAACGTCATATTTTCCGCAGAAGACTCGCTGCGTTCTTTCCAATCCAGAAACATACGACCATAGCTATTGGTAAAGCACAGATCGCGAGAGATGTTGAGCCTTTCCAGCGCGCGATCAATCCACTCCGGCGCGCCTTCCAGTTCAGCAAAGATGCCAATGGGAGTCTCATCCAGCAAAAGTTCGCCGTTGCCATCGCGAAACTCCGTGCGGAATTTTTCATAGCGAAAGACGGGGCCGTAACCTAGCTCAAGAAACACAGCGGCTAATGCGTCGGGATCAGTAACGTCCGTTTCGGTTTCCATGCGTTCTTTGTAGAACGAGGTATCGTCGTTGTCAGGCGGCGGTTTCTTGTGGGTAAGCAGATTGCGGCCGTTGTATTCGCGTAGCCGCAGAATTTGCCGCTCTGTAAGCAGGCGTCGTTCCGGCGTATCGAAGAGGGTGTTGCGTTCGAGCGTGCGTTCGGTATGAATCTGGAAGCCGGCGCGCAGGGCGCGCGTATGGAACTCGCGCGCATCGCCGACACGGAACTTGAGCTCAATCTCCGCGTGCTGCATATCAAAGTATAGGCATGGGTACTTGCGAACGGTACGAGAAAGTGGGCAGTATAGTCCGGTGAAAATTGCGACATCTTCTTCCTCTGCACAACGAACGCTGCATCTTCAGGCAAATCTACCCGCGGACATCGACAGGGCGGCCAAGATCCTTCAGGATGGTGGCCTGGTCGCCATGCCAACCGAGACCGTATACGGTCTGGCCGCTAACGCTCTTGACGAAAAATCCGTGGCCGCCATCTTCGCAGCCAAGAAACGCCCAAGCTGGGATCCGCTGATCGTCCATGTAAGCGATATGGTGATGCTCTCCCGCGTGGTGCGTGAGGTGCCTACCGCCGCGCTGATGCTGATGGAGAAATTCTGGCCCGGCCCGTTGACGCTGCTGCTGCCGCGCCATCCGAACCTATCCGATACAGTGACTGCGGGACGAGAACTGGTCGGCGTGAGAATGCCTGCGCACAAGACGCCGCAGGAACTGATTCATCGAGCCGGACTACCGCTGGCCGCGCCCAGCGCCAATCTCTTTGGCCACGTTAGCCCCACGACCGTCGCACATGTGTTGGCAGATCTGGATGGGCGGATCGATGCCGTGCTGGATGCCGGTCCGTCAGAGATCGGCGTGGAATCGACAGTGCTGGATCCGGTGGCACGGGTGCTTTATCGCCAGGGAGGCGTGAGTCGCGCCCAGATCGAAGCAGTGTTGGGTAAGCCTGTTACCGTCTACTACCGTCGTGAAGACGTCACCAAGCCCGCCGCAAAACCAGAGAGCCTTCCCTCGCCGGGTGTGGGTATTCGGCATTACGCACCAAAGGCAAACGTGATGCTGGTACACACTCAGGCGGACATGGACGATCTGCTATTGCACGTTACGCCTGAGCACACCGGCGTGATGCTGCCCAAGGGCTGGAAGGCAAGCGGATGGAGCGGTAAAGTGTTTGCGTGGGAGGCGTGGAGTGATCCTGCCTCGTTGGCAAGAACACTCTACACAGGGCTGCGTACGCTCGATGAAAAGGGAGTTCGCACTATCGTCTGCCCTCTGCCTGCCTCCAGTGAAGAACCCTTGGTCGAGGCCATTCGCGACCGCCTGCTTAAGGCCGCTCGTGATGCTTAACGGAAAACGCTAAACGGCTTCTGAATTGAAAACAGCACTGCATGATCGCTCAGATCATGCAGTGCTGTTTTGTCTTGCAAGCCTTCTTTAAGCCGGAACAACTGCCGGGTCATCAATTTCCAGCGGTTCTTCCGGCGATGGCGGATCGACCAGCATGACACCGGCGCGACGCACAAGCTGGCGCACAGCGGGTTCGGTCAGGCGTGTTGCGTCGTACTCAAGTCCAATCGTCTTAGCGCGTTCGTCTAGCGTGACGCGGCGAATACCGTAAACCTCACGGATGCGCGCAATGGCCAGAACGGAGCGTTCGCTCGGGGTGATCTCGAAGTGGTAGAGCACGTCAACGGTAGTCATCTCAAGGGGAAGAATATCAGGCGGCGTGCCTCTTCGCGGGATATTGCGGAGCGTGAATCTGACGAACGCGTATTCCATGCCGTAGTATTTGGGCGTAGGAAGTCTAAAAACGTTTTTCTCAATGCAGAACATTGGTGAAAATGGTTGTCCGGAAGAGGTTTCATGTCTGTTCGTGTCTTCGGGGTTCGGTTCGCGTTGGCTGTAATGGTGTTATCGGCGGTTGCGCCAATGCATGGACAGACTTTGGATGCAGTCTCCCAAAAAGCTGCCACACAAGGCGCAGCGATGGCCCGCACCGTGGAACAGGATTGGCCCGCAGGTGTCATCACCACGCAGGCTCGGCCGGGCGCGTGGGCTTATGAGGTAGGCACGCTACTGGATGGCATGACAGCGCAGTCCCGAGCAGCAGATGATGCGAACGCCTTTGCCTATGTACGCGCAACGATTGACCGTTGGGTAGATAAAGACGGCAATGTGACGACAGAACCCGGCAAGGCTTTCAACCCCGAACTGCATACGCTGGACAATCTGGAGCCTGGTCGCGCCATCCTCGCGGTGTATGAGAAAACTGGCGATCAACGTTATGCGAAAGCGGCGAAGCTGATCTTCAATCAGTTTCAGACGATGCCGCGGAACTCATTGGGTGGCTATTGGCATAAGCAGATTTACCCGAATCAGATGTGGCTTGACGGCGCGTACATGGGGGAGCCATTTCGCGCGGGGTATGCGAAGACCTTCCATGTTGCAGGTGAGTTTGACGACATCGCCAAACAGCTTCTTCTGATGGACGAACACATGCGCGATCCAAAGACAGGATTGCTGCGCCACGGATGGGACGCGAGCAAAGAACAGCCGTGGGCCGATAAATCGACGGGGCTTTCGCAGGAAGTATGGGCGCGTGCATTGGGTTGGTATGCAATGGCGCTGGTCGATACCATTCCATCGTTTCCAACGAACCATCCGCAACGCGCAAAGCTGATTGCCGTGTTGCAGCATGTTGCCGAGGGGGCTGCAAAGTATCAGGATGCTGAGAACGGCACATGGTGGGACGTGATGGACAAGGGCGGACAGGCTGGTAACTTCCGCGAGGCATCCGCAAGTGCCATGTTTACTTATGCACTGGCAAAGGGCGTGCGGTTGGGCTATTTGCCAGAGAAGTATCGATCAAATGCGGTGAAAGGCTGGCTCGGCATCGAGAAAGAGTTCATCACCACAGATAGCAACGGCAAGGTCACATTGCACGGAACGGTAAAGGTGAGTGGTCTAGGGGGCAAGCCGTATCGCGCAGGTGATTACAGCTACTATGTGCACGAAGCTGTAGGCGATAAGGATGCGAAGGGCATCGGCGCGTATCTTCTCGCTACAAGCGAAATACAGATGCTTGCAAAGAAAACGGCCCGCACGAAGTAGGTGCGGACCGTTTCATTCACGTTGGTTAGTTTTGTTTACTTTAGATCGGCAATGCTGACGCCGTCCATGTCGTCGTACGCCTGATTCTCACCGCCCATGCCCCAGCAGAAACCGTAGGCGCTGGTGCCTGCGCCTGCATGGATGCTCCATCCTGGTGAAACAGCTACTTCACGATTGGCAACGACAAGATGACGGGTCTCCTTCGGCGGCCCCATCAGATGCAGCACGCGGTGTGCCGGATCAACGTCGAAGTACATGTACACCTCAGAACGACGCATATGCGTGTGCGGTGGCATGGTATTCAGGTTTGATCCTGCATCAAGCAAAGTGAAGCCCATCACAAGCTGGCAGGAACGAATGCCGTCGCGATAAATAGCCTTGTAAATCGTGCGCTTATTGCACGTTTCCACGGTGCCAAGTTGCAGTCCTTGCAGGTCTTTGAATGCAACTGATTTTGTGGGATAGTCCGCGTGTGCTGGATAACTCAGTAGATAAAAGGCTGCAGGTTCGTCGGCATTGTTGCTCTCAAAAGAGACAGTCTTACTGCCGCGACCAACGTAGAGGCAGCTAAGTTTCTCCATGGGATAACGCTCGCCATCCACGGTGATGGTGCCAGTGCCACCGACATTCAGTACGCCAAGCTCACGACGCTCACAGAAGAACTCTGCGCGCAATTCCGGCTGCGTTTCGAGATGAAGTGGAGTCATTGTCGGAACAGCAGAGCCAATCACGGTGCGGTCCAGATCAACGTAGACCAGATCGATCGCACCTGCGGTGAAGAGATTTTCCAGCAGGAAGGTCTCGCGCAATTCTGCAGTGGTCATGCGGGGAAAGCGCACGGGATCGGACATTTGAAGCAGTTTCATGTGTGCAGTATAGCGAGCCGTAATGATCTAGCCGCAAGTGTGAACGCGCATGTATGCTTCACACACCATGGCTATGACATCCACTCGCCGCAGTTTTCTTTCGTCCGCATCGCTCACTGCTTTGGCTCTTCCTTTGATGGAGACACCGGCGCAGGCGATCCCGCATCCCGAGCCGTTTCAGTTGTTCTCGGACGAAAAACTAGAAGCCTCGAGGAAGAATCTGGGCGCTGCTCCAGGCAACGACAACCTGTTCAAAGGCTCTGCTGGATTGACCATGGTGATGACCGTGGAGGAGAAGAAAGCTGCGAAGGAATTTGAGTGGCACGAAGGCCGCGACCATATCCTCCAGGTATTGGAAGGCTCCACGGTGTACGAGCTTGGCGGAGCACCGAAAAATGGTCGCAACGTGAAGCCGGGCGAATGGCTTGCACCATCGGCGGACGGTGCCAGCCGGGTGGAGTTGAAGAAAGGTGATGTTCTGGTGATTCCGCGCGGTACCCTGCACAAGCGCACCACTGCAGACAAGGTGACGTTCTACCTGATCTCGTCCGAAGGAATTGCACGTTAAGTCGGTTCTATCGAAACGTATTTGCAGAGTGTGACGTGTGGCGCATAGAGTGACATGCAGCTATGTCGACTTCTGTTTCTTCGCTGGATCTGTTTCGGTTGGATGGGAAGGTGGCGCTGGTGACCGGCTCCGCCAGCGGCCTGGGTGCTGCCATTGCCGTGGGGCTTGCCCAGGCTGGTGCGTCCGTTGCTGTGCACGGAAACCGCCGTCCAGCGGATGAAACTGCGGCTGTAATTGGCGATTCTGCGGCAGCCTTCCAGTCAGATTTGTCCGAAACGGACGGCGCACGCACGTTGTTCGATCAGGTGAAGGCGAAGTTCGGCCATGTCGACATCCTGATCAACAACGCGGGGATGATCCACCGCAACGAAGCAGAGAACGTGCTGCTGGAAGACTGGCAGCGCGTTCTCCAGGTGAATCTGACGAGCGTTTTCCAGCTTTCGCAACTCGTAGGGCGCGACCTGATCGGCCGCAGCGCACCGGGCAAGATCGTGAACATCGCCTCGCTGCTGAGTTTTCAAGGAGGCATTCGTGTACCCGCCTATGCGGCGTCCAAGGGCGGCGTGGCCCAACTGACGAAGGCGCTGGCGAATGAGTGGGCCGTGAAACAGATTCAGGTGAATGCCATTGCCCCTGGCTATTTTGCAACGACGAATACCGAAGCATTGCAGGCCGACGAAACGCGCAATCGACAAATTCTGGAGCGCATCCCGGCAGGGCGCTGGGGACAGCCTTCGGATCTCGTCGGCGCAACGCTCTTCCTGTCGTCTGCTGCCAGCGATTACGTGACCGGTACCGTCCTGACCGTGGACGGGGGATGGATGGCGCGATGAAAAAGACCTTTGCCAGTTTGGCGCTTTTGTCTGCGATGCTACTGTCGACGCTCCACGCGCAGGTCGTTTCGCCGAGCGCGACCCAGAAACCCGCGATCGTGGGTATTGCGCATGTGGCAATTCGTGTGGCGGATCTGCAGGCATCCCGTGCGTTTTACGAAAAGCTCGGCTTCGCGCAACCGTTTGAAATCTCCAAAGACGGCAAGGTGACGGAGGCGTTCGTCAAACTGAATGACCGCCAATACTTGGAGCTGTATCCGGCAAGCGCGGAACAAACCGCGGCGTTTCTGCATGTGTGCTTTGAAGCAGTGAACCTGCCGGGTTTGTATCCCATTTACACCGCCAATGGCGTGGTTGCACCACCGGTACGCAAGGCGGGGGCGGGGAACATGCTGCTGGCATGGAGGGGGCCGGAGGGGCAGACCGAAGAGATTACGGAATACCTTCCCGGTTCAAAGCACAGCAATGATTTCGGCCAGCACCTGGGCACGGACCGGATCGCAACACATCTTGCCGCAGCCGTGGTCCCTATGAAGGATCCGGCAGCTACGGCAGCGTATTTCATCCAGAAGATGAACTTTGTGGATGGGGGCATGCGCGAGGGCGCGCACGTAACGTCTCCTGCCGATGAAAAGGACAGCGCATTCGCTTTTCTGCCGGAGAGTTCGCCGGAAAAGCTTGTGCTGGTTTTTACCGGGGTAAAAGAGAAAAAAACGTTGCGAAAGCTGAAAAATCGCGGAGTTTCTGCAACAGTGCAAGAGCATCGTGTATTGGTCCGTGATCCAGACGGCAACCTGCTGGTGTTCACTTTACGGTAGCCGCGTCACGCCAGAATATGAAACGTTTCGATATTGATTGACGACAGTGAATCTGGACTCCTATAGTTGCGATGCATCGGATCGAATCCGCATCAGACTGGAATCCACTTGAAACGCTACGTATCCGCAGTTGCTCTGCTGTTTGGTTCGCCGCTTCTCCTCCACGCACAGGACACGCGGCACGTCACTGAACCCGTGATTCCTCCCACCTGCACCGTGTTGAAGGCTCAGCTTCAGGCAACGAAAAATGCCTTGCGCGAAGAAGATGAACAGAAGCTCGATTCCGCACGCATCCAGAAAGCAATGGATCACTGCGGCGAAGGCAAAGCAGTGGCGCTCAGGGCAGACGGTGCTTCCAATGCATTTCTTAGTGGACCACTGGAACTGCGCAATGGCGTAACGCTGCTGATAGAAAAAGGCGTGACGTTGTACGCTTCGCGCGATCCGCGGCTGTTTGATGCGACGCCGGATACCTGCGGCATTACAGGGCCACAGGCAAAGAACTGTCTTGCGCTGATCAATGTGCGTGACGTGAAGAACGCAGCCGTCATGGGCGAAGGTGTAATCGATGGCCGTGGTGATAAGCAGATACTTGGTAAATCCTTTACGTGGTGGCAACAGTCACGCGCCATGGAACCCACCGGAACGAAATACTCCGCACCGCGACTCATTGTTGCGAATCATGCGGATGGATTGATCCTTTATCGCATTCGGCTGCATAACTCGCCGAATTTTCACGTGACGGTGAACAATACGAATGGCTTTACAGCGTGGGGCGTTCATCTGCTGACGCCCACTGTGCGTGGCACGGATGCACGCAATACCGACGGCATCGATCCTGGTTCCTCAGAGAATGTGACCGTGGCCAAGAGCTGGATTGATAACGGCGATGACAATATTGCCATCAAGGCCAGCGTGCACCACATGAGCGTATTGGACAATCACTTCTACAGCGGTCACGGTATGTCAATGGGTTCCGAGGCACGCGATGAATCGGATATCTACGTGGACACGCTGACGCTGGATCACACCACCAGTGGTATTCGCATTAAAAGCAATGTGCAGCGTGGTGGCATGGTGCGCGGTGTGACGTATCGCAATGTGTGTATGCGCAACGTGGCGATGCCGATTTCCATTTCGCCGTTCTACACAGGACAAACAACCGACGGTATTGAAGACACCGGGCTGAAGGGCGATATGACCCCGGATTACAAGGATATTCACATCGAAGACGTACTGAGTCTCACTCCGGGGATCGTTCAGGTAGCTGGGTTGAACAAAGACCATATCAGCGAAGTCACACTGAACGGCGTAGAAGTGCGCGGGATTCAGCCGAAGCAGATGCGTGCTCGGTTTGCTGCATTCACCTACGGAGCGAAAGGCACGAATCTGAGTTTCTCGGGTGAGGGCGTAACGAGCAATCCTGCGACGCCGCCGGCAGTGAAGTCCACCATCTCTTGCGATGGCAAGTTTGTTCCTTATGAGGATTAACGCGATCATGTCGTGGCAGAAATACTCACTCTCTGCAGTGCTTCTTGTTGCAAGCACGATCGGTGCTGTGGCACAGGATGCATACGTCGGCAACAATCCTGCACAACGCAGGACGGGCACCTCGGTTCGTGTTGACCTGATCGGAGATTCAACCCAAACGGACAATGCAGGATATGGTCGCGGCTTTTGTGCGAATCTATCGTCGCAAGTCGATTGCCTCAACGTGGCCAAAGGTGGTGCGAGCACCAAGACGTATCGCGAACTTGGATTATGGGATCGTACTCTCGCCACAAAGCCGGATTACATGTTGATTCAGTTTGGCCACAATGACATGGAGTCGGCCGAGCATAACGATCGGCAGGTTCCAATCGCTGTGTACGAGCAGAACCTGCGGAACTTTGTGACGGAAGCGCGAAGCCACAGCATCAAGCCAGTGTTGGTAACGCCTTTGACGCGGCGTTACTTCCAAGCGGACGGAAAGATCCATAGCGATCTGCTAGGGCATGCTGCTGTGATGAAGCGCGTCGCTACAGACATGCATGTGCCGTTGATCGACCTTCAGAGTGAAAGCATCACGTACCTGGATAGTGTTGGTGAGGCAGCTGGCAACAAGCTCGGGATCACGAAGAAGGACGGGCAGGGAAAGACGATTGCTGACAAGACGCACCTGAATTGGCAGGGAAGTTATGTCTTTGGCCGTATGGTTGCAGTGGATCTCGGAAACGCTGTGCCAGCGTTGAAGAAGTTCGTGCTTTCACAGGCTGCAATGTTGCCACCAGAAGGACAACTGGCCATGCGCGTCATACAGCAGGCGCCGTTCAAAATTGTTCTTACTGGGGATTCCACGGTTGCCACAGAAGGTGGATGGGGACCGGGGTTCTGCGCCACATTAACGTCGAATGTCTCGTGCGTGGATATGGCCATGAATGGTCGCAGCACGAAGAGTTACATCGACGAAGGCCTGTGGCAAAAGGCATTGGATGAGAAGGGGAATTACTACTTCATCCAGTTCGGTCATAACGATCAAAAGCCCGATCCAAAGCGTCATGCGGATGCGGATGGACTCTACGCGGAGAATCTGCGCCGCTTCATCCGCGATGTTCGCGCGATTGATGCCATTCCTATTCTGGTGACACCGTTGTCTCGTCGCAACTACAAGGACGGAGCACTGGTGAAGGATGGATTGGAAGACTACGCGGCTTCCGTTCGCAAGGTGGGTGCCGAAGAGAAGGTGACCGTTGTTGATTTGTTCAGTGTGTCGCAGAAGTATCTGAGCGGTATCACGCAGCAGCAGGCTGACACCTTTGACATGGTGGGTCATCCAGATGAGAAAGCAGAAAACGCCAGCGCTGCCAAGCCGGATCGCACACACCTGAATGACAAAGGCAAAGCTCTCTTTGGGCGCATGGTTGCCGACAATGTAATCCGCGTTGAGGTTGAGCTAGGGCCGAATGTCAATGGGCTTCCAGATGGCGCATTGGCTGTTCTTCAGGCGGCGCCTACAGACGGACACTAAAACTTATTGACTCACCTTTGAAAAGGATGGACTGTGTATCGGGCCCCTCTCGCTTTGCTTGCTGCTCTTACTTGTGTGATGACGTGCCATGCGCAGTCGTTGAAACGTGTCACTGTAGCGCATGAAGGGAAGTCTGACTTTCATACGCTGCAGGAAGCGATCGATCATGCGCCTGCCGACGGCGAAGAGATTCGCATTGCACCGGGAACCTACCGCGAGAAGATTCATATCAACACCGCAAACATACATCTGATTGGCGCAGGGAAGCAGCCGCAGGATGTCGTGTTGAGCTGGAATGATTCCGCGAAGAGCGCTGGTGGCACTGGAAAGAGCGGTAGCGTAAGTGTCGACGCCGATGGTTTTATGGCAGAGAACCTAACCATCGAAAACACCTGGGAACTGGAGCATACACGCACCGAAGAAGGCTCGCAGGCTGTAGCGCTGTTGATGAGTAGCGATCGTGCCGTGCTGGACAACGTGCGCCTGATTGCGGCACAGGACACGCTGTATGCCAACAGCCGTACATGTCACGAGAATCTGCCGAAGGATGGTAGTCCACCACCACCGGGCCGCGCGGCATGCCGTGCATCAAGACAGTATTTCCGGAACTGCTACATCGAAGGTCATGTTGACTTCATCTTTGGCGATGCGAAGGCTGTTTTCGATCACTGTGAACTGCACGCCAGGCATAACAGCAACGTGATGTTTACGGCGCAGAGCCGCCAGTTCCCTGAAGAGGATTCGGGATATTACTTTCTGCATTGCCGGATCACTGGAGATTCGCAGCCCGGTGACAAGCTGGTGCTGGGGCGGCCGTGGCGCACGTACTCGACAGTGCTGTTTTATGACACGGATATCCAGCCAATGCTGTCGACCGACGGGTGGTCAGAGTGGGGTGGCAAGTTGAAGACCAGCACCTATCGCGAATATCTGTCCCATGGACCAGGCGTGAATGGTGGCAATCGCATTGTGGCTTATCCTCCGCTATCCCGGGAAGAAGAGAAGCGACTCACGCCAAAAGCACTTCTGGCTGATGGGGATGGATGGAACCCGGTGAAGGCTGCCGATACACTCCGCCGTCGTCGCTAAGCAGTGCATATGCGATACCTCATGCATAAAGCGAAGAAAAAGGGTATCTGAATCGATTCATATCGAAACGGTTCAATAGCGAGAATCACTTGAAAGAATGCGAAAACTGGCCGGATATTAGCGAACCGTTTCGCTATTTTCTCGGACTTTTTTCAAAACCGTGAAAATTGGTTGACGACGCTATGTTGTGACCGCTAGTATTCGCCCGTTCTCGCTAAAAACCGAGATATGTCCTACCAGCCGTGCAAAGGGAGCTAACTGGTAGTGAGAATAAAAACCTTTCGAGTCTCTTCAGGAGTAACCAATGACGTTTCGCAACCCTCTTTCCCGCATGACGCTTGGAGCAGGCCTTCTGCAACCCATGCGTATTGCGGTGCCCCTCGCCCTGGTGGCCACCATGACTCTTTCGGCGGGCGCACAGCTTGCCGGTAAGGGTGCCATCAATGGCCGCATCGTGGACAACACGGGCGCTGCCATTCCCGATGCGACGGTGACCATCAAGGACAATGCAACCAATAAGCTGCAGAGCCTGAAGTCGAGCGGCTCGGGTGAGTACAGCTTTTCCCTTGATCCGGGCAAGTACACCATCACGGTTGCGCATGACGGCTTCAAGTCTGTTACGCAGGAGAATGTGAACGTTAATGCGTTGCAGACGTTCTCCGTCGATCTGACGCTGCCGACCGGCGAAACGACGGAAACAGTCACTGTGGTGGACACTCCTCCGACGCTCGAAACTTCAAACGCCACCCTGGGCGTCACCATCGAGCAGGAGCAGTACTCAGCTCTACCGCTGATTCAGGATGGCGGCGGCCAGCGTCGTGCAACGGACTTCGCCGCTCTGCTTCCGGGTGTGAATTCGCAGACCACCAACGGCAACCAGACGACAAACGCAGGTTCGGTCAACGGTAGCGGCAGCCGTGGCGCTGTCTCGGCAATCTACATCAACGGCGTGCCCATCACGTCAGTTGCCGGCGAAGGCGATCCGCGTTTCGTGTGGACGTCCATGGCTGTGGACGCGATTGAGCAGTTCCAGGTGCAGACTGTAGGCTACTCCGCCATCTACGAAGGCCAAGGCGTACAGAACTACGTGGTGAAGCGTGGTACCAACAATATCCACGGTGCCGTGTATGACTACTTCCGTGACACGGGTCTGGATACATGGGGCTTCCAGCAGACGATTAATCCTGTGACGGGTAAAGCTCAAAAGCCTACCGAGCATCAGCATGAGTATGGCTTGTTCGTAGGTTTGCCCATCATTAAGGACAAGTTGTTTGTCTTTGGTGGTTATGAAGGTTACCGCTTCTCGCGTCAGGTGCCGTACCAGCTTGAGACAATTCCCACCGCTCGTATGCGTACGGGTGACTTTGGCGAGTTCGTTACGAGCCCCGCAAGCTGCGGCACCGCACCTACCACGCAGGCGGTTGCAGGTTGCATCTACGATCCGGACAGCACCAAGCTTGTGACGATCAATGTAAATGGCAAGGCCACACAGGCTTATCAGCGTACGCCGTTCGCCAACAACATCATCCCAGCTTCACGCCTGTCTCCTGTTGCGCAGCGCATGCAGTCGTATCTGCCAGCGCCGACCAATGGCAATGTGAACAACAACTACCTGGTCAACTACAAGACCGGCCTCAACAACTGGACCACGACGAACCGCGTTGACTGGACGATCAACCAGAAGCAGGCGGCTTCCGTGGTGCTGGCGTGGGGACGACAGGCGACGACTGCTCCTGCAGCTGTAACTGTCTCCTCCACGTCGAACGGCATGCCGCCACCGTACATCTCGTCGCAGCAGTTTGCGCCGAAGACGAAGGTGTTCCTGTTTGAGCACACGTATGCCATCACGCCGCACATCACCAACCAGCTGAAGTATGGTTTCGGCCGTTATGACGGCCCTGGCTACAACCAGGATATTGGTGGTAACTACGGCGCAGCTGCAAACGGTATCCAAGGACTCCCCGCGGGCCAGGCTCAGGATTCGTTCCCGACGGTCACGTTCAGCGGCAACACGAATATCAATCGCTGGGCTGGTTATTCCAGCAATCGCCCCGTTGCCAACGGTTATGTGCTGCTGGACAACCTGCAGTGGGTGAAGGGCAACCATACTTTCACCTTCGGCTACCAGATTGCTTGGATGCAGTACAACTTCCTGAACAACGCAACGGGCGTAAATCCGCTCCAGCTTACGTTCAGCAATGCACTGACTGCGGGCTACAGCAACAACACAACTGCGCTTTCGACCTCCGGCCAGGGCTATGCAAGCTTCATGTTGGGAGCAGCCAATTCCGGTGGTTTCACGCTTTCTTCAGTACCCGAGACGGGTGGTCGTTTCCGTCCGCAGTCGCCATATTTCCAGGACAACTGGAAGATCACGTCGAAGCTGACGCTTGACTACGGTCTGCGCTGGGATTACTTCCCGACGTATCGCGAAGTGAAGAACCGCTTCGCCTATTTCGATCCAAACGCAACCAACCCGCTGACGGGATCTAAGGGCGCCCTTGCTTTCGGTGGTTATGGCAACGGACTTTGCAACTGCAGCAGCCCTGTCCACGACTACATGAAGAACTTCGGGCCTCGTGTGGGTTTTGCCTATCAGGCTGATCCGAAGACGGTGTTCCGCGGAAGCTTCAGCGTGATCTACACCCACGGCAACGCAAATGGTGGTTCAGCAACCAGCCGTCAGGGTTCCGGCCTGCAGGGTTATAGCGTGAGCCCCAGCACCACGGTGGTTCAACCTACGGCCAGCCAGACGGGAACGCAGTACTGGAAGATCGACAACCCGTACCCGGCCTACACCCTGCCTCCGACGCTTGATCCGGGCCTGGGTACGTCGTACACCACGGCAACCACTGCATCCTCGCAGACACCCACGTACGCTGACCCGTACTACGGTGGGCGTGCACCGCAGTTCCTGAACTGGAACTTCGGCCTGCAGCGCGAGATCACCCCGAGCACTACTTTGACCATCAGCTACGTCGGATCGCAGGGCCACTTCCTTCAGCCGGACAGCTTGAACGGACGCGGCATTGCCAGCAACCAGCTTGATCCCAAGTATCTGGGATTGGGAACGCAGCTATCGAACACGGCTACCGCTGCAAATCTGGCAGCAGCAGGTGTGACGGTACCGTACGCCAGCTTTGGTGGATCGCAGAACCCATCCATTGCACAGGCGCTTAAGCCTTATGCACAGTACGGCAGCATCAGCGATGCCTATGGTTTCGTTGGCAACACCCGCTTTCACGCGCTGCAGCTGTACATGACAAAGCGTCTGACGCACGGCCTCACCTTCATGACGAACTATCAGTGGGCAAAGTCGATCGACAACAACGGAACGTTCCGCTCTGGCTACGACATTCCTGCGGCTTATGCAGCAGATGGAAAGTTCCATGCTGCTCGTTCACTGGATAAGGCTGCATCTCTCGGCGATCAGCGTCATAAGTTCGTTGTCACCGGTGCTTACAATCTGCCCTTTGGCACAGGTGTCCTGGGTGGAGGCAATGCGTTCACAAGGGCGGCCTTCGGCGGGTTCAAGTTGTCGGGTATCTTTCAGGCCTATTCGGGCGCACCGCTTTCCATCGTGATGAACTCGTGCAACACGAACCCGTCGCAGAACGTTTGCTACCCGTTCCTGAACCCGAACTATTCGGGTAACGGACAGATTAAGGGAAGCACGCGTCCAAAGACCTCGGCTGATCTGGGAACCACGCAGTATCTGGATTCCAGCGCATTCCTGAGCACCGCCAATACACCGAACTACATGTTCAGCACGACCGGACGTACGGCTCCCCTGTCGGGACTGTATCAACCGGGCAACTACAACCTGGACATGAGCCTTCGCCGGGCGATTGACATTCCGACCGGACGGCATGAAGGCACGAAGCTGGTGCTTGAGGCGGACTACTTCAACGTGACGAATCACACACGCTTTGTCTACAGCCAGTCGAATGCCGTCATCAGCACCTTCGGAACCTCCAGCTACGGCACCAAGGTTCGTGACACGACGGTGCCTTATATCCGCGCGCTGCAGCTTGCTGCACGTATCGAGTTCTAACTCTTAACCCCATAGAGACAAGACCACCGATTAATATGGTCGGTGGTCTTGTCTTCTTACTTTCTATGCGAATTTCATCTTGCCTCTCCGTTGCCGTATTGATTGCCGCTTCCGCATTCACAAGCCTGCATGGACAGGTTGCCGCGGGTGGCGGCGGCGTGCCTCGTCCGGATCAGTTCTTCTCGGTGCAGGCACCCTATAACAGCGGGATTTTTGTCGCACCGGGCAAGGACCTTTCCGCGGCACAGATTAAGAAGCGCGATGAGGCGTGGCGTGCTGAAATCCGCAAACAGCTTTTTGTTCCGGACAAACTTCCTGTGCTGCGGGCCAAAGTTTGGTCGACGTTTTCTCCTACGCCCGGCGTGCTTGCAGACCGTGTGACCTATTCCACGGCCAATGGCATGCGTGTACCTGCCATTGTGTATCGGCCTGATCCCAAGACGACGCATTGGAAGGGCAAGCTGCCCGGCATCGTTGTGGTGAACGGGCATGGTAATGACAAATTTGGCTGGTACGACTTTTACAGCGGCATTCTGTTTGCCAAGGCTGGCGCAGTTGCGGTGACCTACGACCAGATTGGCGAAGGCGAACGCAATGCGCACAAGGCCAGCCGCCAGTCACCGGCAGAGCATGATCGTGTCGTCGACCTGCCGCATTGGGGGCAACGCCTTGCAGGATTGATGCAGGTGGATGCGATGCAGGGAGTCAGCTATCTCCGCTCACTTCCAGAGGTGGATTCGCAGCGCATTGGCATGGTGGGATACTCCCTGGGCTCCTTGATCGCCGGCATTACTGGAGCCATTGACCCTCGCATCCATGCGATTGTGCTGAGCGGAGGCGGAGTTTACGATGGCCCCCACGAGTATTACGACAGCAACAAGCTGCCTTGTCAGACACCGCCGTATCTGTCGCTGGGCGTGCTGGGAGATCGCGGAGCCATTCTGTATGCGCTGAATGCGGCGCGTGGACCGTTGTATGTGATGAACGGCGAAAGCGATACCGTGATGAAGATGGCAGATCATCCGCAGCCGTGGTTTGATGCCGTGCGTGCGCGAGCGATCGCGCTCAACGGTAATGATCGCAATATGTTCACGAACATCATGTATCCGGGGATCAGCCACCGCACAAGCTGGGTGGATCTGGATGGAATGCTGTGGCTGAACCAGCAGCTTCACTTTGCTCTGTGGGATGAAAGAGCCATCCGGGCGGCCGGTACAACCCATATCTCCACATGGATTAAGGCCAATAACGTCGACATTTCGCCCACGTACTTCCGCGAAGATCGCGAAGGCGGCTTGGATGCGGTGGGACAGGGCTTTCCGGCAATTTCTCGCAAAGACCTGATGGTGCTGCCAGATGACGAGTGGGAGCGGGAGAAAAATGTGCTGATCTATGACGCCTGGGCTGAAAGAGCCCGCGCCTTGGAAGAAGGAAAGGCGCAGTGATGCAGATGCCCGTAAAGGTTACTTTTATGCGAGTCTGCAATCCCTTTGGGGGCTGAAGAATGTATAAGTTTTACAACGCAATTCTTGGTTTAACCGTGTCATCTGCTTTGCCTTCTCAGGAGATTTAAACTTGTCCGTCACCCGAAAACCGGATGCACGTAAGAAGAGCCGCTCCGGCCGAATCAAAATTCAGGATGTCGCACGGCTGGCGCAGGTATCGCTCAGCACCGTTTCTGGCGTGCTGAACGAAAAGGACAATATCCGTCCGGAGACTCGGCAGCGGGTACTGGACGTGATTGCGCAGCTTGGCTATACGCCAAATATGTTCGCCAGCAACCTGGCGCGCCGCCGCACCAAGCTGATCGGCATTATCGTGTCGGATCTGTTGAATCCATTCTTTGCTGAGATTGCGCGTGCCCTCGACATTGAAGCGCGCAAGCATGGCTATGAGACATTCCTTACCTCCACGAACTTCAACATGGAGCAGCAGGGCGTGGCCGTTCGCCAGATGTTGTCGCTCCGTGTGGCTGGCATTGCCATGATGACCTCTGAGAACGATCCTGAGGCCTTCTTCCAGCTCAAGGCCAGCGGTACGCCTGCGGTCTATTTGGACAACAATCATTCCGCACCGACTATCGGCACCGTACGCGTGGACAAGCGCCACGGTATGTACGTGGCGGTGAAGCATCTGCTGGAGCTTGGGCACAGGCGCATTCTGTTGATCAAGAATTCGCAGCGCGATTCTGCCGCGCCGCCGATGTTCTCGCATATGGAGCGTCAGATTGGCTTTGAAGAGGCTCTGCATCAGTACAACGCCGCGGACATGGATGTTCACATCATCGACGAACCAGGCGAGCCAGCTGCAGCAGGTTTGAGCGCCGTCGAGCGTGCGTTGAAGCACTACCGCTTTACCGCAGTGGTAGCTATTAATGATCTTGTGGCGCTGGGCGCATTCCGTGCATTGCAGGCTGCAGGGTTGACGATTCCCAATGACGTTTCCGTCGTGGGATTCGATGACACGTACCTGTGCCGCTTCCTGCATCCACCTTTGACTACAGTGGCGACGCCGCGCAACGAACTGGCTCACAGCGTTCTGGATATGCTCTTCCGCTATGTCGATGGGGAAGAGCATGTAAACGAACCAACGCTGTCGGCAAACATCGTATTACGTGAATCGACGGCACCGCCCGCGAAAGAATAGCCCCGCACCACAGAGGAACGTTATGCGCCGCATCCTTGTCCTTCCATTCCTGCTAATGGGAGGCCTATGCCTTCCCGCGCAGACACACTCTGCCGCATCGAGCGAAAACGTGTTGTGGTATCGCCAGCCTGCTCCTATATGGGATCACGCTTTGGCTATTGGCAACGGACGGCTTGGCGCTATGGTGTTCGGCGGTGCAAACACCGGCGCGAACAATGGCGATCTGCAGGACGCGAAGGAAAATGCAGCGCTGATGGATGGCAGCCAGACTTCGGCTGCAGACGAGCACTTGCAGCTGAACGAAACCAGCGTGTGGCAGGGAAGTCGCGCAGATCGCTTAAACCCCAAGGGGCATGAATCGTTTCTTGAGGCGCGCAAGCTGCTGCTGGATTCAAAGGGCACAGACGGCGCAAAGATCACAGCCGCAGAGAAGATTGCACAGGAAGGCATGCTCGGCGTGCCAATCAAAATGCCGGGCTACAGCACCCTGGGCGATCTGTATTTGCGTGCCACGAACGCGCAGACAGTCACAGGCTATCGGCGTGAGCTTGATCTTCAGACAGGTATCGTCCGCGTGACCTACACGATGAATGGCGTGCATTATGTGCGCGAAGTCTTCGCATCCATTCCGGACCAACTCATTGTCATGCGAATGTCTGCTGACAAAAAGGGAGCAATCAGTTTCCGCGCAAGCATGGATCGTCCTTCGGACTTTGCCGTTCGTACGCAGGGCAACGACACGCTGGTATTGCGTGAAGGTACTACTCACGAAGGGCAGATTCACTTCGCTGGTGAAACCAAATTCGTCGCTGCTGGCGGCTCAGTGAAAGCCGATGGTAAAGAGATCGTCGTGTCCGACGCGAACACGGTGACTGTGTTGATTGCAGCAGCAACGGACTTCAAAGGTGGTCCGTTTGCAGGTGGTGATCCGGAAGAGCAGTGCCAGCAGGCATTCCGCAAGGCAAACGGCCTGACCTTCCTTGCAATGTTCGGGGCCCAGGAGGCGGTGTATCAGCCGGTCTATCGGCGCATGTCGTTGCAGTTGGGTTCGGGAGATGCGGCTCTTTCAGCGTTAGCAACGGATGAGCGTGTGAAGCGTGTCAGCGCCGGTGCGGACGACCTTGGATTGCAGCAGCTTTACTTCCAGTTCGGACGCTATCTGCTCATCAGTTCGTCACGTCCAGACGGTCTTCCTGCGAATTTGCAAGGACTTTGGGCTGCAGGTGTCAACAATCCATGGGGCTCGAAGTACACCATCAACGTGAACACTGAGATGAATTACTGGTTGGCTGAACCGGCTGGTCTCTCGGACACAACCCTGCCGTTGATCAATCTCATTGACATGGTGCGGACTCCATCCAGCGGCAGCGGTATGCAGGTAGCACAGAAATACTACGGCGCGCGCGGGTTTGTGATCCATCACAACACTGATCTGTGGGGCGATGCCGAACCGATTGATGGATATCAGTACGGTATCTGGCCGATGGGTGGTGCATGGCTGGCACTGCATGCGTGGGAGCACTACGCCTTCACATTGGACAATGCCTTTCTGAAACAACGTGCATGGCCCATCCTGCATGATGCTTCGCAGTTCTACCTGGATTACCTGACCGATGATGGCTCAGGGCATCTGGTCACAGGACCATCGCTGTCGCCAGAGAACAAATACAAGCTGGCCGATGGGAAGTCGCATTCGCTGACCATGGGGCCGACTATGGACATGGAAATTGTCCGGGAACTATTCACACGCACGCTGGATAGTGGACGAGTGCTGCACGAAGATCCTGCCTTCCTGAAACAGGTAGAAGACGCACGAGCAAAGTTGCTGCCGTTCCGGGTGGGCAAGCTGGGACAGTTGCAGGAATGGCCCCTGGATTACACGGAAGATGCTCCGGGCCATCGCCACATCTCGCACCTGTGGGCGTTGTTTCCAGGAACACAGATTTCACTGACGCATACACCAGAGCTTGCGAAAGCAGCACGCGTCACACTCGAGCGTCGACTTGCGAACGGCGGCGGACAAACTGGATGGTCGCGCGCATGGGTTGTTAACTATTGGGACCATCTACATGAAGGCGAAAAGGCATACGAGAGTCTGCAGGTGTTATTCCGGCAGTCAACATTTCCAAATCTGATGGATACACATCCACCGGGAGTCTTTCAGATTGACGGCAATCTAGGAGCGGCCAACGGAATGCTCGAAGCGATTCTGCAATCGCGTTGGACAGAAGATGGAGCGGAGTTAGAACTGCTTCCTGCGCTGCCCCAACAATGGAACTCCGGTGCGGTTACAGGATTGCGCGTACGCGGCGGTGCCAGCGTGGACATGCGTTGGAGCAATGGCAAGATCACTGCGATGAGCATTCATGCAGATGGCGATACAAGTCTGCACCTGTTATTACCGACAGGTACCTCTGTTGCGGAGGTTATTAGCCAAGGGAAAAAAGTTGCTGTGACATCTGGCGTGCTTCCAGTGAAGAGAAATCGAACATACGAAGTGAAAATTCAATAAATGCAAAAGAAGCCCCGCAAGGGGCTTCACTCTTTGCATCCAAGGAACTTGTCGTTCGCATATCGTTTGCTGCGCAATCGCAGAAGGGAACGTATGCTGTTAGCAACGGATCGGCTGATCCGTGTCTGGTTCTGGCGGTAAAGAATTCCGCCCTTCGTAAACGAGCCCTTTTCTGTGAAGGAGTTTCGAATGTCCGGTACCACCCCCAGCAGCAGTCCCCTTGAACAGGATGAACTGAGCAAGCTTCATGCCTATTGGCTGGCCTGTAACTATCTTTCCGCAGGCATGATTTATCTGCGTGATAATCCATTACTGCGTGAACCACTCAAGCCAGAGCATATTAAGAATAGGTTGCTGGGTCACTGGGGTTCTGATCCCGGACAATCGTTCGTATGGGTCCATCTGAATCGTTTGATTCGCAAATATGACCTGGATGTGCTGTTCGTTTCTGGCCCTGGGCATGGCGCGCCTGCAACCCTGGCCAACAGCTATCTGGAAGGTCATTACTCGGAAATATATCCAGATCGCACGCTCGATGATGCGGGCATGAAGCGATTCTTCTGTCAGTTTTCTTTTCCGGGAGGCATCGGCAGTCATTGCACGCCAGAGACACCGGGGTCGATTCATGAGGGTGGAGAACTGGGATACAGCCTGTCGCATGCCTATGGCGCGGCGTTTGATAATCCCGAACTGATCGTTACGTGTGTCGTCGGCGATGGCGAAGCAGAGACAGGGCCGCTGGCAACATCATGGCATTCAAACAAGTTCCTCAATCCGATTCGTGATGGTGCGGTGCTTCCGGTACTTCATCTCAACGGATATAAGATTGCGAATCCCACGATCCTTGCTCGTATTCCGCATGAAGAGTTGGAATGGCTATTCCTTGGTCTGGGATATAAGCCTTACTTTGTCGAAGGTTCCGATCCTCAGGTGATGCATCAGGAGATGGCAGCAACACTGGAGAAGTGTGTTCTGGAGATTCGCGCGATTCAGGATGCAGCGCGTTCTTCCGGAACATTTGAACGTCCTCGCTGGCCCATGATCGTGCTGCGTTCCCCAAAGGGATGGACCGGCCCGAAGGAAGTCAACGGCCACAAGGTGGAGGACTTCTGGCGCGCCCATCAGGTACCTATTCTTGACCCCGTTATCAATCCGAAGAGCCTCGCCCAGGTAGAAGACTGGCTTCGCAGTTACAAGCCCGAAGAGCTGTTTGATGAAACAGGTCGACTGCGTCCTGAACTACGCGCCACAGCACCGGAAGGAACTCGCCGCATCAGCGCAAATCCGCATGCCAACGGTGGCGTGCTTCGTCAGCCTCTGAATCTTCCGGACTTCCACGCGTACTCGGTGGAAGTGAAAAAGCCGGGTGCAGAGTACATTTCACCTACAGCCACGCTGGCAATATTTCTGCGCGACGTGATGAAGCAGAACATGAAGACCTTCCGTGTCTTTGGGCCAGACGAAACTGCTTCCAACAAACTCGACGGTATCTATGCTGCTTCTGAGAAAACATGGGTGGCAGAGTATAAGCCGGAAGACACTGATGGTACTGAGATCGCGCTCGACGGGCGCGTGATGGAAATGCTCAGTGAGCATACGCTGGAAGGCTGGTTTGAGGGATACGTACTGACCGGACGACATGGGTTCTTCTCCACTTACGAAGCATTCGTTCACGTCATCGACTCTATGTTCAATCAACATGCAAAGTGGTTGGAGAAAGCGAAGAACGAGCTTAGTTGGCGTGCTCCGATCTCCTCCATCAACCTGTTGATTACATCGCTGGTATGGCGGCAGGATCACAATGGCTTTACTCATCAAGATCCGGGTTTCCTGGATATTGTGACCAACAAGAGTGCTGACGTAGTACGCATCTACATGCCACCAGATGCGAACTGCCTGTTGAGCGTGGCGAACCATTGTCTGAAATCGGTAGATTATTTCAACGTTATCGTTGCCGATAAGCAGCCGCATCTCACGTATCTCTCCATGGACGATGCGGTAAAGCATTGCACGAAGGGTATTGGCATTTGGGATTGGGCAAGCACAGACAATGGGCAGGAGCCGGACGTGGTGCTGGCGTGTGCCGGTGATGTGCCCACCATGGAGGCGCTTGCCGCCGCGGCCATTCTGAAAGAAAAGCTTCCAGACCTGAAGCTACGTTTTGTAAACGTGGTCGATTTGTTCCGCCTTATGCCCAGCACGGAACATCCACATGGCTTGTCCGACCGCGACTTCGACTCCTTATTTACAAAGAACAAACCGGTCATCTTTGCGTTTCATAGTTACGCATCACTCATTCATAAACTCGCGTATCGTCGCACCAATCATGAGAATATTCACGTCCGCGGTTACAAGGAGAAGGGCAATATCAACACGCCGCTGGAACTGGCCATCATCAATCAGATTGACCGGTTCAATCTTTCGATTGACGTGATTGATCGAGTGCCGCGCTTCCGGGACACTGCGGCTCACCTGAAAGACTGGCTTAAAAATGAAATTATTGAACACCTGAACTACGCCTATAAAGAAGGCATTGACCGCGAAGAGATTCGCAATTGGACATGGCCGGGTTAATGCGATGAACGCGTCGCATAACGCCATCCTTACACTGAATAGCGGTTCTTCATCGTTGAAGTTTGGAGTCTTTGCCAACTCCGGAAACGATGAGGAACTGCTGTTGTCTGGTAGCGCGCAGGGAATCGGTCGCAGTGATGGCACGCTGCACATACAGTCCACTGATGGAACAACTCTGCTGCATCGTGAAGCCGTTCATGAGTCGCAACCGGAGGCGCTGCAAACGATAGCAGCATCATTGTGGGATTATCTGCACGAGGCGCCCATCGCCGTTGGCCATCGTATCGTTCACGGCGGCCCACATCTGCGTGAACATCAACGCATCACGTCGCAGCTATTGCAAACACTGGATGCGGCGGTCCATTTCGCTCCACTACACATTCCAGGGGCTCTGCAACTTGTGCGGCAATCACAGGAGACCTTTTCCAACGCAACTCATATCGCGTGTTTCGATACAGCGTTCCATCGCACCATGCCACCTGTGGCAGCATGCTTGCCTTTACCCTCGCATTACTTTGATGAGGGTGTGATGCGATACGGATTTCATGGGCTTTCCTACGAATCCATCGTGCGTCATCTTGGAAGCAGCCTTCCTGAGCGCACGGTGATGGCGCATCTTGGAAATGGCAGCAGCGTGACTGCGGTCTTTCGCGGCAAATCGTTGGATACAAGCATGGGGCTTACACCAACCGGCGGAGTGGTGATGGGAACACGTACGGGCGATCTGGACCCCGGAGTTTTGCTGTACCTCATGCGCAAAGAAACTTTAGATGCAGATGCATTGGAAACACTGGTGAATCGGAGCAGCGGTCTTGCAGGATACAGCAACGGCGAAAGCGACATGCGCGCTCTGCTGCAGCGGCGCGCCACAGGGGATGCTGCGGCAGCACTTGCTATCGACGCGTTCTGTACCAGCGTCCGCAAGACGATTGGAGCCTATGCCGCACTCATGAAAGGTATTGACCTGCTCGTCTTCACCGGAGGCATTGGCGAACACAGTGATGACGTGCGTAGCGCGATATGTGATGGCCTGGAGTTCGTTGGACTAACATCGGAATGCATCGTTATTGTGCCAGCTCAGGAAGAGCTGCAGATCGCGCGTCATTGTCGCGCAATTCTGCGATAGGTCTGTATTCTTGGGCGTAGCCTTCTAAGAAGTTAAGGTTCCTAACGAACGCAGTTGCGGCCACTGGACTTGGCTTCATAGAGCGCCACGTCGGCTTGCTTCACCAACGTTTCCCAAGGATTTGTCCCCGCAGGACAAGGCGAGCAGGGATCGATGGATGCAACGCCGAAGCTCATCGTGACACGTTGCAGCGGATGATCCTCATGCAGCTTGTTCATCGCCTCAACAGCTTCTCGCAATTGCTCGGCAACGACTCTTGCCCCGTCCAGCCCCGTGTTTGGCAGCACAACAATGAACTCTTCGCCGCCATAGCGTCCTACTACATCCTCGGGCCGTTTCACGGTGTCGCGTAATACGTGTGCGATCTCTCGCAGGCAAACATCCCCGACCTGATGGCCATAGCGATCGTTGTATGTTTTGAAGAAATCGATGTCTGCCATGATCACAGAAATCATCTGCTGTTCGCGGAGAGCGGCGCGCACAGAACGTATCAGTAGCTCGTCGAAGCTCAGTCTGTTAGCAAGGCCGGTTAGATAGTCCTGTCCTGCGTAGGTTTCCAGACGCTGCTTCGCTTCCTGTAACGCACGTTTTGCGTGGACACGTTCTGTAATGTCAACGACTGCAATTGTCAGTCCGGTAATCGTGCCGGAGATATCCCGCAAAGGCTTCACGATTATTTCGTACTGCATCCCATCCCACGCGATGTCGCGGTTGGGAACATTTCCGCCTGCATCCAGGATCGCGAAGGCATCTCGTCCATTGCCGTCCTGTGCCGGAGGAAGAAAATCTGCAACCTTGCGCCCGATTAGTTCTTTACTCGAAACGCCGCATAGCGATGCCATCACATCATTCGCGATCACAAACCGAAGCTCGCGGTCCGCGACGAACAACGCGACTGGAGCGGAATCATAAACAGCCTGCAGTTGATACTGTCGCGACCACAATGTAGTGACGTCGCGATCAATGCCGCGGTAACCGGCAAACTCACCGTTCCTGTTGTATATGGGGACACCGCTGGTTTCCAGGATGATGACCGCACCGTCCTGGCGGCGGTTCCGATTGATCAATCCAGAAAACCGCTCTCGACGCGCTACCTTTGCGGCAAAAACCGCTCCAACATTTTCGACTTCTTCCGGCAGCATGAACTCCAAAGGAGTTTTGCCAAGTATTTCTTCCGTGGAATATCCCAGAATTTCTGTGCCCACGGGAGAGGAGTAGACATAACGTCCTTCCGCATCGACCTCCCAGATCCAATCCGAGTTAAGGGCCACAAGCTCGCGTAGACGAGCCAGTTCATCCGCAGGATCGGAAATGCTGACTGATGTCATCTGCTGGCCTCCCATTTGGACGCAGTGAGTGTCTCATAGACTGAGCCTGATAAACCAAGCTACGAAGTCCATAGACCATCGCTGCATCCTTCGCCTCCATTTGCAGAAGGAGTTGGATCGGAATAGCCGGATAGAAGGGAACGAGCCATTAAAGTTGACGATCTCTTCGTCAATGCCAGAGATGACTTCGTTCGTGGCCATGTTGCCACTGTAGCTGCCAGTCGTGTCTTCTACACGGCGATGGCCCGCCTATCGGATCGCCGGTTATATGACCGGAACATGGGCATGACGTGGTGGGAATGAGAGGTACGAGGATGACGAGGGATGAAGACTCTTTTTATTAACGCAGACCTGATGAGCCATCCCTCGTCGCTGGCTTCCGCGCCCGCTGCGTGTCGCACAGTCTATGGCTACGGTACCGACGCTCGATAACCTAAGAGTACGCGACGGAGGGACGGGGGGAAAGAAAAAAATGGCGACTCTTGCAGAGCCGCCTTCTCCCAGGTCTGTGTTGCAAGTTAAGTGTGAAGCCTGGGGCTTGATCCTGATAGTTACCAAGGGCCCAAGACGCTGAACGAATGGAACAGTTCAGCTGGGTGATTGATAGGCTCCGCCTACATCACGGCCAACAATCACACCAGCAGTTAAGGGATCTGAGGCGTGCCGCCGTCGTCTCGGGGCAACGAAGAATACATGGTTGATCGTGGTGCCCGGAGGGGGACTTGAACCCCCACGACCTTGCGGTCTGCGGATTTTAAGTCCGCTGTGTCTGCCGATTTCACCATCCGGGCTTATGTCTATTGTAGAGTCCGTCGTGCTGTTACGGTGTGGAAGGACCCAGGTGCGGTGATGGCATTAGTGGTACAGCGTTGCATCTTTTATCTCGGCGCTTTCGCCAGCGTATTTCATGTGTTCCACCAGGAGCGCCTTTAACTCCTTGGCTTTTTCGCGATACTCTTTGCGGCCGGCAAGGTTCACCAGTTCGTGTGGATCATTGCGCTGGTCGTACATCTGCCATTCCATGTATTGCGGGCTTGCGGCATTCTTGGCGCCGGAGATGTCTGCCACGCAGTAGGTCCAGTCCTGCGTGCGAAGAGCGCGGGCGGTCATGGATTCGCTGATCTGTACCAGTTGTTGATCTGGCCATGCGGCTCGTGCGGCTCCCTCCTGCAGCAACGGAAGGAAGCTATGACCCTTCCATGACGAGGGAACCGGAACACCTGCAGCCTGTAGTAGTGTCGGCGCCATGTCGATGATTCCGACAAGCTGGCTAATCTGCTGCGCTGTATTGAAGCCAGGGCCGTCGATGATCATAGGCACACGGATACTGCTGTTGTGCGTGGAGCGTTTGTATTCCGTATTGCGCGTCATGAAGTGGCAGCCGTGGTCTGAGAAGAAGATGAAGATCGTGTCTTCATCCTGCCCGGTCTCCTTCAGCACATTGTGGAGGCGTCCCACAGAAGCGTCGATGCTTTCGCAGGCGCCATAATAATCTGGCAATTGCTGATGCCAGTCGCCGGGAAACGCTCGCAGATCAGGAGGAACATGGGCGTTGATGAAACGCTCTGCGGAGCCTTTGGGGCCAACCATGCGATTCAGGTCGTTCTGCTGATGTGGTTCCAGTTGCGAAACGAAGAGGAAGAACGGATTGTCATGCTTCTGGCGAAGGAACTGTTCCGCCCGGTCGGTCAAAAAGTCCACGCGGTAACGGTCCTTGTAGGTGATCTCCTTCCCATCGCGGTCGTAGAGAGTGCCCTCGTAGGGATGGCTGGTGTGTTCCAAGGCATTCGCGCCCTCCCACAGATCATCAAATCCACCCCGCCAGGCTGGTGCGACGGCTCCGGGACCACCTTGTTGTGGGTTGCCGGGTGCCAGATGCCATTTCCCAATCAGGTTTGCGGTGTAGCCTGCCTTACGCAGTTCGCCGGCGAGCGTGGGGAGATCCTGCCGCATGCCGGGACCGTTTTGCCACACGCCTGTTTCCGTTGCGTAACGGCTGGTGAATAGGACCGACCGAGATGGGGCGCAGACCGGCTGATTGGTGATGGCATGGGTGAAATTGGTTCCACGGCGTGCCATGGCATCCAGATTGGGCGTCCGCGTGGAGCTATTGGCCCCGTTTGCACCGACAAAGTCCCAGCGAAACTGGTCAGAAAGGTACAGGATTATGTTCGGTCGGCGGCGAGGCGCCTGTTGGGCTGGCATCTCGCCGCTGGCGGTTAGTGCGGCTGCTGCAATTCCACTTTTACGAAGAAAATCCCGGCGATCCAATCGGCAACTCCTTGTCCCGGTAGCCATCTTAGCTTGCCGGTGGCCGAGAGTGGGCTTTGACTTGGAATCAGGCCAAAATCGAGGTATACTAAGGTGTTGGCTGCGGGTTCGCGAAATGCGCTGAGCAGTGGCCGACGAATTGACGTGAGGGAGCGTGCATGGCGAAGCGTCGTGGCAATCCGAACTGGGGCAAGCCGGAGCCGATTGGGCCGGTCGTCCCGACGGTGACATCGTTTGAGCTGATCGTGAAGGAATACAAGCTGACCCCGGACCAGTATGTTCGGTCCACGCGGTTGCGTGAGTGGGCCCGCCGTAACAAGAACTCGAAGTACATCCCGGAGGCGCTGTTGGAAGCGTGGGGATTTGAAATCGAGTCCACCCTGTAAAGAATTGAAATCCATGAGGAAGGGGCTTCGTCTTCGGACGAAGCCCCTTCGCTTTTTCCGAAGCCTTTCTTTCCGTGCAGCATCCGACAGAAGGGAAGACTACACTGGAGGCGTATGCCTGAGAGCCCGTTTGTCGATGTTCCGGAAGCGCTGCGGCAATTTGCCGCAGGGAAGATGATCGTTGTCGTAGATGACGAAGACCGCGAAAACGAGGGCGACCTGACCCTTGCAGCGGAACACGTTACGCCCGAGGCGATCAACTTCATGGCGAAGTATGGCCGCGGACTGATCTGCCTGACGCTGACCGAGGAGCGCGCAGACTATCTGCGCCTGATGCCCATGGCCAGCGAGAACACCTCGCGCTTTGGCACGGCGTTTACCGAGAGCATTGAAGCCCGTGAAGGCGTGACGACGGGCATTTCCGCGGCAGACCGTGCGCATACGATCCTTACGGCAGTCAATCCAGGAAGTACGGCGGCAGACCTCGCACGTCCGGGACATGTGTTTCCGCTGCGCGCCCGCAAGGGCGGTGTTTTGGTGCGAGCGGGGCAGACGGAAGCGTCGGTGGATTTGGCACGCATGTCCGGATTGATTCCTGCGGGAGTGATCTGCGAAATCATGAACGAAGACGGGACCATGGCGCGGGTGCCGGATCTGATTACGTTCTGCCGTGAACACGATATGGCCATGCTGACAGTTGCGGAGCTGATTCGCTACCGGTTGCAGCATGAGCGCTACATCCATCGTGAGGCGGAGACGCTATTGCGCACGCCGTGGGGAGAATTCCGCACGATTGCCTATGCCAGCGACGTGGAAGAGGGCGAAAGCCATCTTGCCCTTGTCATGGGCGATGTGACGGCTGCCGGCGGTACCGAAGCACCTCTGGTTCGGGTGCATACGCATTGTCTGGCGGGGGGCATTTTTTGCCATGACAGTTGCGAGTGCAGGCAGAGCATTGAAACAGCTTTGCGCCGGATCGGTGAAGAGGGACGCGGTGCTCTGGTCTATCTCCACAACGCAAGCCGCGGTTTCGGCATCGACCGCACCGTCATGCCGCCTCGCATGGTGCTGCATCGTGACGGTGTGACACGCGGCAAGGACCAGACGCAGACGCTGCGGCATACCGGCATTGGTGGTCAGATTCTCTCTGACCTGGGAATTCATCGGTTACGGCTGCTTGTGTCGCGCCCGACGCACGTTCCTGCATTGCAGGGCTTCGGTGTTGAGATTGCAGAGCAAATCCCCATGGGCGAAGTCGTAAAAGCTGTCTGATCATCACATCACTGCAATGCTTCAGGTTAAAGGCGTCACGACGAGCGTGAGCTTGACCGATTGCGAAGTTGTGGTGCCGTTGGTAGCGCTGGCAGTGACGTGAAATGTGTATGTGCCTGGCCCCACATAGCGGAAACGTGGGTAACCACCGCTGCCGCAACCGATCAGAGAAAAAGACAGCAGACACAACAGCAGAGTGCCCTGAAGCCTGCGACGACGCAGCCAAAGGAGCATGGCCCCTGCAGGCAGGAAGCAAGCCAGCATGGTTGTGTCATGAAATAGGGGATTCAGCTTCGCGGTGTTAACACCCGTCACAGTTGTGACGGTGGCAGTGGAGGATTGCGATCCACTGTTCAATGTCACTGTCGAAGGCAACAGTGAACATGTAGCGTAGGCGACCGTGGCATCCGGTGTACAGGTGAGCGCTACAGTGCCCGCGAAACCATTCGTTGCCGTAACGCTCAGTGAATAAGTTGCCGCAATGCCTTGCTGTACCGTTGTCGAGGCGCTGGAACCACCGTTCACCGTCAATAGAAGTCCGCCCCCCGCGACACCACTCGCAGTCAAAGGCACGATCAACGGCGACGTCGGGTCAGTGCTTCGAATCGTAAGTGTACCGCTCGTATCACCTGTAAAAGATGGCGTGAAGGTAACACTCACGGAGCAGGACGATGCAGCATTCAGCGTTGGAATCCCGCAGGTGCTGGTCACGCTGAAGTCGCTGCTGGCGGTGAATCCGAGACCATCCACGGGGTCCGCTCCAACATTGCGCAGCGTGAATAATAGCGTCTTGCTGGAGCCGAGAGGAACATTGCCGAATACAAGCGATGTAGGCGCTACGGTAAGCAGTGGTTGTGTGCCAACACCGGACAATGCAACCAGTAATGGCAATGATGTTGCCGAAGTTGAGACAGAGAGCGTACCGCGGAGTGTGGCTGTAGAAGAAGGCGTAAATACTACGGCGATGGTGCAAGACGCGCCTGCGGCCAATGTGCCTCCAGCAGCAGGGCAAGGAGTCGATGAAGAAGACGATGTTGCCAGCGAGAAGTTTGTACCTGTAACGGCGACACGATTCATCGTGATAGAGACTGCGCCCGTATTCGTGAGTGTTGCGAATTGCGAACTGCTGGCGCCCACCAGTATGCGGCCGAAGTCGATGGATTGCGGCGCAAGAGAAACAGAAGCTGCGCTGCCTGTGCCTACCAGAGTTACGAATTCCAGCGACGCAACTGCGTCACTTTGAATCTCCAGCGTGCCTGCTGCCGTGCCAGTTGATTGCGGTTGGTAGTTCACGGCAATACTGCAGGTGCTTCCCACGGAAAGCGTTGCGCAGTTACCCGAAGCGACGAAGCCCGTAGAGGCGATGAGCTTCTGGACATGAACAGTTGTTGTGCCCGTATTGGCAAGTTCAATTAGCTGCGCAGGCGAGTTGCCACCGACCGCTGTATTGGAGAAGGTGAGTGAACTCTGGCTAAGTGAATAGGTCTGCAAGACGCCACCGCTGCTTGCAGCGGATGACGTGATTGGAGCCGCCTGGCCACTCAATGCGATGAATTGCGGGGCGTTGCTCGCATCGCTTTCGATGGTGATGCTGGAGCTATCGCTGCGTCCAGTCAGCAGAGCAGTGCTGCCGGTCACCTGATAGACAGGTGCATACGTCACGGTGATCGAGCAGCTTTGTCCCGGAGCCAGCGGCTGTCCGCAATCGGTCGTGGTGAGAAAGGGCGATTCCGACCGGATACGACGGACCGTGATGTTGGTACCAGCCGCTGCCGTTGCGGGATTCGTTACCGTAAGCGTTTGCGATGCCGTTTGTCCCGAGGTGACCTGACCAAACTGCAGCACCCCCAACGGGGAGATGTTGCCGGTGATGCTGAGGCTTCCAGATCCCTCGCCGTAGCCCTCCAGGTATCCCAGTCCGTTTTGCGTTGCTGAGCCATCCGTAGGCGTTCCAGACAGGAAGACAGTGCCAGTGATGTCGCCACTGATTTGTGGGACAAATTGTACTGTCAGATCGCAGCTTCCACCTCCTGCAAGGACATTACAGGTACTGGAAGCAACAGAGAAGTTGCGAGGTGCTGTAACGCTGAGCGTCAACGCTTTGCCGCTGAGATTATTCAGGTGCAATACGCGACTCACAGCAATACTGTCTGTTGCAGCCGAGCCGAAATTAACAGTGGTGTGTTCACCCGGAATGATCTGAATGCCTGAGGATTCTGAAGTGTACTGACCGGTGAGAGCAATGGCGTAAGTCGCAGTGGACGGTGCTCCCGCTGGCGATGTGGTGACAGGAATAGTAAGAACGCCGCTACTCAATGCGGCCGTTGGCTGATAAGTCACCGTAAGCGTGCAGGATGCACCTGCCGTAAGAGTCGAACAATTTCCGCTGATTGTGAAATGAGAATCGCTACTTGTAGGTGTGCCAATGCTCTGAGAGACAGCGCTTGTGTTCGTCAGCGTAATGGTCTGTTGTGTTGCGGCAATTCCTGGCACATTGTCAAAGCGAAGTTCGCCGGGAGCAAAACTGATTCCCGGATCCTCAGAGCCGATTCCTGTGAGCGTTGCAGTCGCGTTGCCAGCGGAAGTCTGCACGACGAGCTGACCGTTGCGTGTGCCGGTCGCCGTGGGAGCGAAGCGCATTGGGATAAAACAGCTTGCTCCTGGCTGTACTGCGGCAGCAATGCAGGACTCACCGCCTGTAGCTTCCGAACTGACATTGAAATCGCCGGTCGTTGTTGCACCAGAGGTCGTGACGACAGAGGAGGTCCCGTTGGTCAGCAGAAACACTGTAGCGGCGCTGGTGGTATGCACTGCAACCGGACCGAAGTCTTCCGTTAGAGGCGTGAGGATTAGTCCTGTCAGCGGTACGCCGTTCCCACTCACGATGACTGACGCAGGCTTGCCCGCGCTTGAGGAACTCAATGAGACCGTGGCAATGTCTGTCCCTTTCGTTGCGGGTTGAAACTGAATGCCGAGCCAGCAGTTCAGGCACGAACCTGTTGCGGTCGATGAAAAGCTGCTGGCAGTGGGCTGGCCATGACCATAGCCAATATCTTCAACAAGAATGACTCTGTAGGCGGCATCACTGGACGATGCCGTTGCCGATACGAGTCCCTGTTGCACCTTCAACCATTGCACGGACGGCGTATTCAGAGGTACATCGCCATAGATCAGGCCATTGTTCTGCGGAAGGATGGCAGTGCCGGTGCCGCTAAGCGAAACATAAGCAGGACTTACTGATCCTGCGGTGATCGCGAGCAATCCCTGGCGTAATCCCGCAGCGGACGGAGTGAACGTGACGTTCACTCTGCACGAAGCACCGCCTGCGAGCAGCGCAGGGCAATCGGTGGTCTGTGTGAAGTCACCGGTGATGGCAGTCTGCAACGCAAACGCCGCTGTACCAATATTTCCGATGGTTATGCTCTGGACCGCAGTTGACGCTGTTGTGACAGTGACGGGATCGCTGAATGTCAGTGATGTGGCGGAAACGGTCAGGTTCGGATTTGTTGACGAGCCCGTAATGGAGGGCTGGGGCAATGTTTCTCCCAGCACGGTGACCACTGTGTCATCCACCATGAGAGAGAGGGCATCGCTGCTGGGGGCAGTGACCGAGAGATAGCGGATGGCAATGCGGCAGATGGAGCGCGGTTGCAGAGTTGCAGAACATTCATCGGTCACCGTGAAGTTAGCATTTGTGGACGCTACAGCTGCGTGCGCCTGCGCGGTGTCGCTGGCATTGCTCACGTAGAGATAACGCGGCGTACGTATGCCATTTACATACTGGCGACCGAAATCGATTGTCGCGGCGGACAGCGAGGTTGCAGCAGCCTGCGCGTAGCCCGTGATTGAAATGTCGTAGTTGCCGACCTGCCAGGTTGCCGAAATTGCACTATCGTTCCCACTAAGTGCGGAAGGCATCAACGCAAGCGTGATCGTGCAGGAGCTATTGGGCGCAAGTGTCTTCTGTAAGCCGTCCGTGGTGGTGTTGCATGTGCTTGTCGATTGCGCGACGGAGTAGCTTGTAGAACCGGCGTTAATGCGGGCAGAGGAGAAGGTTTGTGTTGTGTCGCTCAAATTACGAATCGTGAGCGTACGCGTATTGGCTGTACTGGCGGAGGTGATGATGCCGAAATCCAACGCATGCGGTGTGAGAACGATCGCATTTGCAATGCGCGACGTGGAGGGCAGAGCAGTTGTGAATGCTGGTGCATTTGTTGCCTGTATTGTGATGGACCCTGCCGCTGTTCCAGCGAGCGCAATGCTGCATTCGGCCCCTGCTGCCAACGTGCTGCCGCACCCATTCGTTACGGTGTAATTCGTCGCATTGATCTGTAAGCCTGTTGCATCCACAGGCCCCAGGTTGCGGAGAATCAGGTTGGGATGATCATCAATGCTCAATGCCAGTTGCGGCGCAGTAGCATCGGGCACAAGCTGCGCGAGCAGCGCGGCAGACCCACTGCATGCGCTACCACTACAAGTGGCCAATGGAAGTGCATCCCGTACCGTAGAAAGAAAAGCGCTGTTCGGTGCCTGTACCAGTGGGAGATCGTAATGTTCCGTCGACAGTAGTTCGGAACTCAGCGTGGGAGCAACGGACGCGGCAAGCGCGACGTTGCCGGTACTCTGCAGCAGAATTCCGCCTTCCGTGACAGGAAGACTGGCGTAGCCGCTATTGTTTACAGGGATTCCGCCGATACGGGTAATACGATCCACTTTCCCGTCAGATCCCACGCGGAATGCGGCAGCGTCTCCCAGGTTTTCAAGCGGTTGTATCGGAAGCAGAGGAGTAGGAATAGAAGACGCAAACACCCATGCCTGCCCATTCTTTCCGGGTGTGATGGAAGAGAGCGAGACAAGCGATGAAGGCGCCAGCAGTGTGGAGGAAATGACCTGCGAACCATCCAGCGATAGACGCACTGCGCTTTGATAACTGAGAGCATTGGCAATCGGTTGTTGCGCAATGGTGAGAGGAAACAGACCAGCCGCGATATTGCCCGAAAGCAACAGTGAACCGCTGCCGTTAGAGTCCAATGCGGCTGAGGTCAATCCGCTGCCAGGAATGAAGGTTGAGAACAGAAAGCCATCGCCGGCAGCAGTGAGTTTTGTCACGAACCCAGATACGGGATAACTCGCCGCATAGCGCATGACAGGACTGAGCGCCGACGTTGTGGGATAGCCAGTCGCGGTTGTGGTGCCTGCGATATAGGCAGCGCCAGTGCTGTCTGCAACGATGGCTGCGGGTTGCGTGTCGCCGTTGGCTCCTGTCAGATACGTCGCGTATTGCAGTGTCCCGTTCGCCGCATTGAACGCCTCAACAAAACCGTTGCCGCTGCTATTCACCGCGGGCACCTGCTGGATACCGCCAGAGGTTACTGGCAGTGTGGCTGCGTAAATCCCCCCGGTGACGTAGACCGTAGAAGTAGTTGCGTCGATTGCCGTAACCGCAGTTTTCCCACTGCCAGCGAAGCTTAACCATTGCAGCGTCAGGTCAGACGAGAAGCGAGCAACGAATGAATTGGTTGTGCCGTCTGCGCGATTAGGAAATGCTGTGCCGCTTGTACCGGTGACGCTTCCCGTGGAAGTCGAAGTGCCGGCTACATAAACATTGCCGTTGGTGTCCAGCGCCAGCGCAATGCCTGTGTCACCAGCCTGGCCGATCTGGGTCTGTGTCAGCACTTGAGAACCATCAGCGCTCAGTTTGAGAATGCGAACGCCATCGTGCGCGTCAAACAGCGTATAAAGGTCGCCCGCTGCATCCTGCTTCAGTGAGCGGAACGCTCCTGCGTGGTTCAGTGATCGCAGCCCTAGCAGCGATACCTGTTGTGCGCAGGCCAAACCTGCGGTTGCAAGACACGCTATAAGAGTGGCAAAGAGTCTAAATTTCAATCGCATGCGCAGGCGGATTCCCGGCCACACTAGAACGGCGGCTGAGATTATTTACCCACGGACAAGGGGGCGGTGGGTGTCCTGTTCTGCTACGGGTACACCTTTGTGGGCGTAATCGTCCCAATACGGGACAGCAATGTATTTCTAGTTGTGCGACGCTAGACAGGAACGATGGTTTCCGGCTCGAGAAGATACCCGAAACCCCGGGAATGCATCTCTTTAATGAAGTCATCGTGGTTGTCATAGATGATGGCGTGCATCCCAAATGCTTCCGAAGCCTGAGTGTTTTCTGGCTTGTCATCTATAAAGAGGATGTTCTGCGGGGCCGTCTTCAGGCCATCCGCAGCTGCGGCGTAAATCTCCAGCTGTGGCTTCCGCAGCTTCAACGCGTAGGACCATACTGTGTGATGGAAGTTCGCAATCCAGTCAAACTGCGTGAGGATGCCCTCTGCCATGGCATCCGGCATATTGGAGAGGATGCCTGTACGGAAGCCATGCTGGTGCAGGGCAGCCACCCATTGCAGCATGGGCTGATTCATCTGCGTCCAAAGTGCAACATCCGCCGCCTTTAGGTCACACAGAACATCGTCGGAGATGGATGCGCCTGCGATCAGGCGCCAGTACGCATCCCCCGTAAGGACGCCTGCGTCATAGTCATCCCGGTATTTCCAGTAGCCGTTCTGAAGCTCCTCTTCGGACAGTTGCGAGATAGTGCGTATCTGCTCCCAGACGCGCGGATCAGGAGCGAGGCTTAAAACTTTACCAAAGTCGAAGAGGACGGCATGAATCTGGGACATGCGGTTGATTGTAGCTGCGAGTTCTTTCGATAGCATGAGTACCATGCACTTTGCTGCAAGGACAGATTTCGGTCATGAGTCGTCACCCTTCGGAGACGCGTTACAGCATGCAAAGCAGGATCCAGCATTCATTGACTTAACCGTGTCGAACCCGACTCGATGCGGCTTCGATTATTCGGCTATCCCGCTAAACGCACTGGCCACCGAAGCATCGCTTCATTACGATGCAAATTCGTTCGGCATGCAGTCTGCGCGTGATGCAGTTGCTGGTCTATACAGCGGTATATCTGCAGAGCAGATTCTTCTCACTGCAAGTACCAGCGAGGCGTACGGCTATCTTTTCAAGCTCCTCTGTGAGCCAGGGGATTCCGTACTTGTGCCATCGCCAAGCTACCCGTTGTTTGACTTGTTAGCGCGTCTGCATGATGTGGACCTGATCAAGTATCCGTTGGTCTATCACGATGGCTGGCAGATTGACCCCACATCGTTGGGAGCTGCAGTAACAACTCGCACACGGGGAATCATCGCGATCCATCCAAACAATCCAACAGGCCACTACTGCAGCGAAACAGATCGTGCAGTGCTGTATGACGTTGCGCGGCGGCATGATCTGCCGCTGATTGTTGACGAAGTTTTTCTGGACTACGGCATCGAAAATATGGAGCGCAGCTTCGCGATCCCGGATGCGCCTGTAACGACATTTGTCATGGGCGGATTGAGCAAGCTGATTGCGCTGCCGCAGATGAAGTTGGCATGGACCATTGTCTGCGGCCCTGAAGGAGACACGAGCAAAGCACTGCAGCGGCTGGAAGTCATTGCAGACACCTTCCTTTCTGTAGCGACGCCTGTGCAGATGGCACTCCCCACGTGGTTATCCGCGCGCCAGCAGGTTCAGCAGCAGATATTGCAACGCGTAAGAACGAATCTAGCCACGTTGGATGGCGCCATCCAAGGCGCTGTGGTCAGCAGACTCAAGGTAGAAGGCGGATGGTGTGCTGTCTTGCGCGTTCCGGCCGTTACCGACGACGTGGCCTTGGCAGTTCGATTGTTAGAAGAGGCGAGCGTGGCCGTGCATCCGGGTTCATTCTATGGCTTTCCAGAAAAAGGCTGGCTGGTCGTCAGTCTTCTTGGAAATCCAGAGCAATTTGTTGCAGGGCTACAACGGATGTTGCCGTTGCTGTAATTCGTACCGCGTTTTCCGCAGCCTCCTACCACATGGCTCGAGTCCTAGAATCGAACTATGGCGGATCGCGAATTTACCCATCTCCACCTTCACACCGATTACAGTCTGCTGGACGGCGCATGCGACGTTGATAAGCTCGCAGCGCACCTGAGCAAACTGGGCCAGAAGGCCGCCGCAATGACGGATCACGGCAACATCTATGGTGCCGTGCACTTTGCTGCAGCCATGGAGAAGAAGGGCATTAAGCCCATCATCGGATGTGAGTTGTACCTCTCCCAGACAGCAGATCACCGCGAAATGAGCGGAGGCTATAACCATTTCCTGTTGATCGCAGAAAATGACGAGGGCTATCGCAACCTTGTCCGTCTGACGAGTGAAGCAGCGGTACATGGTTTCTACCGCAAGCCGCGCGTCTCAAAAGAGTTCCTGTCGAAACACACCGAAGGTCTCATCGCTTTCAGCGGCTGCCTTGCCGGTGAGTTAAATCAACACCTGATGGCAGGGAAGTACGACGAGGCCAAGAAAACCGCAGGCGTGTTTCAGGACATGTTCGGCAAGGATAAGTTTTTTCTTGAGATTCAGGATCACGGACTGGAGCCAGACAAGGGTGTTTGTGACGCGCTGTTCAAGATGGAGAAGGATCTGAACATTCCTCTCATCGCAACGAACGACGCGCACTACGTCGCGAGTGACGACAGCCGCGCCCATGAGATTCTGCTCTGCGTACAAACGGCTGGTTCGATGAATGATCCGAATCGCTTCAAATTCGATACGCAGGAGTTCTACATCAAGTCTGCGGACGAGATGTATCGCACGTTCAAAGGTCACGAGGAGGTCTGCGAGCGCACGAATCAGTTTGTTGAACGCTGCAATGTAAAGCTGTCGAAGGTAAAGAATCCCTTCCCGCGCTTTCCTGTGCCGGAAGGCATGTCACTGGATGACTACTTTGAAAGCGTATGCCGCGAAGGCCTGAAGAAGCGTCTCGATACCGCCGTTGCACATCTGCGTTCGCGTGGTCTGCTGCGATACGAAATTGCCGACTACGAAGCGCGTCTGCAGCGAGAGATTGATTGTATTAAGAGCATGAAGTTCCCCGGCTACTTCATGATTGTGTGGGACTTCATTCGCTATGCGAAAGAGCAGGATATCCCTGTAGGTCCGGGACGTGGTTCGGCTGCTGGATCACTCGTTGCATACGTGATGGAGATCACGGACGTTGATCCGCTGCAGAATGAACTGCTGTTTGAGCGCTTCCTGAATCCGGAACGTATCAGCATGCCGGATATCGATATCGACTTCTGCATGAATCGTCGTGGCGAAGTCATCGAGTACGTAAAGCGCAAGTACGGTGAAGACCAGGTAGCGCAGATCATCACGTTCAACACGATGGCCGCGAAGGCTGCCATCAAGGACGTTGGTCGCGCACTGGAGATGCCATACGGCGAGGTGGATCGCATCGCAAAGATGATCCCCGCAACCATCGGCATCACGATTGATCAAGCGCTGAAGGATTCGCCACCGCTGGCGCAGGCTTATGAGGGCAATCCGCAGGTTCGAGAAATCATCGACAATGCGATGCGCCTTGAGGGGCTGGTGCGCGGCGCTGGTGTTCACGCAGCTGGTGTTGTGATTGCACCGCAACCTCTGACGGAACTTGTTCCGGTCACATTGACCAAGACCGACGATCTGGTTACGGCGTATGACATGAAGGCCGTCGAAAAGATGGGCTTGCTCAAGATGGACTTTCTTGGGCTCACCACTCTTACTGTGATTGACGACTGCTTGAAGCTCATCAAGAGCAATCGTGGCGACACGGTCGAAATGGCGAAGATCCCGCTGGATGATGCGGAGACGTACGAAAAGGTCTTCCATAAAGCGCTGACCAGCGGCGTGTTCCAGTTTGAATCGGGCGGTATGCGTGACGTTCTGCGCCGCTACAAACCGACAACTGTAGAAGACCTGACCGCTCTCAACGCGTTGTATCGCCCTGGTCCAATTCAGGGCGGCATGATCGATGACTTCATCGAACGCAAATGGGGACGCCGTCCGGTGGAGTATCTGCTGGATGGCCTGGAGCCGTTGCTGAAGGAGACTCTGGGCGTCATCGTCTACCAGGAGCAGGTGATGCAGATCTCCTCGGTCATCGCTGGCTACTCGCTGGGCGGCGCTGATCTGTTGCGTCGAGCGATGGGTAAGAAAGATCCCGCGGCCATGGCGGAGCAGAAAGATATTTTCATGAAGGGTGCTGCAGAACGTAAGCATCCTAAGGAAAAGGCTGGCGCACTGTTTGACTTGATCCTGCAATTTGCAGGCTACGGCTTCAATAAGTCGCACTCTTCGGCGTATGCATTGCTGGCGTATCACACGGCATATCTGAAGACGCATTATCCGGTGGAGTTCATGGCGGCACTGCTGACCAGCGAAACTTCAAAGCCGGAAAACGTGGTGAAGTACATCCAGGAATGCCGCGAGATGGGCATCACCGTGCTGCCGCCGGATGTACAGATTTCCGACGCGAACTTTACACCCAGTGGCGATGCGATTCGTTTCGGACTGGCCGCGATTAAGAACGTTGGCGGCAATGCAATTGAGACCATCGTGCAATCGCGAAACAAACTGAAAGCAGAAGGAAAGCCCGGCTTCAGTTCGCTATGGGATTTCTGCGAACAGGTTGAACTCCGTCTGCTGAATAAGCGTGTGTTGGAGTCGTTGATTAAGGCCGGCGCGATGGATACTTTTGGTCCGCGTGCTCGAGTATTTGCTGCAGTCGACAAGGCGATGGAGCGCGCGCAGAAGTCGCAGCGTGATGCAGCCAGCGGACAGAGTGGTCTCTTTGGTTTGTTTGATGCATCGCCATTTGCTGATGCGGCGGCTGCACCGGAAGACGATCTGCCAAAGGTTCCTGACTGGGACGAGCATGAGCGGCTTCAGAACGAGAAGGAAGTGCTTGGCTTCTTCGTCAGCGGCCATCCGATGGATAAGTATCGTGAGAAGCTGCGTAACATCAAGGGCGTTCTTGATACGGCAACGGCATGTGAGATGAAGCCGGAACCTGTTGTCTTTCAACGTGGCCAACGTGAGCCGCAGAATGAAATCCAGATTGCGGGTGTGATCTCTGGTCTGAAGGTGGCTAAGAGCAAGCGCAGCGGAGAGATGTATGCTTCCGCCATCCTTGAAGACACAGTTGGCAAGATCGATCTGATTGCATTTCCAAAGGACTACGAGAAGCTTCAGGAGAAACTGAAGATCGATGTCCCGGTGCTTGTTCGTGGTTCGTTACGCGGTGAAGAAGACTCTGCGCCGAAGTTGTCCGTAACAGCTATTACGGCTTTAGAAGATGTGCAGATCAAACTACCGGAAGCTCTGCGTATTCGGGTTCCGCTGCATCATCCGGATGCTGCGCTGCTGGAGAAACTGGCGACGCTATTTCAAGAACGCCCCGGACCGGGCAAGCTACTGCTTGATCTGGAAGAGCCGGGTGAGTTCTGTGCTGTGCTGGAACCACAAGGATTCAGCGTATGCGCTGACCGTCTTTTCATTGATCAGGTGGAAGATTTGATCGGCGCAGGAGCGGTTAAGGTCATCAACTAACGAAACAAGAAGCGCAATGGGAGCATGGACCAAACCATGCTCCCATTGTGTTTGTGTTTAACGGACCTTGTGCACGTCAGGCATCTTATCGAAAATTTTGTCGACGGCTTTTTCGCCCTTCTTTGCGTTCTTGTCCGGATTCTTTGAAAGATCATCTACGGCAGTTCCGCGGAAGATGAGTTGGTGAGTCCGTGCGTCATACACGTCGATAGCCAGGGTTCCTACCGGAATGTTGTAGACCGTTGTGGTGGCCGGTCCGCCGCCCCAACGTCCCCAGCCATACCAACCGCCCCAACCTCCATATCCCCAACCGGGACCAAAGCCGTTGTAAAACGTGGTGTATTCCTGACGATTGCGGACGTCGCCAATCGCAGTCACGGCAAGGTCGCCGCCCTGTGGCACTTCACGGAAACCACGTTCTGTCAGCGAAGCGGCAATGTTACTCCGCAGACGATTCTCTTTAATGCTGTCAGACGCGTGGACACGATAGACCGAGAAGGTGTGGTACTGCTGAAAGTTCGCGTTGTGGTCATAGTCTGTGCGGACGTCCTGTGCCGCGGCAAAACTCAATGATCCAGCCAGTGCGAGCGAAAGTGCGAAACGACGTATCCGTGCGGGGCTGCTCATGGGCAACACCTCCATAATGGATAGGACGCGGCTTATCTCCTTACGGATGTTGAAGAAATCACGCCACCGAGCGTCTGAAATGACACTAGCCTTCGTCTCATGGAGGAGAGGGAATCTGAATGTTGCGTGACCACAAGGCAATTGCTTATGCGCTGATGCGTCTGGCACTGGGGATGAACATCTTCGGACATGGGTTTTTCCGCATTCTCAGCGGAGTGGGCAACTTCGCGAACGGAATGGCGCAGGGAATGGACAAGGGCCCACTGCCACATGCGTTGTCTCTGAGCTTTGGCTATTGCATCCCCTGGATCGAGTTGACGCTTGGGGCGCTCATCATCCTGGGCTTGTTCACCCGGTTTGCCTTGGCCGCAGGTGCGTTCATGATGGTGGCACTAACATTTGGCACCACATCCGTTCAGAACTGGAACGGTGCGGGTACACAACTGATGTACAGCTTTATCTTCTTTGCCATGTTGTGGCTGGTAGAGGTGAACAGTATTTCGGCGGATGGGCTCCTGTCGCGCCGCAAGTGAGAAGCAGCCGTTATAATCGGCAGGAGCCCTCGCGGGCGTTTGGATATAAACCCTGATGGCAGAGACAGAAGCAAAGCCCGTTGCCGCTCCAGTGCCGGAGGCGTGGCGTAAGACTGAGGTAGCACGGGACCCGCAGCGCCTCCATCCCATGAACTTCATAGACGCGATCTTTACCGATCAGAGCGAAATCCACGGCGACCGCAGTTTTGGCGATGATCCAGCGATGTTTGCCGGTATGGCTCGCTTTAATGGCGATGAAGTTCTGGTTATCTGCAACCGCAAGGGACGCAATGTAAAGGAGCGCATGCAGTATCGATTCGGTTCTCCGGAACCGGAGGGCTATCGCAAGGCTCTGCGCGCCATGAAAATTGCGGAGAAGTTCAACAAGCCCGTTTTCAGTTTCCTCGATCTGGCTGGTGCCTACCCCGGTTTGGGAGCGGAAGAACGCGGACAGGGTGAGGCGATTGCCCGCAACCTTATCGAAATGTCACGGCTGCGCGTTCCCACCATCACTGTTATCACTGGCGAGGGGGGTTCCGGTGGAGCACTTGCACTGGCTGTTGCGGACCGCGTCTTGATGCTGGAAAACGCGATTTATTCTGTGATCTCTCCCGAAGGCTGCGCTTCCATCATGTGGAAGGACGCTACCAAGCGGCAGCAGGCTGCAGAAGCGCTGAAATATACCGCTCCTGATGTTTCACGTCTGGGCTGCGTGGACGGTGTGATTGCCGAACCCGCAGGTGGCGCACAGGACAAGCCAGAAGAAGCAATAGCCTTGGTTCGCGCGGCACTGGAAAAGAATTACGCGGAACTGCAGTCTCAGTCGGTGGATGAACTCCTTGCGGCGCGTTACAACAAGTTCCGCAATATTGCTGCGTTTTACGCGACGGCTTGAGGCTGCCTTCGTCTAATACCGGAACCCTCTGGGAAGGCGACACGGATGCCATTTGCAAAACATTCTCTGCACAAACCGTCACGTCCAGCGGCGACATTTCTCTTGTCCGCCGCATGGACCGTGCTTTCGCTGCTTTCTGCCGGCGAACTGTCGCGGCTTGTGCCAGTAATGTGGACAGACGTTGCGCGTGAGGTGATCGCCGCGCTTCTTCTTATGGGCGGCTTTTATGCCATGGCGCGAGTTTGGGTGCCGGAGCTGCGACCACTCAGCAGCATTGGATTTGTACGCCGCCCAGGAATCGCTGGGGAGTTGGGACGCGGTGTCGCTCTGGGGTGGGGGATTGCCATCGCACTGGTTCTGCCTGCGCTCCTGACCGGCAACCTCTCCATGCAATTTGGTTTTGATGGGCCCACTCTTCTGCGGACGTTGCTGAGCGTACTTGTTCTGATCGCATTTGCTCTCGTCGTGCAGCTCATACTCGCTGGGCTACCGCTGCAGCTACTGGTGAAGGCCTCCAGCCCCGGTTGGGCTTCTGCAGCAACCATCTTTGTTGTGACCATGCTGGCCATCACCGGTACGGCGTCGCAGGGAAGGACGTTGCCCGTCATGGTGTTGGCGGCATCCATTTTCGTGACGGGCTTCCTACGGACACGTGCGCTCTGGTTTTCCCTGGGCGTGCAACTTGGCTGGTCCCTTGTCTTGCAGATCCTGTTCGGTTCCAGCTCTCCATATACACCGGTCACCTTTGGAATCATTCAGAGTGGCGCGGATGGTCCCATCTGGTTGACTGGCGGACCGTTCGGGCCAGAGGCATCCCTTGTGACAGTGCTCGTTCTCGTTGCTGCACTCGTCGGTGTCTTCCGGCTCACGAAGGATTACGCGTGGCATTACACGTGGCAGCCACTGGAAGGCGCAGGGCACCCGATGGATGTGCCGCCTCCAGCAGAGCATCTGCGGGAAGAGAAGCGCCAGGCGGCGGCCGCTCCGTTGATCCAGATTGGCGGACTGCAAACCCCGCAGATTCCGTATAGCGAACCTCGCGATCCAGCATAACGACAGCCACCCGGCGCCCCCGGACTTGCATCATGACGTGTGTTGGGTCTACAGTGCGTGTCATTGGGGTGCCCGTCCCATGCGTCACAAAATTGCCGCCATCGTGCTCAGTATTACTGCCGCGTGCAGTTGCGTTCTCTTTGCGCAACAGGCTCAGACCGTAGGGCCAATGCCGCAACGGGATGTCTTCGTGGTCGGTCCAGACACTTCAGTCGGCGACCCTCTTCGTGACTTCAAGCCAACCCGCGTGGAATACACGCAGGATCCCATGGACATTGCCGGCAGGCGGGAGCTGGTGCGCATGCTGCTGATGGAGCAAGGATTCGCACATCGTTCTTTGCCATTGGGGGCGCCGGGACTGGTTCTGCATGCGAACGGACGTCTCACGGTTGATAACGACAGCCTGAAGAAGCGCATGTTCAAAGACGGCATGAGCGCGGCTGCAGGCGACCGCATCATGGTCACCGACATCAACGTCCTCGCAGACCGTATCGATATCGACATCAACGGCGGTCCCTATCTGCCGCACCGGTTCCTGCGCCACATTTCCATCAACGACATGCCACTGGCGGGTGACGGCGTTATGGGCGAACGCCCCACAGGTACGCGCATCACGTTGCTGTTTGAAGGCCGCACTCCGCGTGTGTCTGCGGCTGAGGTGAAGGCGTTGCTGGAACCTCTTCTTGACTTTGGCCTGAAGAGCTCCGAACAGGCCTATGCGGATACGCTACCTGATCCCATCCGAAATGCCATCCTGGAGCACGAAGTCCTGGTAGGCATGAATCGCCGGATGGTGCTGGCCTCCTTAGGACAACCTGACACCAAGCTCCGTGAGCGTGCTGCCGACAGTAGTGACGGCGAAGTCTTCGAAGAATGGATCTACGGTAAAACTCCGCAGTCGATCCGTTTCGTGCGATTCCGTGCAGACCGCGTGGTGTTGATGAAACTGGCCGCGCTAGGCAAGCCGATTGAAGTGCATGACAAGGATGAACTTGCGGGATACCGCGATCCCGCGCTGACGCATGAAGTGTCGCTGGGCGACGCCAAAGCGGGAACCGCGGAAACAGAAGCGAAACCCAAGGCTCCTTCTCTGCGGCTTCCTTCCGATCGTCCGGCGGACCAAACCGCGCCCACCCCCACACAGCCCAAAGCGGATAAGGTTGCCGTGAACGATGCACCGCATCTGCAGTAGCCTTTGGCTGAGATAGAATGAAAAAGTTGCGCGACAGGGCCTGCGATCTCCACGTGGCTGCCCGCAGACCGATGTATTGTTAGTCGGACCACTCGCGAATCACATTTTTCGGCGTAAGGAAGACGCCAACCGAAGGGAACTACCCATGGCGAAGATTGCCAAGACCGGTGATCGCAAGAAGGCGATGGACACCACCAAGAGCACGGACTGCCCGAAGTGCGGCAAGCCGACCCGTATCGTGAAGCGCGTGAAGGACCGCGACCGCGGCACCCCAGGCGGCATGTATATCTCCTGCTCTGCGTGTGATTTCTTCGAGCGCCTCTAAACCAGGACTTGAAGTATGCGAAAGCCCGGGAATCCCGGGCTTTTCTCTTTTTGCGGGAATTTCAATCAGGCATGTGCGGCTGCAATTTCGGAAAGAATTGCTGCGGCAGCACTTGCCGGATCGGCTGCCCGTGTAATCGGTCGACCGACGACCATCATGTTCGCCCCACGGCGAATCGCATCGGCGGGAGTTGCAATGCGATTCTGGTCGTCCTTTGCGCCGGACGCGGGGCGGATTCCAGGGACCACTAACAGCGCGTCTTTCGCGCGGCTGGAACGGATGCCGAGAACCTCTTCAGGCGAGCAGACAAGGCCGTCTATACCAGCGTCTGTTGCCATCTCCGCCAGTCGGAGTACCTGTTCGGCGGGTGTGGTTGCAATGCCGGTTGCGTGAAGCTGTGCTGCATCCATGCTGGTCAGCACGGTAACGGCCATTAGGCGAGGCTTCTGCGTCAGGCCATCCGCAGCTTCTTTGGCAGCAGCCAGCATCACTGGGCCCCCAACGGCGTGCAGCGTCAGAAGACTTGCGCCGCTTGCGGAGGCGGTACGAACCGCACTCGCTACGGTATTGGGGATGTCGTGCAGTTTCAGGTCGAGAAACACGTCATAACCGCGCTCGCGAATGGCTTCCACGACGCCACGGCCTTCGGCCAGATAAAGTTCCAGTCCCACTTTGAACCAGCGTATGTTGCCCTCAAGCCTCTCCACCATATCCAGCGCTTGCGCGCGATTCGGGAAGTCAAGGGCAACGATAAGGTGATCGGCTGGATTCATGTTTCCAGTGTAGCGGCTTATGCTGAAGGTATGGATGGCAGGGAAGACTGGATAGCGCTCACAATTGCGGGTTTTGATCCGTCGTCTGGCGCAGGCATTACCGCAGACCTGCAGGTGTTTGCAGCGCATGGCGTCTTCGGCATATCAGCTATCAGTGCACTTACGGTGCAATCGACTCTGGGCGTGCGAAAGGTGCAGCCAGTCGATGCGGTATTGTTGCGCGAAACCCTCGAAACACTGCACGAGGACATGCCGCCACACGGCATCAAAATCGGCATGTTAGGTGGCGCGGAACAGGTTACGGAGGTTGTTCGCTATCTCAGTGGTTTTGAAGGGAAGAGGCCTGTCGTTGTTTTGGACCCGGTCATCCGCTCATCCTCAGGCGCGCCGTTACTGGATGCAGATGGGCTGCGACAACTTCGCGACGAACTTCTACCTTTAGTGGATGTCGTTACGCCGAATGTTGGCGAACTCGCGCTCCTGGCAGATTCTCAATCCAACGATGACGCCGGCATTCAATCTGCCGCTGAACAGCTTGCGCTGCGATTTGGATGTGCTGTCGTGGTGACCGGTGGTGATCGAGAAAAACCGGATGATCTTGTATTTGCCGATGGCGTATGGACTCGCTTGCATGGACAGCACATCGCGACGAACGCCACGCACGGAACCGGATGCGCGTTTTCTTCTTCGATGCTGTGTCATTTGTTGCAAAGCATGCCTGTAGTCGATGCGGCGCGAGAAGCAAAAGCATTTGTTGCAGAGGCAATGCGTACAGCAACACCTCGCGGTAGCGGACGGGGTCCCATGAACCTTTTGTGGCCTGTCTTGCGACACTCATCGCGCTAATGTGACATCTTGGGAACGCCGATGAGCGGTACATGTCTACCGCTGCCAATGTTCTTGCCGCCCCGATGCTTCCGCGCCCCCAGTTTGCACCGAAGCTGCCATCACAGCAGCCACAGCGTCCTTCGCCAACACGTCGTAGGCCCTCGCGTGCGCAGGGACGCGCGCTGGAAATTCTGAGCCATGCTATTGAATACCTCGTAGATTCGCGGCTGTACGAGACATGGGATTCTCCAGCCGACGCGGAAGCAGTTCACACACTCATGACATGCTCGCGTGCGGTGTTTGCCGATTGCGAAGAGGTCATGAGCTGGCAACAGCGACTCCAGCGCACACTGATGCGCCGTCTGCATTCCGCCCCCGGCCACACTCGCTAGGCGAACCTCAGCTTGGTAAGCTGAAAGCATGTCGGAACCGATTGTTGTCACGCTCAACGGGAGCGAACGTCACCTCACCGAACTGGGCCAGCAGCCAACAGTCGCTGAACTGATTACATCGCTTGGATTCAGAGCGGACCGCGTCGCGCTGGAGCGCAATGGCGACATTGTGCCGCGCGCCGCATGGGCTGAGACACATCTGCTCAATGGTGACCGGATTGAGTTGGTTCACTTCGTTGGTGGCGGCCGTAGCTAACGCTTTGTAGTGAGGCTGTTTTGTAACAGCGTCTCCCAGCGGTCGCCATAGGTTTCCCATCCGCCAATGTGCTTCACTCGCTCCAGTCCCGCAGCGCGTAGTCGTTGCTGCAATGCGGGATCCTGGGCAATCCGTTCCATGCGGTTGATGAGGGCATCCACGTCTCGGATGGGAACGATAAATCCTTCCACCTCATCGTGAAACAGGTCTTCGCCGCCTGTGTTCGTGGTGGCCAGAACAGGGCATCCACAGGCCAACGCCTGTCCCTGAACCAAAGCGAGACCTTCTTCAATACTGGGCAAAACCAGCAGGTGGCTGCGGCTCATCATCTCGGCGACCTGCTGCTGAGGAAGGATGCCGGTGAATTCGACATGTTCCTTCGGCAAGCGCTCGAGAACAGACGGAAACTCACGACTCATGCCACCGACAATCCGCAGCCGCTTATTCGGGTGACGTAGTCGCGCAAATGCTTCCAGCAGGTAGGGAACGCCTTTGCGCAAGCCGATGTTGCCTACGAAGAGAATCTCCAGGCGGTCTGTCGGTGGTTCGCCTGTAGGCTGAAAGCGTTCCAACCGAACACCATAGGGGATGGTGTGGACCTTCGCAGCGGGCACACCCATCTCCACAAACGACCGTGCTGCGAAGCTGGATGGCACCGTGATGCCGTCTGCCATGGCGTAGATTTCTTCTTCGCGAGCCGTGTCGCGGGGGTCGCTGACGGGTTCATGGACGCCCCAGCGGCGAAACTCGCTGGAGACGATCTGTTCCTGATAGCGCTGGTGAGACGATCCTCGGTCGCAAAAGAAACGTCCACCGCGCTGCTGTACCAGTCGGCCAGCTTTCAATGACGATCCTGAAATGCCAATCAGCGCATCGCATTCTGGCAACGTGCGCGTCGTGTATTCGTCGAAGCTGAGCGCATTCACGTAGCCGGTAATATCTTCCACGGGCCGCGGCAAAATGCCTGCGCGCTTCATCAGGAATTCCGGTGTATGAACCCACGGAAAGGTCCGAACCTTATCCTTTGGGATACCTTCACGTTGAATCCGTTGCCAAGGCCAGGTGGAGTAGATCCGTTCCAGATGGCCTCGGCGATAAAGCTCACGTGCCAGATCGAAGTGATGAAAGACACCAAAAACTGTTTGGACAATTCGCATGAAGACTTAGCCGGATGGTAGCAGAGCGGCTGAGCCTGCATGATGTAGCCGCTATTGTGGGCAAGGTTAAAGAGCAGCGATGCCAGTTTGCGAAACCTTAAGCCAACTATACAGAATATGCATTATCGGACATGGGGCCTGAGTCTGAATCTTGGAGTCTTATCTGACTTTTTTCACTTCATAGATGGGGGCGATTTCACCCCGCATATTGACCGTTCCTCTTGGCGTTACTTTCCACTTGGGATCGCCCAAGAATGTTTCTCCAAAGTCCCGGTAGATTAGATCTGACAATTTGTCATCGATGAATAGAAAGTCTTGTGTGTTGTTTAGAAAATCTTCATCCAGCACTGTCATCGGGGCGTATTCCGGCGCGAATGGAATCGATAGGCTTTGGCTGTGAAACATTAAAAAGCGATGAGCCTTGGAACCTTCATAAAACCAAAGCTGTTCCCACAGCGGGGCGTTAAAGATCACGACGGGTTTATCGCCTTCGATGGCAAGCAATGGGTCCAAATCGGAACGAGGCTGGAAAGCGTCCCGGATAACAGAGTGCAAAGTTGCAATCTGAATAACTGCGAGCAGCGCGAACGCAAGTCCTCCGATACCGACTTGAAGTTTCGGTGATACTCGTGCCAGAAATACGTCGATCGCCAATGCGATGAGTACGCAAAGAGACATAAGTTGTGGCATGAGGTATCTGGTAGCAAATACAGGCTTACCGAGATGTGAGACCAGATAAAGCCCCAACGGGCTAAGCATCCCCAAAAGAGCGATGATTACCAGATACCGATCTTGAGATTCACGAGCAAGCAAATGCCCCTGCCGGTGCCGCATCCATAGAGCAACAGAGACGAAGGTTAATAGAGCAAAACCTGCTATGTCTGTCGTAAGGAGTGAGGAGCCCAGGTATATCGAGGAATGCAAATAATGGCGCACAACATCCTGTACGGTCGGCATCTGGATCCACTGTTGCCCATGAGCGCTGGAGCGGATTGCTTGAATAAATGGAGCCAGAGTTACCCAGCCCAGCAGAATGCCTACAGTCTGCCAAATTCTGGTCTGCACTGTCTGACCGCTAAACAGTAGAGACGCAAGCAGAATTCCACTAAAGCACAGCCCTAGCATATGCGTATGCACCATAAACGCTGTTGATGTGAAGGCGATCAGAAACCCGGCTCTGGGGGTTAATGCCTTTTCTTCAACTTGCACAAATCCATACGCGGCGAGCGCAAATGCAAAAACGAACTGACCATAGAAACGAACCTGGAAGGACTCGTCCAGGAAGGTCCAATTGCAAAGCCATATGAGGCTGACGCTTAAGGTGACAGCAAGTAGTGAGTAATGGCGCCGGAGCATCCTAAACCAAATCAAGCCGCCCAGTCCCATGCAAACTGCCGAATAGACTCGCATGATCTGAGGACTGCGGTTCGTGAGTGCCATCACCGCACGCCCAAGAATGTAGTAGGAAATCCCTCCCCCATCTGCGCCGCTAAGCCACTCATGATAGGCATGCTTCCAGGAAGCATCTGCCAGAAGGTGCCAAGCCAGAAACTCATCGCCCCACATCATGTGCCGAGGAGAGAGTACATACGACAAAACTCCCAGGAAGACCACAAAGGCGATCGGTAAACTGAAGTCCGCCCACTTAGACACCATCGTTTGATTACTATTTCTGACGGATTCCATGCCTACCCTGGTCGATACCGTGCTGTAAATATTCATGTTAAGCCCGTGTAGTGAGGCACATCCCGGCCACTGAAAGACAAGGCCACTTCCATCTCTAGAGTGGAGTGGGTACCTTAGGGGTGCAAACTAATGCAATGAACATGTGACTCCATGGTATCCCGCCGATTCACATGCGTCGATGCACGTCCCTACCCCGAAACCTGTCCGTGAAACCTGGGGCGCTATTGGAACGTATGTCACCGCAGAGGTGCCATTACAGGAGAAATCCCGTACGGGCTTGTGCCTCCTCGGATATCATTCGCATAGTGGAACATCTACTCAATCTGCTGTGGCTGACCGTTGTGAGCGTTTTGTTCGCAAGTACGGTTGTGTGCAGCCGCCGAGGAATGTTGCGCTGTTCGCTTCCTGTAGCGCTGGGGGTGGTTGGCCTCCTCGCCGTCGTGTTGTTTCCTGCCGTCTCCATGACTGACGATCTCCAGCGTGCCAAGATGGCCGCAGAGACGTCCTGGCAGCAGGCAAATGGAAGCGTCTTTCCTGGATCGCGTCAGGACGGACCTGCTATCGCTGTAGCACTCCTTCCCTTTCTGCTTTTGGCCATGTTGTTTGGCGCTGTCATGCGAAGGATGGAATCGCTTTCGCGCAGACGCCAGACATGGAAGATATACGAGTTGGTTGCCGTTCGGCCACAGTCGCCGCGACCGCCGCCGTTTGGCTGCGCTGCCTAGCAGTATCTTTATTTTCATTTACATCCCAGAGTGACAAAGTATCCGCAATCGATTGAACGCGGAGGAATCGACATACGTATGAAGCGAATCTTGCTGTCTGCGGGACTGGTTTTGCTACAGCCCGTAGTGTTTGCACAGGCGGCAGCCTCTCCCCCCGTGCCGCCACAGCCCCTCACACTGCAACAGGCAGTGGAGTATGCACGGTTGCATAGCCCCGGCCTGCTGGGCGCTCAGGCACATCTGTCGGCCATTCAGGCGAATGAGATCACCGCAGGGCTGCGGCTGAATCCAAACCTGGTGGCCGAAGGTACACAGATGAGCCTGGCCAACAGCGACTCCAATGGGCCTCCGTTTTATGGTGTTGGCGTGCAACGCACCTTCGAAGTGGGTGGCAAGCGTTCGCTTCGGATTGCGGCGGCAAAGGCTAACACCGGCGTTGCTTCAGCGCAGGTAGACGACCAGCGGCGCAGTCTTGACCTGGCGGTAAAGCAGGCATTCACTGGAATGCTGCAAGCCAAGCTGGCGCTTACGATTGCGAACGATAATCTCGCCGACTATCACAAGACTGTGGACCTGATGAAGGTTCGTCTGGATGCCGGTGATGTTGACCGTACGGACTTTGAGCGGGTGGAGCTGCAGCTTGCAGGGTTTGAAAATGATCAGACCAATGCGCAGTTGAACCTGACGCAGGCCAGCGAACAGTTGCAGGTACTGCTGGGTGAGCCTTCGGTGCTGTCGACCTTTGACATCAGTGGTTCGCTTGATCTTCCCGCGCTGGGAAGTTCCTTACAGCAACTCGAAAATGCAGCTTTGGCCGCACGGCCGGACCTTGTAGCAGCGCAGCGTCAGGTGAATGCGAATGAAGCCGCAATTCATCTTGCCGATGCGATGGGAAAGACCGATCCGCAGTTCGGCGTGGAGTATGAACGCAGCGGCACTGCAAACACTGTAGGCGCAAACCTGCAAATCCCATTGCGTATCTTCGATCGCAATCAGGGCGAAAAGGAACGCACACGGCGCGAAGCTGACTCGAGTCGGTTGTTACTGCAGCAGGCTCGCAATCAGGTCATCAGCGACGTGGATCAATCCTATGCCGCGTATCAGGCGGCCCTGCAGCAGAATGCGCGCTATCAGCAGAAGTATCTGGCAGAAGCCGCACACGTCCGGGACAACATTCAATTTGCTTATCGCAACGGGAACGCCACATTGCTGGACTACCTGTCCGCATTGCAGGACTACCGTCAGACAAATCTTGCCGCGCTGAATGCGCAGGCCAACGCGCAGAACGCGCTGCACCAGCTCTCATACGCTACGGCGACCGAGGTGAATCCATGATGAGGACGCGAAGCGTCGCCCTGCTGTTGTCTGCCACATTGATGGCGACCGGCTGCAAGAAGAAAGAAACTGCGGAGGCAGATCTGCCTCCTTCGAACATCGTGACGACAACGGCGCATGCGACCACGTTGAACGATTCCCTTTCTGTGCCTGCGCACATTGAAGCGAACCCCACGCAGACGGTGCACATCTATCCCCCGCTTACCGGCCGCATCGTGGAGATGAAGGTCGTTGCTGGTCAGGAAATTCGCAAGGGACAGGTTGTAGCATTGTTGCAGAGTGGCGATGTTGCTTCGGCTCGTTCTGATTTTGAGAAAGCAAAGACAGAGGCTGATCGCGCGGATCGCGCATTGGCACGTGGCAAAATTTTGCTGGACCATGAAGTGCTTTCGCAAGCTGCATATCTTGAGCTGCAAGCTACAGCGGCTTCCGGTCATGCTGAATTGGAGCGCACACGTCAGCGCCTGCACGAGCTTGGCTTTAGCGAGAACGGTACGTCTGATGTTGCGCCCATCACATCGCCCATCTCCGGCACTGTGATTGATGTTGGTACAGCAAATGGTGAGTTGCAGAAGTCCGTGGACAACGCAACGAACGGCATTGTCACCATCGCGAATCTCGATTCTGTTTGGATCGTCGGCGAAGTGTTCGAGCGCGACATTGCGTTGCTCAAGCAATCAGAGAATGTTGACGTTACTGTACAGGCTTATCCCAATGAAATATTCCATGGCAGGGTTGCTAACGTAGGCGATACCTTCGATCCCACAACGCACACGCTGCGTGCGCGCGTTGTGCTGCCGAACCCCGGTCATCGTTTGAAGCCTGCGATGTTTGCCAGCCTGAAGATTGCTCGTCCTGCACAGAACGCAGTTCTGGTGCCGAGCACCGCAGTGATTCACGATGGTGAAAGCACCGGCGTGTATGTGAAGGGCGCAGATGGAAAGTTCAATCTGCGGCAGGTGAAGGTTGGCGCTGCACACGGCGATGACGTTGAGATTCTCAGCGGTCTGCAGGGCGGCGAAACCATCGTGAAGACGGGCGCCAGCTTCTTGCGCGCACCGGCGACAGGAGACTAACGGCGATGTCTGCTCTCATCCGCATTCTTCTGCGCATGCGTGCGCTGGTTCTGATTGTGCTGGCATGCATGCTGGTCGCAGGAACCTTCGGCGCCATGCAGCTCGACGTTGAGGCGTATCCCGATCCCTCGCCGCCACTCGTCGAAATCATCACGCAGAATCCCGCATGGTCTGCCGAAGAGATGGAGCAGCAGGTTACAGCACCCGTTGAAACGGCGCTGTACGGCGTGCAGCATCTCAACGGCATCCGCTCTATCTCTATCTTTGGTCTGTCCGATGTGAAGTTGTACTTCACCTTTGATAGCGATTATTTCCACGACAAGCAGGAAGTGCTTGACCGTCTGCAACTATTGCAGCTTCCGAATAATCTGGAGCCGCAACTCTCACCGTGGTCGCCCATCGGTGAAATCTACCGCTATCAGCTCACCGGGCCTTACACATTGAACGACCTCACAGCCACGCAGGATTGGCTTGTGACGCGTGAAATGAAGCAGGTTCCCGGCATCATCGACGTCACGACCTTCGGTGGCGATGTGAAGCAGTACCAGATCGAAGCCGATCCGCAGAAACTACTGGCGCACGGTGTTACGTTGCCGCAGGTCACTGCTGCCGTGCAGAACTCCAATGCCAACGCGGGTGGTAACTATATCTCGCTAGGCGAACAGAGCGTCAATGTTCGCGCTGTTGGTCAGTTGCATACGGTGGACGATATCAAGCAGGTCGTCGTCGCCAGCAATCGTGGGGTGCCTGTCCTCGTTGGCGATGTTGCGGATGTGAAGATTGGTTCGCAGCAGCGTATGGGTAAGATTGGTCGCAACCATGACCCAGATGCCGTGGAAGGCATCGTTCTGCTCAACAAGAACGAAGAGTCGATTCCCGCGCTGGAAGCACTTAAGGTCAAGATTCACGACTTGAATCATGGCCTGCTGCCACCGGGCATGCACATCGACACCATCAGCGATCGAACGAACCTGATTGACCGCACCGAACACACGGTGAAGCACGTCATCATCACCGGCCTCGTATTGGTAACGTTGATCCTGCTGTTTATGCTCGGCGATGTACGTACGACTGTCATCGCCGCAGCAACCATTCCCTTCGCGGTCTTGTTCGCGTTTTCCATGATGGCCATGACCGGCCATTCCGCAAACCTCATCTCCATTGGCGCGATTGACTTCGGTATTCTTGTCGACGCTTCCATCGTGGTGCTGGAAAACATTCATCGCAAACTGTCACGTAGGTTGCCGGAAGACGATCTTGCCACCCTCATCATCGAGGGTGTGCAGGAAGCATCGCGTCCGGTGCTCTTCTCCACCGTCATCATCCTGGTGGCGTTTATTCCGCTGTTCACCATGGAAGGTGTACCGGGCAAGATCTTCGCACCTATGTCTGTGACGTACGGCTTTGCGTTGATTGGCGCGTTGCTATTCGGCCTGGTCTTTGCTCCAGTACTTGCAATGGTGCTGGCGCCTAAAGGGCCGCCACCAGCTCGCCCGGAAGTGGACGATGCACACGCCGGCGAAGGCACATGGCTCTCTAACTTCTTCCGTCATCATTACAACCGGATCTTCACGTTGACGATGCGGCGTTCCAAGTTCGTATGGGGCTTTGCCGTCATTGCTCTGATCATCTCTGGCTTCATCTTCATCTATGGGGTCGGCGGCGAATTTATGCCTCCACTCGAAGAAGGCAATCTGTGGGTGCGCGCAACACTACCGCAGGATGTCTCTTTCGAAGTAGCATCCACCACGGTCGATAGCCTGCGTGAAGACTTCCTACGCTTCCCGGAAGTAAAACAAGTGGTTTCACAGCTTGGCCGTCCGAACGATGGTACCGACGTTACCACCTTTAACAATCTGGAATTCCTGGTTGACCTGAACGACGAAAGCACCTGGCCTGCCTCGGTACACGGCAGTAAGGAAAAGCTGATTGAACAGATGCAACACCAACTCAGCAAATATCCAGGTGTTGTGTTCGGCTTCTCGCAGCAGATTCAGGACAACGTGGAAGAAGCGATGTCTGGCGTCAAGGGCGAGAACTCACTGAAGATCTTCGGTGATGATCTCGACGAGCTTTCGAAACAGGCTGTTGCGGTACAAAACGTGATGGAGAAGGTACAGGGCGTGCAAGACGTCGGCATCTTCAAAGTCGATGGTCAGCCGTCACTGGTCATTCGTGTGGATCGTGCGAAAGCTGCGCGTTACAACATCGCTCCTGCGGATGTGAATGCAGCCATTCAGGCGGCTGTGGGTGGCGCAGCAATCACGCAATTGATTGAAGGTGATCGTCGCTTCGATATTACCGTTCGTTATCCCAAGAGCTATCGCGATGATCCTGATGCGGTCGGCAAGATCCTTCTGCCTGCCGGTGATGGATCTTCAGTACCGCTTAGCGAAGTTGCAGACATCGGTGTGCGGCAGGGTAGCTTCCAGATCTTCCGTGAAGCGGGCCGTCGTTACATTCCCATCAAGTTCAGCGTTCGCGGACGCGATCTTGCTGCGACGATTACCGATCTGCAAGCGCAGTTGAAACAAAAGATTCAGCTACCCAACGGCTATACCTATGCCTGGGCTGGTGAGTTTGACTCGTTGAAGAAAGAACAGAAGCGCCTGTCAGTGATCATTCCGATCAGCCTGTTGGCCATTCTGATCCTTCTGTATACGCAGTTCAATACATGGCTCGACGCGTTGATCGTATTGGCAACGCTTCCCTTCGCAGCTATCGGTGGCATCCTTGCGTTGCTTATCACTCACACGGCGTTCTCCATCTCGGCAGCGGTCGGTTTCACATCACTGACGGGCGTAGCGACGCTGGGTGCGGTGGTGTTTCTATCCGGCATCCGGCGAGCACAGAAACGTCACGGAGCGCGTCATGGCCTTCGCGAAGGTTCGCTGGATGAGATGCGTCCTGTTTTGATGGCATGTATGTCAGCAGGCCTCGGCCTGTTGCCCGCTGCTATCAGCAACGGCATCGGCGCACAGGCACAGCAACCGTTGGCACGAGTGGTGGTGGGCGGCATGATCACCACCGTATTTTCCATCCTGTGCCTTACGCCGCTCATGGCGCGAAAGGTACCAAAGAACTTCGAAGAAGAGACTGTCTAGTCTTCTCTGCCCCGGTAGGAGAGAAACCACTCCTACCGGGCGAACGTTTCAGCATTCCCGACACGATTTCTCCTTCAAATATCCCGAATGGCTTCGCGTTCAGTATGCGAAGACAAACTACACTAGACTGCTAGCTGCCTGGTTAATACACGCAGACGAATCACCCACAATCGGGTCAGATTGCGCTGTGCGCGACGGCATCATTGCAGTTGCAGAAAAAAGCATACACGCCTTAGCATTTGGGCCAAGGGCAAACAGTTCCAACCGTTGTTGTCGTGGAGAAAGTGAAAGCCCCGAAAATCGCGCCTTTTGGCTGATTTTCAGGGCTTTCGGAATGAGTGGCGGAGAGACAGGGATTCGAACCCTGGATACCTTGCGGTATACACGCTTTCCAAGCGTGCGCCTTAAGCCACTCGGCCATCTCTCCGCTTCTTGGCTATCGTAACACGCTGAGGCCTGTCGCCGCTTGCCCATCGCCACATGCTTACAAGTTCCGCGTCGTAACCGTTAGAATGGCCGCGCATTGCATTCTTACGAATCGAAGGCACTCAGTTCATGCGCTGGCCAGCTTCCACTTCCCTTGCTGCAATCGTTTCGCTCATTGCCTTGTTGGGCGCCAGCCGTCCTGCGGATATCGCCTTTCGCGTGCAGATGATTGATCCCGGTTACGGGGAAACTGTGACCGTTGCAGACATCAATCGTGATGGCAAGCTGGACATTGTGTCGGGAGAACACTGGTTTGAAGCGCCCGGATGGACCAAGCACCCTCTGCGCTCCATTAACTACTCCAGCGGCTACATCGACAACTTTGCCGACCTTGCGATGGACGTGGACGGCGATGGATGGACTGACATCATTCAGTTCAGCTATTTCGCGCACAACATCGTGTGGTTGAAGAACCCCGGCAAGACGGGTGGCGAGTGGAAAGTAAGTGAGATCGACAACAGCGGTCCCACGGAATTCGCCTTCCTGGTTGATCTGGATAACGACGGAAAAGCCAATGAGCTACTCCCCGAGTTCGATCGCCCAAATGTGCCCGCCGCATGGTTTGAACACCGTGATGGCAAATGGATCAAACATGTTGTCGCGCCGCAGAGCTATGGGCACGGTATTGGTGTTGGCGATATGAACGGCGATGGTCGTAATGACATCCTCACGCCCAAGGGCTGGCTGGAAGCACCGGCAGATGTTCGGGCGGAAGGTTACTGGAAGTTTCACCCCACGGATTGGGGATGGAAATACATTCCGCCTTCGGGAACGCCTACTGATGAAGTGAAACTTTCCGCAGCAGCACAACGCGCCGGGGCGCAATTTGGCTACATGTACCTTTTGGACATCAATGGCGATGGCCGCAAAGATTTGTTGACCGGCATGGCGCATGACTATGGCGTGGCCTGGTACGAGCAGACTGCGGAAGGCCACTGGGTGCAGCACGTAATCGATAGTTCATGGTCTCAAGCGCATGCATCGCAGCTCGTCGACATGAACGGGGACGGGCAGCCAGACCTCGTGATCGGCAAGCGCTACTTCGCACACAACGGCGGCGACCCAGGTGAGCGTGAGCCTGTTGGGCTCTACTGGTATGAATGGCGAAAGGTGTCTCCTGCGACGGCACAGAACGGTGGTGTGGAGTGGGTTCGCCACATCGTGGATTACGGCGGCCGCATGGGCGGCGGCGTTCAAACAGTTGCAGTGGACATGGATGGCGACGGCGATATCGATGTGGTCAGCGCAAACAAATCTGGTTTGTTCCTTGCGGAGAATCTGACAAAGTCACCTACGAAGGGCGGACGCCGTTAGTTCGATCCGCGAAGCAACGGCTCGGATGGATCGGCATCCTGCCAAAGCTTCTTCAAATCATCTTCGGCACGACTCGCATTGGGATCGTCACCCATCGTGCGATAAGCAGTTGCCAGTCCGGCCTGTGCTACGGGATACGTGAGTGTTCCCGTCAGTAAAGCTTCGCCGCGCCGCGTAAGTGCAGCCTTGAAATCGCCAATAGCCAGTACCTGTTGGCCAAGTTTCAAATGCGATTCGCCACGAAGCAGCGTAGCCACAGTGGATTGGGCACTTGTCTTATCTTCCTGCAACAGGTTCAACGCGCCCTGCGCATCTCCAGTACTCCACAACAGTGCTGCTCGAATCAACGTGCGTTGTGTGGGGTCAGTAGGGGCATTGTCTCCTGCGGAATGTTTGCACCATGCCTGCGCAAGACCTGCATAAAACTTGGTTGCATCACCCGCATCGGCGACAGAAACCGGTTCGCTATGGCAATGTCCCGCCATTGCTTCCATCGCCTCAAGGCGGGCGCGCAAGAGCGATGCGGATGAGGCGATCTGCGGCTGTGCGCTCAAACGTGTAAACGCTGCAGTGCCAAAACTATGTGCCTCTGCCAAGCGTCCGCGGTCCCCCAGATACGTCAGGTAATACCAGTTGTCGCTAAACGAATTGGACGCCGCCGCTGTTGTAGCCCATTGCGTTTCCGCTGCGCGATCGTCTCTCAAGTACGCGGCAAGTAATGCCAGTCCCGGCGAAGCGGCGTTGGAACTTGCCGCTCTGCCCTGCTCTTTCTGAGCTGACTCGTAGTGGGCCTGCGCAATCATCGCTTCTGTAGCTACCGATACGGCGATGCGTCCGGCAGGATCGAGTTCCATGGCACGCGCTCCCGTGCTTTCGGCCTCTGCCGTTCGCCCTGCAGCCAGAAGCGAACGCACCATCGCTACCTGCGCTTCCGGCTGCAGACTACACAGATTTTGCCAGGATTGCGCCGAACTCATCGCTGCGGTGATGGTGTCTGTTATCTCGTATGCAATACGGCTCTGTTGGCATGGACTTCCCTTACTTGCTGCGACTTTCAACGCGGCCGCGGCACGCAAACGCTCTGTCTCCGCTCCAGACTCCCGCAGTGCTTCCACCAACTCAAGCCGTGCTGGCACAAAGGCGGGATCGTCCGTCAGCGCGCGAGTGAGTTCATCAATTGCATTCGTCTCCTGTCCAACGCGGAGATAGGCGATCCCTCGCGCATACAGGCTCAAGGCATTCAGGGAGTTCGTCGCTTCACTGGCTAGAGAAACGGTATTCGCAGAGGCCTGCTCAGGGCTTTCTCCAAGATGCGTACGCAACGCTACTGCAAGATGGCTTAGAGCGTTTGGAATCTCCACGGCCGAGGACGCGTCAACATCCTCGGCGGCGAGCTTTCCGTTGTCAGACGTTCGCAGTATCTCTGAATGAATGTGATAGCTATTGCCATCGCGCGAAACGTTGCCGGTCAGATAAGCATCTGCACCGCTTCGCCGCGCCATATCCTGCGCATCTATCCCAGTGGCATTCAAGGCAGGTGCATAGCCCGTCACATGCAGCGATGGCATCTCGCGTAGCAGAATCTGCATGGCAACTGCAGGAACATCCTGTAGAACGTTGTCGCCGGTGTTGTTATCAAACTGCGTGATCTGCAACCCCGTACTGACCACGCCCTGACCACCAACCGCACTACCACGCTGGCGAAGGAACAGAAAAGCTCCCACTGCTGCCAGAACCACTGCCACTGCTGTAGCCGGAATCCACCAGCGTATGCCTCCGCCTGCGACCTCATGCTCAAGCGATGAGGTGGAACCGAGTACATGCTCCCGCGAGATATCTCGGGATATAGAAGTCCTGGATACTGGTTGCACAGCGGACGGTCGGCTTCCCGACGGCGCATGTCCGCGCACGCTTCTGGCCATTGGGTCGGATAGCGAAACCGATTCATGAAATTCGCGTGCTGAGGATGTCGCACTCGCGTGAGACGGTTTCGACGTTAGCTTGGAAGTGCTGCGCTGAGAAGAAGAAGCTGAAGGATCCTTCAGCTTTCGTAATTCCTCTAAAAGAGCATTCGAGGAAGGAATGCGATTCTCTCGCTTTTTCTGCAGGAGACGCCGGATGATCGAGTCCATACCCGGCGACAACTCCGTGTTGACCTTGCGAGGCGGAATCGGATCAGACCCCAGAAGTTCTGCGAACACAACAGCGCTGGTTGCGCCGCGAAACGGAACATCACCCGTTGCCAGTTCATACAGCACGGCACCCAGTGAGAACAGGTCTGAGCGCGGATCCAGATCTTCTCCTCGCGCCTGCTCAGGAGACATATATTCCACCGTGCCAACAGTGGCGCCTGTACGTGTCAGTCCAGAAGGCCCAAGCAGAATGCGGTCATGCTCCACCTTCGCCAGGCCGAAATCCAACACCTTGAGCTGTGGTTCGCCTTGAGGGCCATCCACCAGGAAAAGATTTGCAGGCTTAATGTCGCGGTGGACAATTCCCTTCGCATGCGCTGCTGCCAATGCCTGGGCAGCCTGCGTGGCAATGGAAATAAGTTCCTCTTCCGACACCGGCACGCCATCGCGTAATCGGTCCTTGATCGACTCACCGTGTAGCAGTTCCATCACCAGGTACGGATCGCCGTCCTGTTCCCCGATGTCGAAGATGGTGGAGATGTTCGGATGATTGAGAGAAGAGACGGCGCGGGCCTCGCGCAGAAAGCGCTCGCGCGCTCCTGCCATCTCCAGGTTCCGATGCAGCACCTTGATGGCAACGTCTCGCTCCAAGCGGCGATCGCGAGCGCGGTACACCGCACCCATGCCGCCAGAACCAATCTGTTCAAGTACGACGTAGGGCCCGTATTGCCGTGGGCCGTGACCCTCCATCTGATTCCCTTTCCCCTTTGGAATGCGAATCGGAAAAGCACCTCGGAAACCGGAGCTTCCGCTCAACTTATCCCCTAGCCCACCGGCCAATCATATACTGAAGACAGCGTCCGCAAACCCTGCTGCAAATGCAATTTCCGCGCAAAGTTATTCTGCGCGTGCAAGGCGAAAACGACACTTCATGAACCACTCCGCTGCCCCAGCTCGCATATCCTCAACAACGCCACAGGTCCTCATGATCGATGCGGACGACACGTTGTGGGAGAACAATATCTACTTCGAACGCGCCATCGAACAGTTCATTCGCATCGTGGACCACGCAGAGCTGAACGACGCGGAAGTACGTTCAGCCTTCGACGCCCTGGAAGCGTCTCGCGTTCACACGCATGGTTATGGCACACGCGCCTTCCATCACTCTCTGCTGGCCAGCTATGAACATCTCACTGGATGCGCATGCACCGTGGACATTGAGACGCAGCTTGCGCATTGCGCAGAGAGCATTCGTTCTGCAGACCTCACTCTGCTGGACGGCGTACAGGAAACGCTCCCACTCCTTTCGCAAAAACATACTGTCATCCTGGTTACCAAAGGCGACCACGAGGAGCAGCACGGCAAGCTGTCACGTTCCGGCCTGGCCGATCACTTTCATCACGTAGAAGTGCTGCATGAAAAGCACACCGCAGCCTATGAAACTCTGTTACACCGTTACGATTGTGACCCCGCCCATTCCTGGATGATTGGCAACAGTCCACGCAGCGATACCAACCCTGCACTTGCTGCTGGCATGCACGCTGTGTACCTACCGCACCCCAGCACCTGGGTGCTGGAACGCGAACCCATTAGCAGCCCGAAGGCAGGACGCCGCCTCTTGCATCTGGAGAACTTTCGCGAGCTTTTGCACCATTTTGGGTGAAGCCATTTCTCTGCTATACTTCGTTCTGGATGGCGCACACGCCGGACGCACAGTAAGTCTTGTGTAACCGATGCGGAGGTGGCGAAATTGGCAGACGCACTAGCTTGAGGTGCTAGCGGGTAATTCCATACGGGTTCAAGTCCCGTCTTCCGCACCACTCCACACTTTTCTAGAAAGAACCGCCAGAACGGCAACAGACACCTGATGACTTTCCTCGTAGCATTTCTCATCGTTCTTCATGTGATCGTTTGCCTGTTCCTCATTGGTGTTGTCCTCATTCAGCAAGGCAAGAGTGCTGATCTCGCAGGAGCCTTTGGCGGAGCAGGATCTCAGACCGCTTTTGGTCCACGCGGCGCAGCAAACCTGCTCACTCGCCTCACTACCTGGTCCGCGGTTCTGTTTATGCTCACCTCCATCAGCCTGACGATTCTCATGTCGCGCTCGAACGATCGCTCGGTGCTCTCCGGCATCAAGACACAGCAGACCACGACGAAGAAGTAATCTCAGGACATTCGATTTTGAAAGGGTGTGGGCGCTGCCTGCACCCTTTTCTCATTGCTTAGGAGGACTTCATGCAGCGCGAAACCTTCCCCGTCGCACCGCTTGGCTGCAACTGCTCCATCCTTTTCGACTCAGCAACGTCCGATGCTACGGTCGTTGACCCGGGCTCAGACATCCTGCGTATCGTCGGCTTCCTCACCGCCCGCAATCTTAGGCTGAGGCAGATCGTTGTCACACACGGGCATCTGGATCACATTGCGGGAGCAAAGCTGCTGTCAGAGCAAACCGGAGCGCCGGTGGTCTTCCATCCCGCGGACATCTTCCAGCTTTCCTGGATGGAGCAGCAGGCTGCATGGATGGGCGTCCCCTTGCCCAAAACAGCTCCACCTGACATCGAAGCGGTGGAAGGAATGAAGCTCCACGTCGGCTCCGAAACCGGAGAAATTCTTCATACACCCGGGCATACGGAGGGCAGCATTTCCCTCTACTTTCCGCAGAGCAACCTGCTGCTGGCGGGCGATACTCTCTTCCGCGAAGGCATCGGCCGCACGGATCTACCCGGAGGAGATGAGAAGCGGATCATTGCTTCCATCCGTGAAAAGCTGCTTCCTCTTCCGGAGGCGACTCATGTTATCGCTGGCCATGGTTCGGATACAACCATCGAGCACGAAATTCAGCGAAACCCTTTCCTTCGCTAAATCAGTAACTTATCTTGATTTGTGTAAGTGGGGCCTGAGGTAGAGGCACGGTTGTTTACTAACGTGATTCCTCATGCTTCCGGTAAAAACTTGCGGTGGCCAAAACCATAGAGACGAAGCTTCACCGTTCCGAGAGCCTCATGCCAACGGTACTGGATGCGTTTCTGCCATGGGTAATCCGGCGGCCAAAGCGACGCATGCGTACGCCACGAGAACGCCAACGGGCCGTTGTAACGCTGAAGGATAAGGTCCGTTCGCGGTAGATGGTAAGCGGAACTGATTACCTCAGCCGAAGTCCATCCCTTCTGCTGCATGATCCCGCGGCTGTACCAGATGTTCTGGATCGTGTCCTGTGCCTTGTCTTCGGCAATCACAGCAGTCGCAGGGACACCCTCGCGCTCTGCGAGATCCGCCATCACCTTCGCTTCGACGAAGTGATTGTGGGCCGGACCACCGCTCATGATGATGTTGGGAGCTACGCCTGCGCGATACTCTCGGACAGCTTCTTCCACCCGTTCTCGCATCTCCGGATCAGGCGAGCCATCGGCCTGCGCGGGATGCCCGAGCACAATCAGTGTGTCGAAGTGAGTTGCGTTGGTATTGTGGCCGGAGATCGTTTCGTAAGAAACGATCGGAATAAGAACATATAGAAGAGCGGCACAGACAACAATGCCCAAAAGCCAAAGAGAAAGGCGGCGCATAGGCCAACCCTAGCATGCGCCGCCATTCTCTGTTGTCTTTCTTTCGCTTACCGGCGCGACTTCTTCGCAGGTGCTTTCTTTGCGGGCTTAGCCACAACCTTCTTTGCTGGAACTGCTTTTTTCGCAGGTTTAGCCGGTGCTGCCTTCTTGACTACCTTTGCAGGAGCCTTCTTCACTGCGACGACTTTCTTCGCGACAGCTTTTGCTGGCTTTGCTGCAACCGCCTTCTTGACGGGTTTTGCGGGAGCCTTCTTTACCGGTGCTGCCTTCTTAACGGGCTTGGCAGCGACGTACTTGGTCGGCTTTGCTGCAATGACCTGCTTTGCTGGCTTGGCAGGCGCTTTCTTTGCAGGAACGACTGGCTTTGCTGCTACCTTTTTCGCAGGAACAGCAGCCTTTACAGGAGCAGCAGCTTTTACCGGCACCGCTTTCTTTGCAGGAGGCGCAGGCTTCACGGTCGCCGCAGGTTTTGCTGCAGGAGCTGCTTTCGCAGGTGTCGTTGCAGGAGCTTTCTTTTCCGCGACTACCTTTGCAGCCTTCTTGTCTTTTGCTGCGCCCTTTGCAGGAAGCGGAGCCACCTTTTCAATCGGCTCTTCTTCGGTCGGCTCAGGACCACGGTCAGGACCAGTGAGGTCGCCCTCTTCAGTTAGCCCCGTCTCCAGGCCTGCGAGTTCTTCTTCCGCAGCAACACTCAGAGGAACGCCCTCAAAGTCTGAACCCTCGACATCAAGTTCTGCGGCCTTCTTCTTTCCACGGGCCTTGGGTTCCTTGCGTGCACGAGCACGGCGGAGGTTCGGCGGCGGCGGAGGTGCTGGAGGTGAATACGGCTCCAGAAACGCCTTCATCTCTTCCGGAGTGGCGAGTCGTCCATCCATCAGCTCGAAGAACAGCTTATCCAGCAATTCGTTGTAGCCCGGAAGATCGGGAGTGATACGCATCTCCGTAAGCAGCTGATATGGAATGCGCTGGCGTGCGTTCGGGGATTCCGTAAGAAACGTCTTTAGACGAGCCTGCACCGGAGCGCTCTTGCTGCTGAAATACGTGGCCAGAACGAGGTTTGGCTCGGTCGCATGCAGCAGCTTCCAGGCGGCAGATGGAGCGGCGGCTTCCTTTGCCGTGAACTTTGCGGCAAAATCCTTTACGCGCGCCTCCAGCGACTCAATCTCTCGGACAAATCCCTGCCGCGCGAGCAGCTTCTTCAAGGGAGAAACATCTCCGGCAGACATCTTGCCCGTCACCAACGGGAATGCGATAGCAGCAATGTGCCCAAGGACACCCTGCATCTGCAACTCGCCCTGGCGGGTATACAGGTCCGAAAGCGATGCGGTGTTCGCCTTTGCCGATTGCAATGCTGGGAACAGGTGCTCCATCCAGCCTTCTGCTTCAAGAGCGCGGAGAACACGCACCGGATCTTCTTCGTGGAAGATCTCTTCCAGCTCGTATCCCTTGTTCCAGGCGCTCAGAGCAGAGATATAACCCTCTTCCTTGGCGGTTTCGTACCGCTGGCGGGTCTTCTCTTCCAACTGCCAACCGAGTCGCGACATCAGCCGTACGGCACGAATCAGTCGCGAAGGCTCTTCGATGAAGCCATAGTTGCTGACGAGGCGCAGTTCCCGGTTCTCAATGTCCGCAACGCCGTTCAACGGATCCATCAACAGACCGTAAGAACCCTCGTTCAGCGAGATGGCCATCGCATTCGCGGTAAAGTCCCGGCTGCGGAGGTCGTCGATGAGGGTTCCCAGCTCGTACTTCGGCTTCCCTGGCTTCGGCCACGAAACTGTAACGGCCGAGCTGAGTTCCAGCCGGACACCACCGGAGTAGGTCAGGAAAAGCTGGTGCGCGGGGGCATTTTCTCCCACGATCTCAAACCCAGCGGCGGCTAAACCTTTTCGTATCCGGGAGATATCGCCCTGAATGGTCAGGTCGATATCTCGAACGGATGCGCCGGTCGTCAGATCGCGGACGGCTCCGCCGGTGAGGAAAATTGTGGCGTCGCTCTCGCGGGCAATCGTGCGAAGTGCACCGACGGCCTTCTGCTGCGCATGCGAAAGGCGGTTTTCCAGCAGATAGATATAATCAGCCATGTACCGTTCCAGTCTCCAAAGCGCCGGTCCAAACTGCCCTGCGCGTTGCCGGTAAACAGCGCCAATTCAGCATGTTAGGCGGCGCTGAAAAGCTCAGCACAAAATCTGAGTGTAGCATGCTGCTGTATCCCTGAATACCCCTTTGCACACATTTTGTTGCGGACAGCACGCTATGACGCCACAATAGCTTCGACCAGCCACAATCAACGGCTAAGTCCAGATGGGAGAGAGATGGCGGGCTCGCAGAAAAAGGTCGTCCTTCGCCGCTTTTCGCCCGGCCTGCTGTGGGGCTATCTGCCCTCCAGAGGCTTCGCGCATGCCGGTTTTCTGGATCTGCTGGATCTCAGCGGCAGGGTCCAGAACATTCCTCTGTCTGATGTGAAGTACGCCGCCTTCGTGCGCGATTTCAATACGAACGATACGTCCGCGCCGGAACGCCTGTTGCGGAAGACATTTTTGGCGCGCCCCCGAACGGAGGGGCTATGGCTACGGCTGACGTTGCGTGACGGTGACCGCATCGAAGGACTGGCACCACTCGATCTGACGATGGCGGACGGCTGGGTGGAGGATATGGGGGTTCAACTCGTTCCCCCGGACATCCGTGGCAATACGCAGAGGCTATATATTCCGCGCGCGGCCATTGACCAGATGGAAGTGCTGGCCGTAGTCACCAGCCCCTCCAAGCGAAAGCCATCCACTCCGATTCCGGCAGAAGATACGCAGCAACCAGACCTGTTCAGCATGCCCTTACCACCTGACTCACGCACCCACTAGCGAGTACGATGGACGGCATGAAGCTAGCGGAAATTGCGCAACGGTTGGGTGCCGAACTGGTAGGTGGCAAGGGCGATGTGGAGATTACTGGCGTTGCCGGAATTGAGCACGCCGGGGCCTCGGAAATTACCTTCATTGCCAACCCAAAGTACACTGCGCAGGCAAAGACGACCAAGGCTGCAGCCATTCTCGTGGAGCCGGATTTCCCTGCTCTGGATGGCATCGCGACGCTTCGTATCAAGAACTGCTACCGGGCCTTCGCCCAGGCGATTACATTCTTCTATCACCCACCAAAATACGCGCCCGGTATCCATCCCACGGCGGTTGTTGATCCTTCTGCGAAGGTTGGTGCTGACGCTCACATTGGCGCATATGTCGTAATTGGCGCGGATGTGACGATTGGTTCTGGTGCGATCGTGCTTCCCCACACCGTCATTTATCCAGGCGCCACCATCGGTGATCGTTTCTTTGCGCACGCCCACGCTGTCGTACGCGAATTCTGCCGTTTGGGGGACGATGTGGTTCTGCAAAACGGGGCCGTCATTGGTGCGGACGGTTTCGGCTACGCCCGCGAAAACTCTGGAGGATGGACCAAGATTGTGCAATCGGGTGCAGCCATTCTGGGCGACCGTGTCGAAGTGCAGGCCAATGCATGCGTCGACCGGGCCAGCATTGGCGAAACTCGCATTGGCGATGGCAGCAAGATCGACAATCTGGTGCAGGTCGGCCACGGGTCCACGGTTGGGCAGGACACCTTGTTGTGCGCCCAGGTAGGACTCGCAGGGTCAACCGAAGTGGGCAGTCGCGTCATCTTGGCCGGACAGGTTGGTGTTGCCGGGCATTGCAAGGTGGGCGATGGAGCAGTGGCCACGGCGCAAAGCGGCATCCCGAGCGATGTAGCCGCAAACAGCGTTGTAAGTGGCTATCCGGCCATGGATAACAAGCTTTGGCTGCGCTCGGTGGCAGCCTTTGCCCGTTTACCGGAGATGGTGCGCGAACTGCGCTCCTTAAGGAAGGAACGATCCGAGTAAATACGGCGGGTGACTGTGCCATGCCTCCGCGCATCAGACCTGTTGAGCATGGACGAGCAAAGCACAACAGTCATCGAAACCGCCGTAGAAAATGGTCCACCCGTTCGCGTCCTGTTGCTGGACGACGATCCTGCGAACCTGCTACTGCGCGCAGCGATCCTGCGCCAGAATGGCTACGAGGTTCTATCTGCAGGCACCATTGAGGAGGCAAACGCCTACCTTGAACAGACAGACATTGCCGTTCTGGACTACCACCTGGGACACGGAAAATTTGGCACTGCCGTAGCTGCAAAGCTGCGACAACGACGCCCGGAAGTCCCCATCATCATCCTTTCCGCCACACTGGAACGCCGTTTCGGTGGTGTGGAGGATATGCATTTGCTGAAGGGACATAGCTCCGCCGAGGACTTACTCTCTGCCCTGCGCGGTCTGGAGGCTAAGCGCCGCGGTGCACCTGTGGTGGTGAACGCACGAGAGTTCTATTACAGCCGTATCGCCATGGCGATAGGTGTCGACGTCCTGGTGCAGATCCTCGATCCTGAAGGCACTTGGCATTACGTGAACGAAAGCGCTGCAATGTATCTTGAGAAGCCGCGCGAATGGTTCCCAGGACGCAATATGTTCGTGGAGATGAGCGACATTCTGCGCGACTGGCGCGATGTATTGCATGCCGTCTCTACCACGCGCGAAACGTATATTGACCGCACTCGTCGTGGCCTGTTGACGGAGCCTCGCCCGGAAGAAGCGGCAGCAACGTGGTCGGTATTGGCGTTTCCCATCATGCTGCACGATGGTGGCAGTGGTGTGGTGCTGAGCGCACGTATTCTGGAACGCACCAGCAGTACTCCTGTCTTTGTTGCGTAACGTTTGCTGCATCAACCTGCTAACCTCAACGTATGCGCCGTATTGCCGCAGCCTCGTTCGTCAGCGCCGTCTTCCTCACCGGCTGCCATTCGCATTACATTCAAACCACCATCACGAACCACTCCGGTGCAGACATCAACGTGGTGCAGGTGGAGTACCCTGGCGCCACCTTTGGAACGCAGCGCATTGCCAACGGTGGTAGCTTCCATTACCGCTTCAAGCTCCTGGGCACCGGCGATCTGAAACTGACATGGACTGACGCCGCGTACAAGGACCATACGCTGAAGGGGCTCCATTTGGACGAGGGACAGGAAGGTTCTCTTGTCATTGACTTCCCTTCGCAGACGCAGGTTACCTTCCAGCCGAGCCTGAAGCCGTGAGCCATTCCCCTTCGCAGCACCGCGGCTTTTTCATTACATTTGAGGGTCCTGACGGTTCCGGTAAGACGACGCAGATTCGCCGCACCGCAGAGTGGTTGCGCGGTCGCGACATCGACCCAGTTCTGCTGCGCCAGCCTGGTGGAACGCCGCTGGGCGAAAAGATTCGCGGCATCCTGTTGGATTCGCGCGCGCAGGACCCGGTATCGCCTCTGACGGAACTCGCGTTGATGTTTGCAGACCGCGCTCAGTCGATCCACGAGATCATTCTGCCTGCCCTGCATGAAGGCCGTGTCATCCTCTGCGATCGTTATACCGATTCCAGCGAGGCTTACCAGGGCGCGGGCCGCGGCCTTGGCTCCGATCGCGTTCTCGCTGTGCACCGCTCCGTTTGCGACGATCTGCAGCCCGATCTGACCATTCTTCTATTGCCTGATGTTGAGAAGGCACTGGAGCGCGCTCGCCGTCGCAATCAGCGACATATTCAGCAGACAGGCACAGACGAAAACCGCTTTGAAGCTGAAGGCGAAGCGTTTTATCGCCGCGTTCACACGGCCTACGGAGATATTGCCAAGCGCGAACCGCAGCGTGTTGCGCTTATTGGACCGGGCACCGGCGATGATGGCATCGAAGCCATTGCGACTAGAATTCGCGAGATCATCACGGAGCGTCTTGAGCAGCATCTACGGAACGTTTCCAGCGTCTAATTTGCAATGGCCGACGGTATTGATTTTGAAGACAGCTACATCTTTCGTCCGGCGCATACGCTGACGACAAAGAGCGGTGAGTGGCGCATTCCGCCCGGCCTTCGCAAGACACTACCTTTTTATCTGAATAAGCCTTGGGCGCGTTTGGGAAGGCCTATCCTGCTGTTTGAATACATGGCGCAACAGTGCGGTCCCATCTCGCACTACATGCTTTTTGGCAACCATGTTGTCTTCCTGAACGATCCGGCCGCGATTCGCGAAGTGCTGGTGAATCAGGCCAACAAGTTTGTGCGCGAACGGACCATCACTCGCCTGAAGATTTTGCTTGGTGAAGGTTTGCTCACAAGCGATGACCCCATTCACAAGCGCTCTCGACGCATCGTTGCTCCGGCGTTCCATCGTCAACGAATCCATGACTATGCCGACGAGATGGTGCGTTCTGCGCAGCAATGGCGCAGCCGCTGGCATGACGGCGATGTCGTCGACATGAATGCGGAGATGATGACGTTGTCGCTGGACATCGTTGCGCGCACACTCTTCGCTACGGAAGTCGACGATGACATCCGCCAGATCAACGAGCACACCAATCGCATCATGGCGATCTATAACTTCCTCATTGGTTTTCCCAATGCGGAAGCGTTTTTGAAATACAGAATCCCTGTTCCGGGTTTGCGGAGTTTCGCGAAATCACGGGCAAAGCTGGATGAGGTGGTGAATCGCATCATCCGCGAACGCAAGGCAGCGAACGCAGCCGATCCAGAACACGCTGACCGTCACGATCTGCTAAGCATGTTGCTCGCCTCGCGCGATGAAGATGGCTCTGAGCTAAGCGATGAACAGCTTCGGGACGAAGTTCTGACAATCTTCCTTGCAGGGTACGAAACCACGGCAAACGCACTCTCGTGGACGTGGTATCTGCTGTCATCGCATCCTGAACAACAGGAACTCATGTATGCAGAGGTCCGTGATGTTTTAGGGGATCGCACGGCGACGCTGGAAGACTACGCAAACCTGAAATACACGCAGATGGTCTTCGCGGAGGTCATGCGGCTGTACCCACCTGCCTGGGCAATGGGACGCAAATCAACTGAGCCTATCGAGGTTGGACCGTACCTGCTGCCGCCCGGAACACACTTCTTTCTCTCGCAGTACGTTCTGCAGCGCGATGCTCGTTTCTATCCTGATCCGTTGAAGTTCGATCCGCTGCGCCATACGGAAGAAGAGAAAGCAAAGCGCGATAAGTTTGAATACTTCCCTTTCGGCGGTGGTCCGCGGCAGTGCATTGGCGAAGGCTTTGCGTGGCTGGAAGGCGTGTTACTTCTGGCCAGCATCGCGCAAAAGTGGCGAATGACATGGATTGAAGGTCAGCCTGTGGCTGTGGAAGAGAAGATTACGCTTCGCCCAAAGTACCCACTTCGCATGACGCTACACGCGCGCTAATTTTCACTTAGAAATCGATTAAGAAACTGCGGCCGGCGAAACATGTTGCTGCGTAATAGATCCATATGAACGCCCTTGCGCACCTTCGCACAGCAGTTGTTGCCTTTGCTGCTTTGCTCGGCACATCGCAACAAGCACCAGAGTCTTTTGACGTTGTCGTTATTCACCCAAACCACACGGGAGAACGCAACACGCAGTTAGACCTGACGCGCCCCGGCCAGTTTATCGCGGTGAATGCGACGGCTCGCACGCTGCTGCGCAATGCTTATGGCCTGTTGTCATTCCAGCTTGCCGGCGCACCGAACTGGGATGACGAAGAGGCCTTCGACATTCGCGCCAAGATCGATTCTCCTAACGTCATCACGCAGGCCCAATTCAAAGTTCTGCTGCAATCTCTTCTTGCAGATCGCTTTCACCTGAAAGCGCATTGGGAGACACGGGAGTCGCCCGTGTACGTGCTGGTTCGGGACAAGGGCGAACCAAAAGTTACTCCGCACACTGACGCGCCTGGACACGGCATGAATACCCGCAAGACCGCAACCATGGTCAACATGAAAGGCGATGGTGTGCCAATGCAGGAGCTGTCGACTAACCTCGCCAATCAGCTAGGTCGATACGTAATTGATCAGACAGACCTGACAGGAAATTACGATTTCGTTCTGAACTGGAGCCCCGATCAGAACTCTGATACCAATCTGCCGTCACTTGTCACCGCAATACGCGAGCAGCTTGGATTGCGTCTTGAAGCGCAGAAGGGGCCTATGCCGGTATTGGTAATCGATCACATCGAAAAGCCATCCGACAACTAACAATCCAAAACGGATCAATGAAGCTGCGCTGTTACGTCCGTCGAGAGAAAGGTATTCATACCGGATGCAGGCAGTGGCTTTGAGAACAGATAGCCCTGACCGTATTCGCAACCCATCTCGCGAAGCAGTTCAAGTTGTTCCGCTGTTTCTATCCCCTCTGCAGTCACTTTGAGATGCAACGCATGTGCCAGCGCGATAATGGACCGCACCAATGCAGCTTTTTCTCGACTCTCCAGCATATTCATGACGAAGGATCGATCGATCTTTAATCCATCAAACGGGAATCGCTGCAGATAGCTGAGCGATGAATAACCAGTTCCAAAGTCATCCAGATCCAGCAGGACGCCGGTGCTCTTCAGCTCTTCCAGAAGAGCGTTGGCCCGTTCCGTATCGCCAATCAGGATGCCTTCTGTCACTTCCAGTGAAATGCATTGTGGTGGAACGCTATACTTCCCCGTAAGCTCTCGCAACATCTTTCCCAGTCGCTGATCCTCCAACTGAAGTGCCGAGAGATTCACTGCCATGGACACATCGTTGTCTACCAGTCCATGCTCACGCCATTGGGATAACTGCTCAATGGCACGCGTCAACACCAGCGTGCCCAACTCCACAATCAGGTCAAACTGTTCGGCAATGCCGATGAACTCTTCCGCGGAGATCATGCCGAACTTGGGATGATGCCATCGCACAAGCGCCTCAAATCCAATCACCTTGCGCGAAGGCAGATGGAGCTTGGGTTGGTAATAGACCTCCAACTCTTCATTGGAAATGGCTTTTTGAAGCGCGGAAGAAAGTTCGATCTGGCGAAGCATACCGTGGCGCATGGTTTCAGCAAAGAGGAACCAGTTACCACCGCCCTGCAATTTCGCCTCACCCAATGCAATCTCCGCGCATTGCAGCAGATCAGCCGCACTTTCGCAGGGGTGAGAACACGTCGCAAGTCCAATACTTACAGAGAGCGAAATTCTTTTGTCATCCAGGGCGATGGAGCTTCCGAGTAATGTGCTGAGTTCCTCGGCAACGCGAAGCGCCTCCTGCTCGTCGTGTTTTCCGCCCAGCACAACGGCAAATTCATCTGCGGAGAGACGCGCCGCAACGCTGTCCGGGTGTACCGATGCCAACTTGGAAAGTCGCAGTCCAATCTCTCGCAGCACGTTGTCTCCGGCCGCACGGCCAAGACCGCTGTTTAATAACTTGAACGAATCAAGGTTGATCACATAGACCGCAAAATTTTCTTCTGCGTGTGTGTCGGCATCCATTAACCCTTCCAGATGTTCCAGAAGATAGGTTCTGGTGGATAAACCGGTGAGCACATCCACGGTCTTGCGCTCGGTGATGTCCACCATCGCGCCTACCAAACGCACAGGTTCCCCCGCGCTGTTTCTGACAGCAATGCCGCGGTTCGCAATCCACCGCCAGCGACCATCCGCGTGGCTAACGCGATATTCGTTGTAGAACGAAAGCTCGCGGCTGGCGCGCATATCGGCAAGCGTGTTGACGCGCGGCTTATCGGCGGGATGAATTCTTCCCATCCAATCGTCAATGCCCACGTAGCAATCCGTAGCTTCTTCTCCCACCATGGACCGGATACGGCCCGAAAGATACAAGGAATCGCGGACGCAATCCCAGTCCCAGATACCTTCTGTTGTGGCTTGTGTTGCGAGCTTGAAGCGTTCGTTCGCCTGCACAATCTCATCGCCTATGCGCGATAGCCGTTCCGGGTAAAGGCGATGCTCCATGGTGAGAACCGTCAAAGCGGCGAATTGTTTCAGGCATGCAAGGTCACGCTCTGAAAATTCGCTGCGCGGTTTCTGGTCGATGATGGAGAACCCGCCTAACATCATGCCGTCGCGTCCAATGAGAGGCGCTCCTGCATAAAACCGGATATTCGGCTCTCCCGTCACAAAAGGATTGGTTCGGAAGCATTCGTTCTCCTGCGCATCTAGAACCACCAGCGGTTCGTTTCCCAGAATCGAATAGGCGCAAAACGATGTGTCGCGCGGACTCTCGCGGAAGTTGATCCCGATGGCAGATTTGAAAAACTGGCGTTGCTCGTCAATCAGCGAGATCAATACGATCGGCACCCGGAAGAGTTCCGCCGCTAACTGCGTTAAGTGATCGAAACCCGGTTCCGGCTCACTATCCAGGACGCAGTAACTTTTAAGAACGCGAAGGCGCTCGGCTTCGTTGTAAGGAAGCGGCGCTGGAACCCACCCATCTGTTGAAGCCATTGTGGACAGCCTCCTGCACCTTACGAAACGCGTACTTCGCGGAATCAACAGGACAGACTTGGTATGTATAGCACAGGAAACAAGCCCGCGTATGCCATGACGTTCCGCCGCCACCGAAATGTAACAACAGCTTCTGTTCGAAACGAAATCTTCGTTACGCCGTATGCTGGAAGGGATGTTTCGCTTTTCTGATTTCGTGGGCAACGCCGCTACGGTGGTGCATCTTCGCCGGGCCATTGCCTCAGGACGGCTGCCGTCTTCCATCCTGCTGAGTGGCCCCGCAGGCAGCGGTAAGTACACTCTTTCGTTGCTGCTAACGATGTCGCTGCTTTGCGAAAATCAGCCGCGTGAAGCCCATGCCGACGGCGACCTCGCCGACTTTTGTGGACATTGCCGCAACTGTACGCGCATTGCAGAGGCAATGGACCTGCCTGCGATGGTGGATGCTGCCGTAGCCGCGCGAGAAGAGCTTCGCGAGACAGACAAGAAAGAAACGCGTGTCCTGATTCAAACGCACCCAGATGTGCTCATTCTTCCGCCTGACCCGCCGCAGCTTCTGGTCAAGCTCGGACAGGTGCGCACACTGATTCACAGCATCTATTCCTTGCCGGGCGAGGCAAAGAGCCGCGTTTATCTGTTCCCTTCTGCCGCTTTCATGAAAGAGGCGGCAAACAGTCTTCTAAAGGTGCTGGAGGAACCGCCTGCTTACGCACACATTATTCTCATGGCGGAGCATCCGGGCGAACTGCTACCCACCATCCGCAGCCGCTGCGCGCCGGTTCGTCTTGGGGCGTTGTCCGCCGCAGAGATTGAAGAACTGCTTGCCACACGAAAGCCCGAGGTAAAGCCAGCACAACGCGCTTTGATTGCGCGTCTGGCGCAGGGTGCAGCAGGCAAAGCTCTGAGCTTTGATCTTGAAAGTTATCTAACAGCGCGCGGTGACGCCATGATTCTGTTGCGCTCTGCCGTGCTTGATGCGGACCACACGGACCTGTTCAAGACCACGGAAACGTATCGTGCTGGCGCGGATGGACAGCAGAAGACACAAGCCATGCTGGCCGCACTGGCAGGACTTCTCGAAGACCTGTTGCTCCTACGCAGTGGCGTACCGGACCGCATCCGGAACGTGGATATGCGGCGCGATCTCGACACGCTTTCCGACTCTGTCACCTTCGAATGGTTGGAGAACGCTTTGCGCGGCATGGATCAGGTCATCAGCGGCATGCGTCGCAATTTGTTACGTTCGTTGTCACTGGATGCTTTCGCAGAATCCATGTCCAGCGGTCGCCGCTAAGTATTATTTGTCGATGACAAAGTGAAAGACCCGCGTGGGACCGTCCTCTGGCAACAGGTACAGGTCATTGCCTTTGAGTGTCATGCCTTCCGCGCTGTAAAGACGACCACGATCCGTCGTTCCTGATGCAAGGGAACGCACAGGCTTCATCGACGGCCATTCGTACCAGTCGAGCGCGCCGGTAGTCTTCGTCAGATTGCCACCGCCCACCAGCATCCCGTTTACAAACTTGATGTCCTGATATTGGTTCTGCGATGGCGTATCGATCACGCGAATCACTTTGCCATCCATGCCAAGGACATACAACTTGCGACTACCCCAGTTGCCTGCAATGAGCGAGTCTTTTGTGACCGCAACACAACCGATGTGATCCGCAACGGAGATCTTGCGTTTGACCTTCAGCGTTTTCTTATCCAGTTCGAGTAATGTCGCGCTGCTGTTTGGTTTGTACTCCGCCACAGGAACCCAGATGGAATCGCCGCTGATGGAAAATCCGCCAGGGTGATAGCGCTCGCCATCGGTAACATCCACCTGCCGCTCAAACACGCCTGTCTTCCGGTTGAACTGATGCAGATAGCCTATGTGCGTATTGGAATCTACAGATGTTACCCAGATGTGTTCCTTATCCAGATCGATGCCCTGCACATGAAACACCGTGCCCTGCAGCACCTGCACGTCTGCCATCCGCGCATGCTCAATGCCCTGCACTTGCGCGGCAACTGGAAGCGACAAGCCAAGAACCATCATCATTACTCGCAACATCATGCGATCAGCATAAGCGATTCGGTAAACTGTCATCGTGCAGGTCAGGCTGTCTTCGGACAGCTTGTTAAACGGGGAAGCTGGTGTGAATCCGGCGCTGTCCCGCAACGGTGATGGGAAATCGTTATTTCCCCAAGTCCGACTACCGGCCTGCCGCCACCACCATGGAAGCGTTGAAACGCTGACCGTGGGTGCGCTTGAGGCTACCGCTCTCGTGGATTGGAACGGTGACCACTGCCTGCTTTCGTGCGTTTACGCGCGTTGTTGCATGCCTGCGCATGGGTGGTTCCCTCAGGTACTTAGGAGAGAACCGAAAATGGCAACACAGGCACTTACAACACTTCCCAAGCTGAAGACAGCAAACCTCGGCTTCCCGCGCATGGGACGGCAGCGCGAACTGAAGTTTGCTCTGGAGGGATTCTGGACGGGCAAGCGCACCGAAGCCGAACTTCTGGAAACCGCTGCAACTCTTCGTGCGGAGCATTGGAAGCTCCAGCAGTCTGCGGGCATCGACTTCATTCCAGCTAACGATTTCTCGCTTTATGACCAGGTGCTGGACACGTTGGTTCTGATTGGCGCTACGCCCGAGCGCTTTGGCAACGGCAAGGTCACGCTGGAACGCTACTTCAGCATGGCCCGTAACAGCAAAGAACAAACCGCCATGGAGATGACCAAGTGGTTCGATACGAACTACCACTACCTGGTACCCGAATGGAGCGCCGAACTTCCCTTCACAGTCGACACAACGAAGCTGCTGAATGAAATTGCAGAGGCGCGTGCACTCGGCATCGAGCCTCGCCCTGTCCTCATCGGACCTCTGACCCTGCTTCTCCTCGGCAAGGGCGTAGATGGCTTTGATCCCTTCACGCTCGCAGATAAGGTCGTGGCTGCTTACAAGTCTGTTCTTCAGGCACTGGAACAGCAGAACATTGAGTGGGTTCAGATCGACGAACCGATCCTCGCTACTGATCTCCCCCAAGGCGCAGCAGAGTTTTTCCGCACCGCGTATGCGGAACTGAAGAAGGTTCCAATCAAGCTGGTATTGACTACCTACTTCGATCGTCTCGGCAACAATCTGCCACTCGCTGTTGAAGCACGCACCGCAGGCATCCATATTGATCTAGTTCGTGCGCCACAACAGTTTGACGAGGTTCTTGCTGTGCTCGCACCGGAGCAGATTCTGAGTCTCGGTGTGGTGGAAGGCCGCAACATCTGGCTAACAGATTTTGCCGTTGCGCGCGAGTTTCTCTCAAAGGCTATTGCCAAGCTGGGAGCAGAGCGCGTTATTTTTGCCCCGTCGTGCTCGTTGCTGCACGTACCGCATGATTTGCGAAGCGAAACCAAGCTGCCAGTGCGCGTCAAAAGCTGGCTGCGTTTCGCAGAAGAGAAACTCGCAGAGATCGCGGCGCTTGCTTCTTCTGACGAAGAAGCATTCACGGCGAATGTAGCTGCGATTGCCGATCGTGCAGCGGCGGAATCCTCCACGAATCAGGAAGTGCGTTCGAAGCTTGCAGCATTGCTGGAATCGGACTTTGCACGCAAGTCGCCTTACAGCGAGCGCACGACGAAGCAGCGCGCTGAACTTGGGTTGCCGCTCTTCCCCACTACCACCATCGGCTCCTTCCCGCAGACGGCAGAGGTGCGTAAGCATCGCGCTGCATTCAAGCATGGCCACGAATCAGCAGAAGCGTACGAGGCATTCCTTCGCGAAGCCACGGAGCACTGCATCCGCCAGCAGGAAGAGATAGGCCTGGACGTGCTGGTTCACGGCGAGTTCGAACGCAATGACATGGTCGAATATTTCGCTGAATTTCTGGAAGGCTTCGTCTTCACGGAGAACGGCTGGGTGCAGAGCTATGGTTCGCGTTGCGTGAAGCCGCCCATCATCTTCGGCGACGTTTCTCGTCCGCAACCGATGACGGTGAAATGGACAGACTATGCTCGTTCGCTCACATCGCGTCCCATGAAGGGTATGCTCACAGGGCCCATCACAATTCTGCAGTGGTCGTTTGTGCGCAACGATATCCCGCGTCAGCAAACGGCATGGCAGATTGCTCTTGCACTACGTTCCGAAGTCAATGACCTGGAGGCTGCAGGCATCCGCATCATTCAGGTGGACGAGCCTGCGCTGCGTGAAGGTTTGCCGCTTCGTCATGCCGATTGGGAAAGTTATCTGGACTGGGCAGTCAAAGCATTCCGACTCTCCACCAGTGGCGTGGAAGACGAGACACAGATTCATACGCACATGTGCTACTGCGAGTTTGAAGATGTGTTGCCTTCCATCGCTGCACTCGATGCAGACGTCATCTCGATGGAGTCTGCCCGTTCACGTATGGAACTGTTGAACGCCTTCCGTGCACATGGCTATCCCAACGAAATCGGACCGGGCGTGTATGACATTCACTCACCTCGCGTACCTTCTGCAGAAGAGATGGGCGAATTGCTGGGACTGGCGATCAACGCTCTCAAGCCGGGACAGGTATGGGTTAATCCGGATTGCGGTTTGAAGACGCGTGGATGGCCAGAGACAGTCGAGGCATTGAAGAACATGTGCCAGGCTGCGGTTCAGGCACGCATTCATTTCACGGAGTAATTCAACGGAGGGTGGGTCATTGCGATCCGCCCTCTGAATGCAAATGCCGTATGTCAATGTTTTGTATCTGAACTCCCTGACTCAGCAGGCATTACGTAATCCACACATAGGGTTGCAACAATCGCCGTATCTTGTTATCTTGAATAAGTGCTTCGGCGCGTGCACTCGTAGCTCAGCTGGATAGAGCAATTGGCTACGAACCAATAGGTCGGAGGTTCGAATCCTTCCGAGTGCACCATACCTTTTAGAAAGGCCACTCTTCGGAGTGGCCTTTCTGCTTTGCTATCTAACTTATTTCGCAGTAGATAATCCGAGTCCCGGCGTCAGTGTTTTCCCGTTGATCCCCTCAGGCGACCACGCGCTCACAATCGCCTTCGCAATCTTCGCCACGGTCACTTCGCCTTCGTTGTCCACGCTCCACCCTTTGTCGGTGTTCTCGTAGGTGTAGACCGCCAGAACAATCGGGCCAGACTTCGCTGCAATGATTGCCACATCCGACCGCGTGGCATCCAGCGATCCGGTCTTGCTGGCAATGCCGCTTCCCTCTTCGGTGTTGTCCAACGACTCCAAATAACGCGGAATGGTATCGCGGTAAAACTGATTGCGGAGCATCTCGATTGCCGATTTGCAGGCTACCTGAGCTTTCGCAGGATCAACCGCAGGCTGACCGGCGATGTTCAGATCGCAGCGGCCAATCTTCTCCATCACGCTGCTGATCTGTCGCGCCGTCGTCTTACCCAAACCAAACTTCTTCTGATCGGCCGGCATGGGGCCGACGGCTGGCTTGGAAACCTTCTTGTACAACCATGTCTGATCCAAACCAAGCGCTGTCATATTGTCATCGACCTTCTTCGTTGTGAAGCGGTCAATCATCATGTTGGTGGCGGTATTGTCGCTGACAATGACCATCATCGTGGTCACATCCTTCAGCGTGATGGTCAATGGCGTATCGAAAAAGTGCAGCACACCGGAACCGCCGACACTTTCGCCCGGCTGCAGTGTCAGCTTCTCGTCCCATGCGGCATGTCCCAGGCCAATCTCACGCATTGCCGTCCACAGCATTGCCAGCTTGATGGTGCTTGCCGTCTGCACCGGCTTGTCCGCATCGATGGCAATCGTCTTGTCTGTGTTGAGCTGATGGGCATAGAGGGCTACTTTGCCGTGATGCTGCGCGATGATCTGCTGCACAGCATTCGTCACAGCGTCCTGCGACTGCGCAATGGCAGTAGAGCTATACGCCAGGAAGGACAAACTCACGGCGCAAAAGGAGGTGCGAATGGTTCGGTGGAACATGCGGAGGAACATGTCCGCAATGCTATCCGAGCAGCTTGCCTAAATCCATGCCACCCAGCATGCCCTGCGTCTCTGACTGCATCTGAGCATCAGCCTTGCGACCAGCTTCGTTAATCGCTGCAGTGATCAGGTCTTCCAGCATCTCAATGTCGCCGGAAGCGGCGGACAAGACATTGGGGTCCAGCTTGAGCCGCAGCAGTTCTTTGCGACCGTTGACGCGAGCCGTTACCAGCCCACCGCCTGAAGTGGCTTCAGCGGTAGTGGTGGCGAGCTTCTCTTCCATCTGGGCCTGCATGTGCTGCGCCTGCCCCATCATCTCCTGCAGTTTTCCGAAATCCATTGGAAGACTCCTAATCCTTTCGGAGATCAAACACTGTGCTGATCTCCGCGTTAAACAGCTTCTGCGCCTTCTGCACGGTTGGATGATCCAAAGCCTTCGCCTGAACGGAACCTGTCCGCGGCTTCTTCGGCTCCTTCGGTTTGCTGTCAACAGCAGCGGGAACGACGTTGATCTTTACACCGGCAAGACCTTTTTCGCGAAGCGCAGCCTTGATGATTGCTTCCACATCTGCGCGGAAGATGGTGCCAATCATCGGCTTGGAGAGTGAAACTTCGATCTTCACTTCGCCATCAGCAATGGTCCACTGGCTCTCTTCCAATTGCTCTGCTGCGGAGTTGTTCTTCTTCGTCGCAAAGAGAGCCTCGACTGCTGCAGCTTGCAACTCGGCCGTACCAGCAGCGGCAGAGTTGGTTGCTACCGGCTGCGATGCGGGCTCTGTGGCCTCTGGATCAGCTTCAGGAGGCGTCATGCTCTCCCAGGAAGGATCGTAGCTCTCATCGGCCTGAGCGGAGATTGCAACCGGCTCTTCCAGAACGATAGGCGATGGCGGCACATGGGTATTCAACCCCGTGCTGGGCTCCGGCATGGTGATGACGCCGGGCTGGGCCAGCGGCGAGACATTCGCAGGCTCTTTTACCGGTTCGGGAGCCAGTGCGAGGTTCCCTTCCGTCTGCGGCTGCGAGATCACGCTCGCCACGGGGCGCGCCGATGACTCCACGGTACTGGAAGCGAAGGGCGAAGTTGCAATGGAAGGCGCAGGAGCCGCTTGCGTGCGCGGAGCAGCAGCTTCAGGCGTTCCGCTGAAGCGCGACGGTGCGGCAGATGGCCGTGGAGCAGGCGCAGAAGCAGCGGGAACGGCAGCGCGCTGCGGCGGCAGAACACGCGGTGTGGGATTGCCCGTTGTCTTCGGCAGTTGCGCGAGAAACTCTTCCACCGGCACCAGACGTTGCAGGTGCACCAGCTTGATCAGCCCCATCTCCAGGTGCAACCGCTGTTCCTGTCGGAAGCCGAGGTCGTCGAACGTGCGCAGCATCACGTTCAGGAAACGCGTCAGTTCTTCTTCCGTGAACAGCAACGCGCTCCGCACAGCGCGGCGGCGTTCATCCGGGCTGATCTGCAGCAGGTCGCTGGAGTTTTCATCTTCCGTAAGCGAGGCAATCTTTGCTACGACGCAATTGCGCAGATAACGCACAAACTGCCGCGCAATCTGTGACGGCGAATTGCCTGCATCCAGAAGCCGTCCGGCTGTGGTCAGCACGGTCGCGGCATCGTTGCGCGCAACGGATTCCAGAATCTCTTCAAAAACTGTGTTGGGCACCGTGCCCATCAGTTCGCGGATTTCAGCAGCACTCAGTTGCGCCTTGCCGTCAACCACGGGAGCCGACGCAATCGCCTGATCCATGATCGAAAGCGCATCGCGCATGGAGCCGTCGCCTGCTTCAGCCAGAAGCGACAGCGCTGCTTCATCTGCAGCGACACCTTCATGCGTTGCAATGCCGCGCAGTTCACCCAGAATGTCGTCCAGCTTTACCGCATGAAAGCTGAAGTGCTGGCAGCGCGAACGGATGGTCTGCGGAATGTTTTCCGGCTCCGTCGTCGCCATCATGAAGACGATGTGATCGGGCGGCTCCTCCAGCGTCTTCAGCAACGCGTTAAAAGCGGCATCGGTGATCTGGTGCGCTTCGTCTAGGATGTAAATCTTGAAGCGATCTCGCGCCGGGCGATAACGCGCCGCATCGCGCAGTTCGCGAATCTCGTCGATGCCGCGATTCGTGGCGGCGTCAATTTCAATGACGTCGACCGCATTGCCCGCACGAATCTCCAGGCAGGCATCGCACTTCAGGCACGGTTCCGGCGTGGGGCGCTCGGGAGAACCAATGGTGTTGTGGCAGTTCAGCGCACAGGCAAGGATGCGTGCGATGGTCGTCTTACCAATACCGCGATGCCCACTGAAGATGTAGCCATGCGCAATGCGGCCCTGTTCCAGCGCGTTCTGCAGCGTTCGGGTGACATGGTCCTGCCCCGCCACATCAGCGAAGCGTTGCGGACGATATTTGCGGGCAAGAACCTGATACGGCATATCAGGGTTAGTGTACCGTCCTGCGCTGTGGGAGAACCGGCCGCTACTTCCGCCGTACCGGCTTCTTCAGCGTCATGGGCAGTCCCAACTTCTTCCGTCGCCGCACTTCCGCCTCGCTGAACATGGTTCCGCGGCAGGCATCCGTGCTGCAGTAGCAGGGCTGATCATCTTCGTCGGAGTCGTAGAGGTGGTACTCGTAGGTCAGTTCTTCCCCGGCGGCAATATTTCGCAGCGCAAGGATGTAGACGTGTCCCTCTTCATCCTCTTCCGTCTGGCAGTTCGGCTCGCAGCAATGGTTGATGAACATGGCCGTTCCGAAGCCGTCGATGACTGTGTCACGATCCTGCACGCCAAAGAGATAGGTGATGTCACGATCTGCATAGCGTTCATCCGCTTCGGCTTTGGTCATGCGCGGGCCGTCGTATTCCGCCACACGCGCACCGCTGCGAATGGGGTCAAGGGTGTAACAGCCGCAGCCGTGGACCGGCGAGGAACGAAGGATCAACCGTGGGAGCATCGTTGCGCGAGTATACGGCAATTGCCCGTGAGGATACAGGTGCACTTCCGCACCACCTGCGTCTAAGCTGATGACAGACCATGTTTCAGCGCGCTTCCATCCGTCGTTTCCTTCCGCTTGCCGCCGTAATGCTCTGCTGCAGTCTGGCCGTCGCGCAGCAGGACACCAAGCCTGCGAAGAAGTGCAAGCCGAAGGACACCGCCTGCAATAACGCCCAATCTTCATCCGACGCATCGGGCTCATCCAGCCAGCCGCAGTCGATGCACGACCAGTTTCCCTTCCCGACGGAAGACTCCAAGCACGGTGGCGATGCGGAAGGGACCCCCTCCGCTCCTCCGGCTCAAGCCGCGAATCCGAACGGTCTGCCGCAAATGCCCACCGACCCTGTTCCCGACCCTCCCGCATCGTCGGAAAAGCCTATGCATATCCCTCGCAACAGCGATGATGCCGCAGGCGGTTCCAGTTCCAGCTCCGGTTCCAGCAGTAGCGGTTCGAGCTCTAGTTCGTCCGATGACGACAGCGATGTAGCCCCGACCACCGAGGCACCCAATGCGCCGGTAAAGGCTGCTCCCCTGAAGAACTACGGTGCCAAGGACAGCAGCGAGGTCATCCGCGAAAAGCTGGACAAAACACGCGTCCCCGACGACATCAAGGTCGGCAAATACTACATGGACACCGGCAACACGCAGGGCGCGTATCTGCGTTTCAAGGATGCCGTCAGCTACGACCCCGAAGACCCTGACGCACGTTTTTATCTGGCCGAGGCAGCTTCAAAGTTGAAGCATCGCGATGAAGCGGTGGCGAACTATCAGGAGTGCTTGAAGCTCGATCCCGGTGGTGACCACGATAAGGCGTCCCGCCATGCGTTGACGGAACTAGGGATCTCCGCGAAGTAGTTTCGTCTAGGCGATGTCGCGAACCAGATTCTCGTTGTCGTAGTCGTCTTCGTCAATAGCCTGAACAGGTGGCCGTGACACCGCTACCATTGTCTCTTCTGTAATCAGGAATCGGCGAATGTAATGCAGAGGTTCTGCTCGTGCCGCCATCTCGCGCAGATGAAACCGCCACACATCTTCCCTGCTCGAATGCCGCAGATGAGCTTTGCGATTCACAGTAAGGCTGCGGCCGTTCGTCGTGACACGCTCAAACGTCTGCGGTTCCACCACGTATTGGATACGTTCTCCGCTCTGAAAGAAGTGTTTCGCGAACTCATGAGAGAACAAAAGCATGTGCGCACGCTTGCCTTTTGCCAGCCATTGCAGCGCGTCTGCATAGCTGTTCCACGTCTCTCCGGTATTCTGCACAAACCACCGGCGGAACTCGAACCCACGGGTCCGTCCTTGTCCGATCAGTAAGTGCAGAAGTTCGCCGCGTGTCATTTTCCAATAACTCCCAAAGGTGCGAATAAAAATATGCCGTCGCAAGGGCCCCGTCAATCAAAACAGATCACACGCAGCCGGAAGCGATATATCAGCGTCTACCTTGGTGTGACGATCCGAAAGAAATTCCTGACTACGGCATTGGCTTCCCTGGTGCTCCTTGGCACCGCAAACGCGCAGAACGACACCTATCCCCTGAACAACGACCCCACGGTGCGCGAAGGATTCCAGCGTTTCTACATCCTCGATTACGACGGTGCCATGCAGCGTTTTGAGGCCGTCCAGCGCGAACATCCGCAGGATCCAATGGCCGCTGGCTACATCCTGATGGATACGATCTTCCGCGAACTGTATCGGCAGGATCTGCTGGATACCACCTATTACGCGCACGAGCATTTCCTCAGCTCTGGCCACAAATCCGATATTCCGGACAGTGTGCGCAAGCACATTGATGATCTGACAGACCGCGCCATCAGTCTTGCCGATGCACGCATTAAAGCAAATCCCAACGACAAAGACGCGTATTTTGCGCGAGGTTATGCCAAGGGCATGCACGCGGCATGGATGACGCTTGCCGATCACAGCTTTACCGGCGCTGCGCGCCAGGGACTCTCCTCGCGTAACGACAGCGAACAGGTTCTGAAGCTCGATCCTAACTATACCGACGCCAAGATGGCCATTGGCATTCAGAAGTTCGCAGTAGCCAGCCTCCCGCGCTTCGTGCGCATTCTGGTGGGCATCGCAGGTATTGGCGGCAACAAGGAAGATGGTCTGAATCTGCTGCGCGAATCCGCTGCACACGGCACCGTGACCAGCGTGGAATCACAAACAGCGCTGTCGCTCTTTTTGCGCCACGATCAGCGATATAACGAAGCCTACGCCGTATCGCAGAAGCTGGCGCAGAAATATCCGCATGACTTTCTCTTCCGTCTGGAAGAGAGCAACCTGATGAAGGACGCCGGTCACGGCCCACAGGCTATCGCTATCTACAAAGCCGTTCTTGCGGACTCGGAAAAGCCGGGTTATTTCATTGAACCGAGGCTGCAGCTTGCATGGTTTGGGCTGGCAGAAACACAGCGTGGACAAGGGATGGTGCAGGATGCCGCCACCAGCTATCTGAACGCTGCAAACCAGCCCAACTGCAGCGACTGGATGCGAAAACGTGCCAACCTGAACGCAGGCATGATGCTGGATAAACTCGGTCGCCGCAATGAAGCCGTAGCGCAATACCAGAAGGCTGCCGCTCCCGGCGGTGATCAGACGCAGGCCGATGCAGCGCGCAAATACATGAAGTCGCCTTACAGCGGCAACTAGCGTTTCGCGCGTAAACGTTACGGAACCAGCGACCTGTTCATTGCGTAATCTTTCCCAACGGCTTACTTAGTGGCAGAATAGCCACACGCCGCATAAGGGAGGGTTTTCGTCATGTACGGTCCATTGATTCGTCCTCGTTATGACCGCAAGGTCGCTGGTGTCTGTGCTGCGTTTGCTCGCTCCTACGGATGGGACCCCACCACGGTTCGACTCGTTCTGGTGTTGCTGGTTCTGTTCGGCGGCGGCGGAATCCTGGCGTATATCGTTTGCTGGATCGTCATTCCGGAAGAGCCGCTGGGCATGACCTATCCACCGACGTATCCCGGCCAGTACCCACCGCAGCCTCCGCCAGCGAATTATCCGCCGCAATACTCCCATCCCTATCAGGGAAACACGCCTCCCGTACCTCCCGCAGAACCGCCCGCAACCTCGTAAGAGGCTGCGAGCGGTTACTCTGGAATCTATGGATCAGGGAAGACCGTTTGCCTACTCCGGGCAAAGACTCGTATGTGATGGCGTTGATGTAGCAGGGCTGGCCGACACCTTCGGCACGCCGTTGTATGTGTACTCCGCAAAACAGATCTCCGAACGCGCTGGGCTGTTTCAAAGCGCTTTCACCGGTACACCGCACACTGTTTGCTATGCGGTGAAGGCGAATTCCTCGCTCGCCATTCTCAAAATGCTCGCGGCGCAAGGATGTGGCTTTGACATTGTCAGCGGCGGCGAACTTGCTCGCGTGCTCAAAGCAGGCGGACCAGAAGTGGCATCGCGCGTCGTCTTCTCCGGCGTGGGCAAAACCGCCGAAGAGATGGACGCAGCACTCGCCGCAGACATCCTGCAATTCAACGTGGAGAGCGAACCGGAGCTGGAATTGCTCGCCTCGCGGGCGGCGGCTCTCGGCAAGAAAGCGCGCATTGCTCTGCGCGTGAACCCGGATGTTTCCGCAGAGACGCATCCCTACATCTCCACCGGCCTCAGCGCACACAAGTTCGGCATTGGCATTCAGTTGGCACGTGCCGTGTACGCTCGTGCAGCGCAGTTCCCTTCCATTGAAGCTACAGGCGTCAGTGTTCACATCGGTTCGCAGATCCGTCAGGTAGAACCCTTCGCCGAAGCGCTTGAGAAGACGTTGAGCCTTGTGCGTGAACTGCGTGCAGACGGTCACAATATCCGCAACGTCGACGCAGGTGGCGGTCTCGGCATTGAGTATGGCGACAAGACCTTTGACGCAACGCAGCAGGTTCAGAAGTATGCCGCCGCGTTACAGTCCGCGCTCGGCAAGATGGATGTCCACTTGTTGCTCGAACCCGGTCGCTTCCTCGTCGGTCAGGCAGGTGCTTTGTTGACGCGTGTGCTGTATCGCAAGGCTAACGGCGACAAGAAATTCACCATCGTCGACGCAGCCATGAACGACTTGATTCGTCCAGCGCTGTATCAGGCGCACCACGAGATCGTGCCGGTCGTTCTCAATGAAGCCGCAGCCACGGAAGAAGCAGACATCGTAGGCCCGGTATGCGAGAGTGGCGACTTCTTCGCCCGTTCGCGCGCGTTGCAGCAGACTGAGCAGGGCGACCTTATCGCCATACTCGACGCCGGAGCCTACGGCCTTTCTCTGAGCTCCAACTACAACACGCGCGTTCGTCCGGCAGAGGTTCTGATTGAAGACGGCAAGGCGCGACTGATTCGGCGTCGCGAAACGTACGACGAACTGTTCGCTCCGGAAATCCTTTAGTAGCGAATCGGTTCCACGCGCGATGCGACCATCAGATCACAACAAGTATCAGCAGCCCGCGCTGCTAACGAAACGTACCCCTCGGCGGCCTCGAAATGGTCGCCGAGGTTTTTCCAGGTGACGGTGTAGCTCTCCGGTTGCGCCGCAGGACAGGTTGCCACGCCCCGTTTACCCGCCTTTGCGCGTGCCAATGTCACCTTCACTGTCACACTTGGCCGACTGGTATCCGTAGGCACCAGGTAGGCACGATCCACCTTGTCGAATTGCAGTGTCTGTTGCGGATTCCCCATCGGAAAGCCGCAATTTCCGCTGCTGTCTTCTGCAACGACGAAGTTCACCTTCCGATAAAGATCCTTGTCCATCGGCAAGGATGGCTGGGCCGCGTCAAAGGTCATCAACTGCACGCCGCTGCTGGCAATTCCCTGATGCATGTCACCGCTCTCGCAGATCACAGCATCTCTGCCCTGTCCCCACAGCGCCTTCAGGCACTTGTCATCTGCAATGGCGGATTTTGCATAACGAACGAGTGACCACTTGCTCCCGTTCCTGCGAAAAAGAAAATCGCCGCCCATATTATTTGCATGTGATTCGCAACCGGATGCGCGCATTAACGCCTCATCCATACCCGGTGCCGTAAAACTTCCGGTCAACACGCCGCCGCTGCTCCATCCGGCATCTGGCCCATTGCTGGCGCCGGCAAAATCAGACCCCGGAGGACACGTACTGCACGCGATGGCTTTCTTGGCATCCACACTGGCATGGCCGCCGCAGGCGAGATTCGCCATAACAACCTGATCGTCAAATGTAAGAGGAACCTGCGCCAGTGGAGTATCCGGCGTGTCGTCGTCCGTCGTAGAGAGGGCGACGTATGCGTACCAGGCACCTCCAACAACGAGGATCAGCAGCAGAACGGCAATGGAAATGCGTTTCAAAGCAGAAGTCCTCAATCAAAGTGTTGCAGCACTACGCGACTGAATATCTGACTAACTCAGATGCACACCGTTATAACGCCGTAACGTACAATTCGCATCCATTTCGACGTCGAATCATCTAAAAGGCTATGAGTGACGCAATACATCCCGGCGTGCGCATAGGTCATGTTCACCTGAAGGTGGCAGACCTGGATCGCGCCCTGTGGTTCTATCACGAGGTCCTTGGCTTTGAGATTATCCAGCGCTTTGGCAATAGCGCTGCATTCATCTCTGCCGGCGGATACCACCATCACATTGGCCTGAACACCTGGGAAAGCGAGGGCGGACAGCCGCCTGCCGCAGGTACCACTGGCCTGTACCACCTTGCCATCGTGTATCCCACGCGCGCGGAACTGGGCAAGGCGCTACAGCGTCTGCTGAATGCAGGCGTTCCTATCCACGGAGCGTCGGACCACGGCGTAAGCGAAGCCATTTATCTCGCAGATCCGGACAGCAACGGCGTGGAACTCTACTGGGACCGACCGAAGGAAGAGTGGCCACTGGATGCCAACGGCAACATTCGCATGGTCACCCGTCCGCTCGATCTGCGTCCCATATTGTCGGCTGCAGAGGAAGCTTCGGTGGCTACACCTGCACAGGTGCAATAACACTGCGGCTTGCTATACTTTTCCTGTTGCGTCCGCTTCTGGCGAAACGCGTTGAATCATAGGAAAGAGCAGGGTTTTGTTCCATGTCAGGCCACTCAAAATGGGCAACCATCAAGCATAAGAAGGGCGCAGCTGACGCCAAGCGCGGCAAGGTCTTCACCCGTCTGATCAAGGAAATCACAGTCGCAGCAAAGCAGGGTGGCGGCGATCCCGATGGCAATCCGCGTCTGCGCACGGCCATCTTGGCAGCCAAGGCTGAGAACATGCCCGCCGATAACATCAAGCGGGCCGTTCAGCGCGGCACGGGCGAAATTGAAGGCCTTACCTACGAGGAAATCACCTTTGAGGGCTACGGTCCCGGCGGCGTCGCGGTCATCGTGGACGTGCTTACGGACAACCGCAACCGCGCTGTCAGCGAAATCCGTCATGCCTTCAGCAAGAACGGTGGCAACCTGGGCGAAACCGGCTCAGTGGGTTACATGTTCTCCAAGAAGGGCATCATCGTCATTGCCAAGGACAGCGCGGACGAAGAGAAGCTGACCGAAGTAGTTCTGGAAGCTGGCGCAGACGATCTGAACGACGAAGGCGAGAACTGGGAGATTTATACCACGCCCAAGGACTTCGTTGCCGTGAAGGAAGCCGTTGAAAAGGCTGGTTTCAAGCCGGAACATGCAGAAGTCACCATGATCCCCAGCACCTACCAGAAGCTGGAAGGTTCGCAGGCAAACGCAATGATGCGTCTGCTGGAAGTGCTGGAAGATCTGGACGATTCGCAGAACGTCTACAGCAACTTCGACATGGATGAAGCCGCGGTTACCGCGTAAATCAATTGAGAACATAAGGGCAAACGGCCGCCGCATACCGGCGGCTTTGCTCTTGTCACTGGAAGAAGGAGTGGAATGTCCCAGGTAAAACGTTTGGTTCTTGCAGCGGTAGCGGGACTGTTCCCCCTTGCAGCATTCGGTCAGATGGCGCCCAATGAATCGCCCGTAAGCACAGCGGCAAAACATACGCCGTGGGAGATGGGTGTCCTGTTTCAGGGCGGTAAAGGTGTCACCGATCAGCGCGATGACTTCCAGTTCTTCATGGCAGGCGGCCATCTTGGTAAGGTGCTCACACCCGAGTACGGCAGCGGACTCTTCAAAGGCAACTTTGAGTACGCGGTGGAGGTCTTCCCGTACTGGCAATCGAATACGCCCACATTCCAGCGTTATTCCTGCACGGGTACGCCTAACCCGAACGTCTTCAATTGCGTAGGCCCGTATACCGTCGGTGGCACCTTCCATGGCGTCTCTGTCACACCGATCATCCTGCGCTGGAACTTCACCCACGGCCACCGGATCATGCCCTGGGCTCAGGCAGCAGGCGGCGTTCTCTGGACGAATCATAAGTATCCGGCGTATGGTCAGGGCGAAGTGAATCTGCAGAACATGGGACCGAACTCTGACGCCAGTGTCTGGAACTTCACGCCGCAGGGTGGCGTTGGTCTTCATTACTTTCTGCAGCCCAACCGTTCGTTGGATTTTGGGGCGAACGCAGTACATATTTCGTCGGCCTCTCTGGGCGACCGCAACCCTGGCGTGAATGCCAGTGTGCAATTTTCCATCGGTTACACATGGTGGAAATAGGCAGGATGTAGAAGTTTCGAAGTGATGGCAGAAAAGCAGTACGAAGCAACTCCCCCGTCGACGAACGAACCGATCGTCGAATGCGTTCCAAACTTTTCTGAGGGACGTAACGAGCGCATTGTGCGCGAGATTGTGCAGTCCATGAAGGTCTTCGGTGTAAGCCTTCTGGACTGGTCCATGGACGCAACACACAACCGTAGCGTTGTCACCATTGCAGGATCGCCGGAAGCTGTAGCAGAATCCGCCATTCGAGGAGTGGGACGCGCAGCCCAGCTCATCGATCTGACAAAGCAGGCAGGCGTGCATCCCCGTATTGGCGCGGCGGATGTGGTTCCCTTTGTTCCGGTGGCCCATTACTCCCTGGGCCAGTGCGCGTCACTTGCACACCATGCAGGCCTGGAAATCTGGCGGCGTTTTGGCGTGCCCGTGTATTTCTATGAGGCAGCCGCCATGCGACCGGATCGCATGCGCCTGGAAGAAGTGCGCCGAGGCCAGTTTGAAGGTATTCGCGATGCCGTTCGCCGTGATTCCTCGCGTCATCCTGATGTGGGTCTGGGCGAACTCCATCCCTCTGCCGGAGCTGTTGCTGTAGGCGCTCGCCAGTTCCTCATCGCTTACAACATCTTTCTGGACAGCACGGATCTGCACGCGGCCCGCGCCATCGCCAAAGAATTGCGCGCCTCCAACGGCGGCATGGTGGGCGTAAAGGCCATGGGAGTCTTGGTCGGCGGACGTGCGCAGGTTTCCATGAACATCACGGACTTCCATGCGTCTCCTGTCGAACGGGTCCACGCAGCCGTATGCCGCGTGGCCAAGCGCATGGGCATCGCTACGGCAGAGGGTGAACTCATCGGCCTGATTCCAGAGGCTGCATGTGCCCCCATCATTGCCCGCGAAACGCTACCGGAATGGCTGCGTCAAACCAATGAGTTCCACCCGGACGAAAAAGTACTGGAACGGAAGCTGTCTCGGCCCCTTGCGTGGCCTGAACCGGTTTCTGCAGCGCACGTCTAAAATAAGAGAAGTTGTGGCACGGAGGCAGTAGGCAATGAAGATGGCACGGACAGTGCTGATGGGATTGGTTGCGGTTCTGACCGCAGGAGCGGCGCATGCAGCGCAATTGAGCGGCGATGCAAAAGCGTCTATCCCTAAGGATATACAGCAGTTGATCGTGGTGGACTACCGTTCCATGCAGGCTTCGCCTGCGGCCATGAACCTGAAACAGCGCATTATGCCGCCGGAACTGGTTCGCCTGGAAACAGCGCTGAAAACCAGCGGTCTCAAGGTGGATCGCGATACGGAAACACTTGCTTTTGCGGCTTTCCGAATTCCCGGTGGTAGCGGCAGCAACAACACGCGGACGCTTGGTGTGGCGCAGGGCCAGTTCAACACGGCTTCCATCCAGGCGAACTGGGTCAAGCAGAAGACCAAGCCGACCATGGTGCGAAACTACAGCGTGTATCCGATGGGTGCTGCTGGCATGAGCGTGGTCTTCCTCAATCAGACGACCATGATTTTCGGCGACAGCGCTGCGGTAAAGGCTGGTCTGGACTGC